>JBARXI010000556.1:0-2297 GCA_049647275.1 Microcoleaceae cyanobacterium
ATCTTCGCTCTTTTGTTTCTACTGCTTCTAAGCATGGTTTGAATCTCTAGAAAGTTATTACTGAGGCGCTACTTGGTAATGTATCTTTTTTTCTCACCTCCATTATTACTAGCTAGGCAGTTACGAAAAAAGAAGAATAAGAAGAAGAAGAGGAGAAAGTTTTTTTATCACGCTATTATCCGGACATGATATAATATTATGTCCGGTTGAATAGTTAGATCATGTCCGGTTGAATAGTTACACTAAACGTGAAAGGAAGCCAGAAGGAAAAGATCAACCGAATCAGGGAGAAGGTTTTTGTAACAAATTATCCGGACTTAATATTATAAATAATTAGGGAGGAGTCAGGAGTCAGGAGGGATAAGAGGGAAAAAGAGGAGAAAGTTTTTTTATCACGCTATTATCCGGACTTAATATTACACTTTCCTGGAAAGAAGGCAGTTATACTGAGGGTTGCAATGGATAAAACTTTTGATTACTAATTATCCGAACACGATCTAAAATTCAACACTATTGATTAAGTAGAAAAGATAAAATCAATATTTTCCACAACAGATGCAACATCTTCTACAATAGCTATTAAATCCCCAGATGCAGTTGAAACATTGAGTGAATTATTAACTATCTCAAAACTGTAATCTGTGATAAATCCAGGTAATATTATCCTGTCAAAAGGAACATCAAAATTTCTAATTACAGCAAAATCAAAGTTACCAAAACCTAAATAAAAAGGTGAATCTGGAGAAATACCAAGTATAAACTCATCAACTCCTGCTACTTCAGTCTTACCTACTAAAATATCAATTTCACCAGCACCAAATCCATTAGGTATAATTTCATCATTCACTACATCATATCCCTGGATACTAACACCCACAATTTTGTTATTATTTCCAAAAGCAGTGACAATATCATTGCCATTAGTACCCGAAAAAAAACCAATTCTTTCAATTTCAAACTGTCCAAACTGGATATAATGTGCTAAACCAGAACTAAATTCTCCCCGATTAATTGCAGTATCAATATCTGGATAAATTTGTCGATAGATATCTTCATTAAAATTAGCAACTGAATCTCCCCCAGGTTGGTTAACATTATTATCATTAACAACAGTAGTAATACCACCTTCCTCTCCCACCGCTAAAGTTGTTACATCGCCGTCTTCACCAAAGGTCAAAGTAGGTGGTAAAACTTCCCCTGTTTCAATTCCAATCGGAGTAATACCCCCCTCTTCTCCCAATGCTAATGTTGTAGGTACAGCTTCAAAATTACCACCCTCTTCCCCAATAGCTAATGTTGTTGGAATAGCCTCACTAATACCGCCCTCCTCTCCTATTTCTAGAGTCGTAGCTAGAGGCGTATTACCATTTTCCATTCCATCAAAAATTTCCGTAGTTGTACCACCTTCCTCTCCTGTTGCCAGAGTCGTAATAGGCACAGTATTAATATTACCAGTTGTTGGCACAGCCATCGTATCTCCTGCTTCACCAATAGCACCTGTAGTGGGTAGGGGTAAATCGTTGCCTCCCTCTTCCCCAATAGCAAGAGTAGTAGCTTCCCCCGCTGGAATTACTATTGGAGTCATCCCACCTTCTTCTCCTAATGCTTCGGTTGTAGGATTACCTTCTTGACTAGGTGCTATTGGTATAAATAGAGAGGGGTCATTCGTGGGGGGAATAAATTGAGCATTTGACTCAACTTGATTTTTTTGCAAAGATGCTTTAAGTTCCTCAAATGTTTGTTCAAATGGATGTTTCATATTTTTTCTCAGTTCAACTTTGATTTATCTTAACTTTGGCAGAAGACACACACCAAAAGGCAACTTTAATATTGGGATTAATGCCGGGAAAAAGTTTGCTGAATAATTAAGGTTTAAAGTCTCTACGCATCAAGGATAAAAGCGGTGGAGGGATGGCGAAGAGAGCAGCTCTGCAAGAGCTGCTCCGCTTTTTCCGTTTGTCATACTCCGTAAACATGTTGCGTAGCAAAACGCTATATCCAATCGACCAAGAGATAAGAAAAAAAGTCAATTTAGTCAATTCTCTTATTTTAAGGAGAGGTAATAATTAATAATTAATAATTAATTGTTGAATAAGGTTAAAATGGTTATTGACCCACCGACTGTCTCAGAACAAAAAGGTTAAGAAAAAAGAAGTAGGCTATTGCCTCACTGTATTGACATCCTCCCACCACTAATTCGGAGTACCGAATATAGTGGGGGATTCCCAAGAATTCTTGGTTCGCAGTTCATTGAGCCGACTTAGAGAAAGAGCGTCTCCGTTCTTGAGCCAGAGGTC
>JBARXI010000557.1:0-25723 GCA_049647275.1 Microcoleaceae cyanobacterium
TAGCAATGAATTTACTTACTTTCAGATAGCGAAAGATAAATTATCGGAAGCTATAAATAACCTATTTTCGTAAATATATAATATGGCACAGTTTAGAATAAAATAGCCCTGTTATCTTTCCTCCCAATCAATAATTTATAGTAAAATTTTTTGGCGATAGAGAAAATTAACTATAGTTTAACCACGGGCAAACCTTTGTTCGGAATACTGCTCAGAAAAGGTTGTCGCATCGAGTCTAATTTATCGGATAAAATTAAACTCAATATGCCAAGTGAAACTGGTATTAAAGCTATTTTGACAGGTAGATTAATTGCCATTAACAACAAGGCTAAAATTACCAATACTACTGTAAAAGTTTGGCAAAAATCTTTGACCTTATCTATTAAAATTAGAGATTGACGACAACTAGGGTAATGTTTTGTATGTCTGTGCCAGCGATCGTATAATTGTTCGTCATTTAATTCTTGAAAAGGTGTTTCTGTTACCCCTTGCCATTCCGGCTTACCCCCGGCAAATTCATCTAACCATTTCCGAAAAGTAACTATACCAACATCAGCTAATGAGGGCATAAAATATAATTTTTGCCAAGTTTGATTCTTTGTAGATTCGTTAACAGCTTGGGAGTGCATCATGGATAAATATTGGTTACTTAACTTATAGCTAAATGAGTGTTGTAAGCCAGTTTGTAAATATTGTGGCAGTAGGGAAAACCAGAAGTTAGGTTTTGGTGCAGGTCTATCAAAAATAAACTTACCGAATAATTAAGGTTTAAAGCCTCTCCTTTAAAGGAGAAACAAGCGGTCGCGCTGGCGCACAACTCCGCTCTTCGCGGAGCGACATGTAAAGCGGAGCGAACCGTAGGGTGGGATGGCGCAGGAAACCTGCGCCATATCCAATCGACCAAGAGAAAAAAAATTTTCATGATTAGTCAATCCAATCCGTTTCAAGGAGAGGTAATTATTAATTATTAATTATTAATTATTAATTATTGAACAATATGTTTACAATAACCTGGCTTGGTCGGAACAAAATACAATAGAAACAAAGCAGATTTTCCGTTGGAATATTCGTAAATTGTTGTATTAGAACAGGGTGGAGTAAATTTCCGCGTAGCATTCATATCTTTGTTAAAAATATTGTAACCAGAATGCTTTAAAGTAAAACCATCTTCAGCAGACATTTCTCCAAATACTTCAAAATGTTGTATAGGAATAGCTCTTTTTGGAGAAAAACCTGCAATTCCTTCATGCAAAAATTGGGCGTGATAAGGGTCAAAACTACTTTCAACAGAGACAGTATAACCAACAGGCACTTCAGACATAAACCAATCTGTTGAAGAGCTATCAAATTTATATTCTGGCATTACAGCCGGCTGTTTTTTAGTGGAATCTGCAAAAGCAGTAGAACTATTATCCGGCCAGATTCAAAGTAATCCTTGCAAGACTTGAGTAGGGTATATTATGACTCGCGATCGCTCACTATTACAAGCAGTTTCTAAACCTTTTTCATCACTCAACATCGGCATATTTGTACATTTTCCCGCCCCATCAAAACACCAACCATGATGCCGACACATTAGGTTTCCATTTTTATCAATACTTCCTAAAGATAACTATGCCAATTTATGAGGACAAGTATCATCCATTGCTAACCATTTTTGTTGTTTATCTCGCCAAATTACTAACTTTTTATCGAGTAAAGTTATTGGGGTCTGAGTAGAGGTTTATAGATAATTTATGGGAGTTACTGGATACCATTGTTGAGTCCAAGAAAAGTTAGTCATAATCAGATTAATTAATGTATTAAACTACAATTTTATAGCCCAATTATAATGTAGTTTTTTTTTCCAATTTACACAACATCACAGCTCAGTTATTATTTAATAATTTGTTGATTATGTTACTATCAAATTTTACTCAAATTAGCTGAAAATTATTTCCAGGAAAAATTCATGCTCAATCAAACACCAGAAGTTCGGGAAGTGGCAGTTAAAACTCTCACTGCTCAACTAATATTATGTCCTGTTAAACAATTATAAATAAGCACAGAGGAGTCAGGAGTCAGGAGGGAAGAAAGAAGGAAGAAGATCGCTTCTGTCAGTCGTTTTCTAAATTTTAGGTCAACTTGCCAAGCAGGAATATCTACAATAGCATCTGGATATATTAGTCACCCGTGGGGTAGGGGAAAATGGTAGATTTTGAGGCAAACAGAATAAATTTACCACTTATAAATAAGTAGTAGGGGTAATTCATGTTTGTGTTGGCGTTTGCTCCGCATTCCGTAAGGAAAGCATTCCGGAGGAAAGAAAAAAGAAGAAGGAAGAAGCAAGTTTTTTATCACTAATTAACCGGACATAATATAATACAACAAGGTTATCCACAACAATATGCTGCATATATGGCAACTTCGATAATTTTTCAAGCAGATTTAGATTTAGCTAGCCCTCAATTTTTCAGTTTAGTTAGTGGTGTCTTTTTGCATTTGTAGTTCCTCAAAGTGAATGGGAGTTTTTGCCGACTCACTATCAGGAACTAATATTCCATCTAAACGGAAAGCAGTTTGTTTTATTTCAACTGAGCGAAATTGATATGAGTTTACCAGAGTGGGATATTTCCCAATAACTTGAAAAAACACACCTGGTAATTCGAGAAATAGTTGATAGAAAATACTGTCGGTTTTCATTGGTTAGGTGGCTGAACTTTTGCAGAAAGCTTTTGACTAAAAGTTTATCGTTTTAGTCAAAAGCTTTTTGCATAAATGTTGGCTAAATTACCAAGGCAATACTTCACCCTTTGCGTGCCAAAAAGTACCTGTTTTTTCTAAATTTAACTCGTCAATTCTCGCTAACAAGTTTTCTGCCGATTCTGCCGGAGATATTCCTGTGAAATTTGTCATCCTAGTACTAACTAAACCCGGATGTAAAATTGCTACAGCAATTCCTCGTGGTTTTAAATCGATAGATAAAGATTTACCAGCCATACTAACAGCAACTTTTGACATTCGATAACCATAAGAACCGCCGGAAGTATTATCATCAATTGAACCCATTCTACTCGTAATAATAGCAATTTTTGAGCCAGATTTCATCAAAGGTAATAAAGCATGAGTTAGACGTAAAGTTCCTAAAGCATTTACTTCAAATTGTTTGCGAATACTATCAAAATCTAAATTATTTAGAGAGTTTCTTTCGACAATTCCAGCATTATTAATTAATACATCTAATTTCACCCCTTGCAGACGATTAACTAGAGCAGCTACATTTTGTTCAGAAGTAATATCTACTCCTGTTTCTATACGCACTCCCAGATTTTCTAATTCTTTATTAGAATGGCGACAAACAGCAATTACTTTGTCACCTTTAGCATGAACTTGTTTACATAATTCTTGCCCAATACCACGATTAGTTCCTGTAATTAAATAAGTTGCCATAATTGACTTTTTTTCCTTAATTTTTAACAAAATTTCTAGTTGATTATATCATAAAAGCAACACAATCTCAGAAAATATTAATTCAATTTTACCCCTAGTGGCATGGCTAAAATAGTGCATGATTGGAGTAGATTAACACATCTAAATGGTGCGTTACGACAGATTCATAAATACCTTTTCCAGTCTAAATTTTTCCCGTCTAGCATATAGAAAATGGTGCGTTACGACAGATTCATAAATACCTTTTTAGTCTAAATTTTCGCCGTCTAGCATATAGAAAATGGTGCGTTACGACAGATTGATAAATACCTTTTTAGTCTAAATTTTCTCCGTCTAGCATATAGAAAATGGTGCGTTACGACAGATTCATAAATACCTTTTACAGTCTAAATTTTCCCCGTAATGGCGCACCCTACTGGACTGAAAAGATGAAATGGTGCGTTACAACGGATTCCTAAATACCTTTCACATTCTAAATTTTCGCCGTCTAACACACCCTACTGGACTGAAAAGATGAAATTTGCAAAATTTTATTTGCTATGGTAGAAAGGGCTGAAAAAGCTAATAACTGATAACTGATAACTGATGCCAGAATCTACAGATAAATCAAAGCAAATTATTACAGTAGGCGACCAACCTACGACAAAAGATGAACTTGGTTTTGCTCCTTATGTCATAGCTATGGCTGAATTTTTAACTCATCAAGATACTAAACCGCCACTAACTATTTCTATTGAAGGTGAATGGGGTAGTGGTAAATCTTCTTTTATGAAGCAACTTGAAGCTGAGGTAAAAAATAAGTCTAAAGAATTAGATCGGGAAAATTTAGAGAAAGTTCGGCAGGAACTTAAAAAAGACCAGATTATTTTCAGTGATCTATCAGATATCTATGAATTTTTCAGATTAAAATTCAAACAAGAAACACAAACTGTTTGGTTTAATGCTTGGCGACATGAAAAGTCTGAATCACTTTGGGCGACTTTTGCTCTATCTTTTTTAGAACAATTGTCTAAAAATCGCAATTTATCTGATATTTTATATAATTTCTGGAGTTATTTAATTCTAATCGGTAATCGTCTTGACTGGAAAAATAAACCAGTGAAGTTTCTCCAGACTTTGGTAATAATATGGTTGATGGCAACTATTATTGTTTCTGTTCCATTTGTTGTATTTTTTCCAGGTAAAGTTGCGGGAATTTTTCCGTGGTATGAAAAGTTAGCAGATATTGTTAAAACAGATTCAGAGGCAGAAGAGGAAGATAAAAAAGACCAGCAAAAAACCGATAATAAAGAAGATAAAAATAATCAAATTTTAAGTTTCTGGTTACAACTAGGAGGTTATGGTGCTGCGTTTGCTGGAGTAGGAAAACTTCTGGCAATATTAAAGGATTTAATTGGCGACCAGAAAATGGATTTGACTCAATATCTTGAACATCCTGATTATGAGAAACAAGTTGCTTTTATTGAAAAGTTTCACGAAGATTTTTCTAAAATTGTCAATGCTTATGTTGGTAAAAATGAGAAAATTTATGTTTTTATTGATGACCTTGATCGTTGTGAGTTGGGTAAATCTGCAGATTTATTACAAGCTCTAAATATGATGATTTCTAATGACCCAAAGATAATTTTTATTTTGGGTATGGATAGAGAAAAAATTGCAGCAGCAATAAGTTTTAAACAGAGAGAAATTATTCCTTTTCTAGCTTCAGCGATCGCCGAAAATCAAGTAGAGGAAAATGAAAGTCAGAAGTTGAACAAAAAGGTTGATTATGGTTTTAGTTTTCTGGAAAAGTTTGTGCAATTATCTTTTTTAGTTCCTGCACCTTCTCAAAATACGTTGGATAGTTTTGTTGAAAAAATCTCAGAAATAAAAACTTCTCCAGAAAAACAAGAAAAATACTTTTTTTGGATTCCTCATAGTTTATTTGCTGAAGTATTTTATTTATCCGCAAGGTTTAATGATGCAAAAGAATGGATAGAAAAATTTAAAGACAGAATATTTTTATCAAAAGAAAAAGAAGCGGAAAAAATAGAGCCAGAAGAGTCTTCTGTTTCAGAACAAAATTCAGAATCTCAAGAGGTTGATAATTTATCTCCAGATTTACCTATTTTCCCAATTATTGAAAAAGATTTAGACCAAGAAAGCCTTGCTGAAGTTATAGAAATGGTTGCTCCTTTTTTTGATTATAATCCCCGTCGTTTAAAACAATATATTAATGTACTTAGGCTCAGGATTTATATTGCTTATTATTCTATTGGAGTTACTTTTGCTGAAAGAGAAACAATAACCGTAGAACAAATAGGTAAGTTTACTGCTATTACCCTCAGATATCCCCGTCTTCTTTTGGAACTAAAGAATAATAATCAACTACTTGCTAAATTAGAAAAAGATACTGTTGATAAATCTCTTCCATCAAATAATTCCATTATACTTAGTTCTGAATCTATACCCAATAAACAGGAAACAGGAAATGCAAACTATTGGCTGAAAAATTATCCGAAAATTCAACAATTACTTTGCTCTGAAATGACATTGAATAATGAGCAAAAACCTGGCAAAAAGTATATTTTTGAAAATGGTTCGATAAAAAAACTCCTGGAAGTTTCACCACAACAAAGTTTACCTTCTAAATATTTTAAACTGCGTGAGTTCCTAGCTGCTAAGAAGTGGAAAGAGGCAGATATGGAAACTTATAGTGTTGTCTTACAAGTTGCAGGAGTTAGTTGGGGATTCCTGGCTAGGGAAGATGTAGGCAATTTTCCTTGCACAGACCTCCACATAATAGACCAACTTTGGGTAAAATATAGTGATGGTATGTTTGGCTTTTCTGTGCAAGAGGAAATTTATCAGAGTTTGAATAATACAACTGCAATAGAGCCATATATAATAATGAGGGAAATGGAGTTGAAGTTTGGTAAGGAAGTAGGATGGCATGAGTATGGAGGTTCAGATATAATAAACTACGATCAAATAAGTGATGAAAATGGAAAGATAACTACGCCTAGGGGACACCTCCCTGGGAGGCTACTAGAGGGTACGTTAGGTTATGGGGATTGGGGTAATTATTTTCTCGCGCAAAGACTTGTAGACTGTAAATATAAGCGTTTCAGTCATCAACAGAAAAAAGTTTGAGAGATTCAATTTTACGAGTATTGTGTAGGTTGGGTTGACGGAGGAAACCCAACATAAATCAACGGTAGTGGTACAGCCATAATGCTACAGCAAGTCGAGAATTTTTATGTTGGGTTGCGCTGCCGCTTAACCCAACCTACGGTTTATTGTATTGTGTAGGTTGGGTTGACGGAGGAAACCCAACAAAAATCAACGGTGGTAATAAAGCCGTAATGGTACAGCAAGTTGAGAAGTCTTATGTTGGGTTGCGCTGTCGCTTAACCCAACCTACGATTTTATACAGACATCATATTAAATTGATGATTTGTCAAGACAAATACCCTCCTTCATGTTATCTTTAACATAGTCTAAATATGACCATAATTTTCTCAAAAATCTAGCGAAAAACTGCAACTTGAATTGTCAAAATTTTCTAATTAGGGTATAGACAAGATACATACAAAAAGAGACACAATGTAAAAATTAGCAATGAATATTACTTTAAATTCAGAACAAATTGAGTTCATCCAACAAAAACTAAAAACTGGCAGATATCAAAATGCCAATGAAGTTATTGTCGAAGCTTTTAGATTATTAGAAGAACAGGAAAAAATTTATCAAACATGGATAGAAGAAACTCAAGAAAAAGTAGATATAGCTATTGAAGAAATCAGACGAGGTGAAGGAATAGACGGAGAAATTGTTGTTAATCAGTTGAAAGAAAAGTTACGTCAATCTCGTCAAAAATAAGTATGAATCGTTATATTATTGCTCCCTCTGCTAGTAAAGATTTAAACGAAATTATAGATTATTTTACTAATTTCAATATTACAAGAGGGGAAAATTTCATCGCAGCCTTTGAAAAAAAATGTCAAAATTTAATCAATTTTCCTATGATGGGACGCAGTTATGAAGAGATTAGATCGGGGTTGTGAGGCGTACCTTTAGATAAATATATTATCTTATATCAAGTTACTGATAATACTTTAGAAATTCTCCGAATTGTGCATGGTTCTCGTTATCTGAAAAACTTGTTTCAGTCAGATTAAAATTAAGTAGTCCAGTAGGGTGCGTTAGGTGCTTACCACAAACTACCGTTGAACTATCAAACATGACATTGCGCCGTAACGCACCGTTGAGTAGATGGAATGGTGCGTTACGACGGATTGTTAAATCCCTTTCAGAGTCTGAATTTAAGCCGTCTAACGCACCCTACAAGTTTTGCGGATAATATTAAGATAAAATTTGTAGGAGCTAAAACCCAACTACAAACTAATGCAGAAAATTCTACTCCCAATATTCGCAGTATTCGCCGCCTTATTAACAGGAGCAGCCTTAATGCTCTTAGCAAAAACCAATCCTGTAACTGCCTATACCGCGCTATTCCAAGAATCTCTAACTACCTACTTTGGTTTCAGCGATACCCTCAGCAAAACCACCCCACTATTGTTAGCAAGTTTAGGAATATTAATAGCATTACGAGCGGGTTTATTTAATCTCGGTGGGGAAGGGCAAATTTATATGGGTGCTTTAGGTAGTGTTGTCGTCGGACTATATTTGCCTAATTTCCCAATATGGATACATTTACCCCTAGCATTGACGGCTGGTTTTCTGCTAGGAGCATTTTGGGGAGCGATCGCTGGTTATCTGAAAGTCGCCCGTGGTTTAAATGAGGTGTTGACTACCTTACTACTAAATTACATCGCTCAAAATTTTGTCAATTATATGGTTAATGAGCCACTTATCGCCCCCGACGCCCCTAGCCCGTACACACCTCTAATTGCCGAGTCAGCGCGTTTGCCGATAATTTTGCCCAAAACTCAAGCTCACGCCGGAATTTTATTGGGGTTAGCTATTGCCATAATTTTAGCCGTGGTGTTGTCGTCAACAGCTTTCGGTTATCAAGTGGATGCTGTCGGACAAAACCCTACCGCAGCTCGTTACGCTGGAATTTCTGTTAACCAGACTATTCTGGCAGTCATGGGTTTATCCGGTGGGTTGGCAGGGTTAGCCGGGAGTGCAGAAGTATTGGGAGCAAAGTATCGGTTGTTTGAAAACTTTTCTCCTGGTTATGGTTTTGACGCGATCGCCATTGCGTTATTGAGTCGAGGCAACCCATTGGCAGTAGTTTTAACATCTCTATTTTTTGGCGTTCTCAGGAGTGGGGCAAATGTGATGCAGCGTAGTGCGGGGGTTTCCATAACTATTGTTTATGCTATTCAAGGTTTGACAGTGTTATTTTTGGCAATAAGTTGGGCATTTGAGTATAAAATTAAACTGTTTAATGTTAAAACTAATAGACATCTCCAATAATAAAAAATAAAATCAATTCTCGTACAGAAATTATCAATTATTTCCCCTCCTGGGAGGGGAATAAAGAAGAAAGAAGCAACAAAGAAGAAGAAAGAAAGAAAGAATAAAGAGGAGAAAAAGGAGAAAGTTTTTTTATCACGCTATTATCCGGACATGATATAACCCAGTTCTCCCCTCGCTAATAACTATCTCAGAACAATTAATTAAACTTATTTTTGTATGGCAAAATAGCCAGTCATCAAGTTACGATAGTTGGGAATGTATTTAGATAGTAAAGCCCCCAAACCTTCCATATCATTACGCCAATCACGGTGAAGTTCACAAGAGACACTAAACCAATTCATCATTTGTGCGCCAGCAGCTTGCATCCGCATCAAAGCTGCATCCCGTACATCTTTATTGAAAGTACCAGAACAATCAACTACAACAAATACTTCATAGCCTTCCTCTAAAGCAGATAAAGCAGGGAAAGTGACGCAGACATCAGTAACAACCCCCGCCATAATTAGCTGTTTGCGACCAGTATCTTTAATTGCTTTAACAAAATCTTCATTATCCCAAGCATTAATTTGACCTGGACGGGCAATATAAGGTGCATTAGGATGAAACTGTTTAATTTCGGGAACTAAAGGGCCATTAGGTCCTTTTTCAAAACTAGTTGTCAAAATTGTCGGAAGATTGAAAAATTTTGCTGACTCTGCCAATGCCAATACATTATTTTTAAATTCATTGGGAGAATAATCCTGTACTAAGGAGATTAAGCCAGATTGATGATCGATAAGTAAAACAACAGCATCTTCTTTGGAAAGACGATTATATTTATAGGCAGTTGCCATAACTATCTATTCTCCTAAGTTATCAAAATGTAATTGTACAATGAACTGTTGCTCTAAGGAAATTTTTACTAACAATTTGGCTCAAGCAATTCAAATTAATAGCTCTCATTACTTTTGTAGTTTATTTAAACAATCTATAGGTATTGCTCCCTATCAATAAAAATATCTACAACAGGTTTGAACTCGAAGGACAATATCTATCATCTAAATCAATAGTAATTTGTTTATTTTAGGGATTTAATCTTTTTCTGAAAAGATAGGCTAAATTAAAGAGCAATATTTCTGTATTATCAATAGTAGCTGCCAGCTTAATATTTGTTTCTTGAGTAATAGCAGCATTATCACCAGCCTGAAGAGTTTGACCAAAAAACTTAAATTCAAATCCCAGTTGCAATGCTATTTTAACTAATGAATTTATCAAATATTCACTTTTTTTCTGATTATTTATCTGCCACAATTCGACTTTCTATACCTCTAGCTTTTGCTGCTTTAGGTGGATTATTTTCTGAACGTTCCGGCATCCTTAATATTGCTTTAGAAGGAATGTTGTTAACAGGTGCTTTTGTCAGTGCCGCTGTTTCTATTACTACTGAAAATGTCTGGATAGGAACCTTAGTAGCAGTTTTAGCTGGAGGAATTTTAGGCTTAATTCATGCCTATATTTGTGTCAGTTTAAAAGTCAATCAATTAGTTTCAGGTTTAGCCATAAATTTAGCAGCATCAGGATTAACTGCTTATGGAGCAAGGGTATTATTTGACAGTGGCACAATTGCTCTACCTGGTATTGAAACTATCAATTTTTTCGGATTAAAAGATTTGCCAATTTTGGGAGTATTCTTAAATCAAGACCTCTTATTTTATTTACTTTTGCTGTTAATTCCTGTTTGTACTTATATCATTTTTAATACCAGTTGGGGTTTAGCTTTAAGAGGAGTTGGTGAATATGCCCAAGCAGCAGCAACGGCAGGAATATCTGTTAATTTAGTTCGTTATTTGAGTGTAGGTATTAGTGGTTGTTTGGCAAGTTTAGGTGGAGTTTATTTAGCATTAGTTCATGTGAAATTTTTTACAGAAGGTATGAGTAGCGGTAAAGGTTTTATTGCTTTGGCTGCCTTAATCTTTGGTAGATGGCATCCCGTTAATACAGTTTTAGCTTGTTTATTATTTGGAGCAACAGAAGCTTTGCAGTTGAGAGTTCAGGCTTTTAATCTAAATATTCCCTATCAGTTTTTAGAGATGTTACCTTATATTATTGCTCTATTAGCCTTGATTGGTTTAGCAGGTAAATCTACTCCTCCTGCTGCTTTAGGAAAAGTTTATTTTAAAGATAGTAAAAATTAGGTATTAGGTAGTAGGTAGTAGGTGTTAGGTAGTAGGTGTTAGGTAGTAGGTGCTAGGTATAATTATACCAAATTAAAAAAAGATCGTTACAGTAGAATACAAAAATGTTAATAAATCTGCTCAAAAAACGGTAAAAAATGCAGAAACAACTGTCGATCAAAAAATAATTCTCTACTTAAAATAACCTGTAGGAGTCAATTCTAAATCCATTTTAGTTTCAGAACTTCAGAAATAGCATGAATCCATATCTACTGACTATTGACTACTAGCTTTGTAGCAATATTTTTTGAAGTTGGTAGTTAGACATATAGCACTAATGCTATTTTTGATTTGGCAAACTTGAGTGGTGTTCAGTGGACTGATATTTCTGCACCTCAAGGAGAAACATCAACCAATACCAGTTTCCGAGGTGCTGATTTAACTAACTTCAGTGCAGAAGACCTCAATTTTGGTGGTGCTGACTTTAGTCCCTTTGATGTAAACAGGACTTACGCACGCGTATCTATAAATTGTGTTTTTTGTGTAATTTCGGTCCGAATGCTGCGCTTTCCATGAATTACCCCTACAGGTAGCGTCTCTGGGTAAGTCCTGGTAAACACACCAACGATACTGACTGGTGTTAGTTTTGCTGATACTATTCTCACAGAAAAATAAATAAGAATTGTAAATTAATAGGGTTAGTATTTTACTGAAAGGCGATAATAGTCTTAGACATATAAATTTCTAATCCCTGGTAAATTTCTCAGAGTTCCTTTGACTCTAGGCAACATATTTCTAAGAACAAAATTAACTGGACGGGTGCGATAGTCGTTATAATTTTTTAATGCCTGGAATTGGGTGTATTTCTCTAGGAAATTGGATAATTTCCTGAAGCGTGTAAGGAGTGAAGAATTAACTAAATAGTGGAAATAAGGAGATTTTCTGATAAAAATCGACATTTTTGGTATCATATTTCCCTTAAAAATCGACTTGCAAAAAGCACAATTGCAAGGAGTTATACCTGCTTAAAAGCAGTAGATAAGAGGATTTTAAATTATGACTATTCAGATAATTAAACCTATTTCAGAGAAAGAATTTGAACTCGGAACAAAGGTAAAGTTTGAGGGAACAGCAGATAGCCCAATTACTGAAGTAGAGTTATGGGCAGACGATCGCTGGTTTTTGGGGAAAGTGGCGGTAAGCGGAGGGAAATGGTCATTCTCCTATAGTTTTAATGTAGCAGGATACCGAATTATTTATGCAAAGGGATTGGATCAAACTAACGCTTTAGTTGACACCCACGATATTTGGGTAATTATCGAGTCGCCATCTGACATAGATCTCGATCTGAAATTAACGCTTAATTTTACCCTCGGTGAAATGATCTTTTCTCAGACAGCAATAAATAGAGGAATCGATAACACCCCAACTAAGCTAGAAATTGACAGACTACGGAGGCTCTGTGAACAGATTCTACAACCTGCTCGTGATGTATTAGGCCCACTGCGTATTAATTCAGGTTTCCGTTCAGAAAAGCTCAATGAGGTTATTCGTGGTGCTCCCAATAGTGCCCATCGACTCGGTTATGCTGCAGATGTAATTCCTACCAGTGGTGATACAAGAGCCTTAGCAAAATGGGTTGTTGATAATCGTCCGTTCGATCAGGTAATCCTTGAATATGGAACTCTTGCTAAACCCGGTTGGATTCACATTAGTGCCGATCCAAGAAATCGCAAGCAAGTTCTGAGGATTGACAATTTAGGAACCAAATTTATTTCAATCTAATGGGTTTATCTATAATATCAGTTTAATATTTCACAAGACTTACGCAAAATTCGGGCGTTATACGCATTTCTGTGGTTTAAGGTACGTTGCAACTGAGCGTACAGGTAGAGTTGCTGCTTTAATTATTTAAAATAAAGGAGATTAAACCTCATGGCTACACATCCTAATGGCATTTGGATTTGGAATCTTGCACTAATTAGTAATGATTACTTAGAGAAATTAGTAAAAGTCAAAGCAAAACGAGTTTATCTTAAGGTGTTTGATGGCAAAAGCCGCCCCATGTTCTGGAGCGATCAATGCTCGGCAGATATTGTCAAAAAAATCAAAGACAAAGGAATTCAAGTTTTTGGGTGGGGTTATCATTACGGTACATCAGATGTTGAACCTCAAGTTTCAGCAGTCAAACAAGCACTTGATTGTGATTTAGATGGCTACATTCTCGATTTAGAGGTAGAAGTTGAGAACACGAGTCGCCATCCCAATGTAGAGACTTTACTCACTAAATTACGCCCACTAATTCCAACAGGAGCATTAGGCTACACTAGCTTTGGACATCCTGGCTTTCATCCCAACGTTCCTTGGAAGATTTTAGATCGGTACTGTGACATCGCTTTACCACAAATCTATTTCGAGAAATTTGGCTTTCGGGCTACCAATGAGGATGAAGTGCAAGACTGTCTAAAATCTCATAAATCAATGGGTTTAAGCAAACCTATTCTACCTATCTGGGGGTCAGAAAGCGATTCAAGTCGTCCAGCGAAAGCCTCAGAATTACAAACCTATCTGAATCGTTTTCCCGGCTCTTCCATATGGCGATTACCAGAGTTTCGGAATGGTCAATTAGAAAGAAGTGAAGCATGGAATCTCGATTATAGTGGCGGAGCAGTAATTCCAATTGGTGGAAGTTCCACTGACTTTGCCTTGCCTACTTTAACTCGTGTTCTACGGCGAGGAATAATAGGAGAGGATGTTCGAGCTTTACAGAAAGCTCTAAACATACTTGGATTCAATGCAGGAGATGAAGATGGAGAGTTTCGTTCAAATACGGAAAGAGCAGTGAGGGCTTTTCAAAATAATGCAGGAATTACTGTTGATGGAGAAGTTTATACTCAAACATGGAAAGAACTCGCTGATAAATTTGACAATAGTATTATCGATATACCCAGAGAAAATCCACGTCTAAAATTAGCAAATTTTGCCGAAAATGAGGCGAATAAACAATTGCGTTGGTCTAATAACAATAGTGAAGCAGAAAAGTATCTTAAAGCATTTCGCCGACCAATGTGGGAATTGGATCAATTTGGACCTGGAGTGAGTTGGGAAACAGCTCAAAAAGTTTTCTTTGATTGGTGTGGGGGCTTTGTTTATTATTGTTGTCGAGAAGCTGGCATTGATATTCCGATTCAACCTGACGGATTTTGGGCAACAATGGCATTAGTTGCATCGTGGAAATATTGGGCAAGTAAAAAAGGCTTTTGGTATCTCAAAGGTAGTGGTTTTAACCCTGCTCGTGGTGATATCGTTATCTTTGATTGGTCTGATATTAGCGGCGCATATAATCACATTGGCATTGTCAGGGGATATACACCTGGTAGTTCTACCTTGATCACATCTGAAGGAAATAAAAGCAATCGAAGTGGAAATTTTACCAGAAACTTATCAGATGTAGAAGGCTTTATCCGAATTACTGGTTGAGATGTTTTTTCCTGTGATATAGAATCCGGTTATATATATAGATGCAACGCCGGAATGATCCTAAATCTGCTTGTACAGTTGAAAACCTCCTCCGACAATGCAGTAGAGATTTTCAATTTTAGCCTCTAATCTGAACATTTTTTTTGCAAAAGTTACTAGGAATTCATCTAAATAGACATAGGCGTGGAAATATTTTTTTTTATACAACCCTTGTAGAGACGTTCCATGTAACATCTCTACATTCTTTTTTGAAAATATCTAATGTTAATTTCTAATATTAATTTGAATCGGCATCATCCCTGCATCCAACACCACCACCCGCCCAATAATCCTACTTTCCAAATACTCCTGCTGTAGCGCCTCCAAACAAGCATTTGCAGACTCAGCAGGCACAGCAGCAACTAACCCACCAGAAGTTTGCGGGTCAAACAACAATGGATAAAGTGGATGAATACTAACCTTTTCTCGGTTTTGAATCGACGCAGATACCCGCAAATTTTCCAGATACAGCGAACTAAAAATACCCTGTTGCAAAGTTTCTGCCACTCCCGGCAAAACAGAAATTGCTTCCATATCTAATTCCACACCTACTTGAGACGCTTTTACCATTTCCAACAAGTGCCCGACTAATCCAAACCCCGTCACATCCGTACAAGCAGTCGCACCATACTCTAACAACAACTTCCCAGCATTCTGATTAGAAACCAACATTGATTCAATAGCACTTTCAATCCAACGCCCCTTTGCCTGCAAACGCATATCCGCAGCAAATAATATTCCAGTTCCCAACGCCTTCGTTAAAATCAAAACATCTCCCGGCTGCATCCCACCCTTATGCAAAAGTTTGTCTGACGATGCCAAACCATTACAAGTAAGACCAAAAGCCAACTCCTCTCCCTCCGTCGTATGACCGCCTATCAAAACAGCACCCGCTTCATTCAAAACCTCCGTAGCTCCCAATAACAATTGATATAAAATATCCTCCTGTTTAGACGGAGGAGCGTAAGGAATAGTAGCGATCGCCAAAGCACTTTGAGCCATCGCCCCCATAGCAAACAAATCGCTCAAACAATGATTAGTCGTAATTTTCCCCAACAAATAGGGGTCATCCACCAACGCCGGAAAATAATCAATCGTCTGCACCATGACCCTATCTGCTGGTATCCTAACCACCGCAGCATCATCCGGCGCATCCATACCAATCAAAATATCATCCCTCTGGGTTGGCTGTTTAATCCTATGCAGCGCTTTCGACAAAACCGTATTACCAACTTTTGCCCCACAACCAGCACAGTGCATAATGGGAAAATCTTTCCTCTTTCGACTCCCTCCTTTCAAAGGGGGGTAGGGGGGATAACTTCTGCCTTCCATTTTCAGGTTGGTGAATTTATCCATAAATTTCTGGTCAATGTAGTCTTTCCAACGCCAAAGTAGCGGGTGTGGGCCAAATCCAATTGTGCCACGGGAAGTGATCGCCTGTTCGTCGCCAGTGCCAATCAAAATTAGGAACTTTTTCTGAGGTACAAAAGATTTCAGAGATTTTCCCAAAAGAGTGCGTTGGAGATTTTCAAACAAAGGTTTTCCCTGTCGCACCGCAAAAACTCCAGCTTTCGGGCGAGGATGATTAACCATTGTCGCCACATCTCCAGCAGCAAAAACTTGGGGATGAGAAATTGACTGTAGTTTTTCATTGACTAAAATAAAGCCACTGGCATCTGTTGCCAACCCCGCTTTTTGTAACCAAGGTGCCGCAGATGCTTGAGTCACCCAAAACAGAATATCGCATTCTACTTGCAACCCAGAATCACAGTGAATAATTTTGGGTGTACAGTCTAGTTTGTAGTTTGTCGTTTGTTGAATTTTCCGATCATTCATCCCTGCATTGCTGCCCAAATCTGTGTTTTGCTCATCGGTGTTCAAAATGGCTGTAGGGTTTTGAGTGTAGTTTGTCGTTTGTTGAATTTTCCGATCGTTCATCCCTGCATCCGTGCCAAAATCTGTGTTTTGCTCATCGGTGCAAAAATCCTTGCCTTGCTCATCCTTACTCGTCACCGCCCCAACATTTTCTTCTAAATGCAATGCCACACCCCGACTTTTAAGAATTTTCTCAACCTGCTTTCCCACCCAACGATGGCGTTCGGGTAATAATCTCGTACCCCGATGAAATAGATGCAACTCCAGGTTATTAGTGGGTTGTCTAGCATTGTGATAAATCCGATGGAGATGACTTTGCACCCCAAAGGCTAACTCCACACCTCCGGCTCCACCGCCGACTATTCCTATCCGCATTTTCTGGTCTGGAGATTGGGCGACTGCTTCTGTGATTTGATGCCAATAGGTGAGAAATTTTGATATGGGTTTGACGGGAATGGTATATTCTATTGCCCCTGGTACGGTTAAGCTTGCGGGAGTGCTGCCAATATCAATTGATAGTAAGTCGAAAACTACGGGCGGGCGGTTAGTGCAAATTACTTGATTTTTTTCAAGGTCGATACCGATGGCGCGGTCTACAAATATTCTGGCTCCAGCAAATTTGGCGAGGGGGCGCAGGTCGATGTGACATTGGTCGAAGGTATATAAGCCTGCCACATATCCAGGCAACATCCCAGAATAGGGTGTGTGATATATGTCTGTGATTATGGTTAGTCTTACTCCTGGTATTGGGTTCATGGCAAATTGTTTGATGGCGATCGCGTGGCTATGACCGCCTCCTATTAGTACTAGGTCTGTTTCTGGTGGTATGGATGATTTCATTCTCTATATCTATAAGATTATATTTAGCTGGTTTATTATAGCTAGGGTTGCATTTGCCTACTCTATTGCCATTAGTTAGAAATGACCTGAAGTTTGGTTGTGATAAGGGTTTAACACCCTACTATTGCGTATGGCAGAATAGTCATTTTTTCGGTTTTTGAAAAATAAAATATATGTAGTTTGTATTTAGCGCTCGCTGACAAAAAGTCTAGATAAATTTGCTGTGCTTGACCATTTATCTGTTTGTCTACTCTATTGCTACTAGCTAGGAATGACTTGAAGTCTCCTTTCCATAAGGATTTGAGACCCTACTATTGCGTATGGCAGAATAGTCATTTTTTCAGTTTTTGAAACATAAAATATATATAATCTGTATGAAGCGCTCGCTGACAAAAAGTCTGGGTAAATTTGCTCTGCTTGACCGTCGATCTGTTTGCCTACTCTATTGCTACTAGCTATGAATGACCTGAAGTCTCCTTTCCATAAGGATTTAACGCCCTACTATTGCGTATGGCAGAATAGTCATTTTTTCGGTTTTTGAAACATAAAAAATACGAAACAAAGCCTTACTAGTGTTTGGTATCCCTACAGATACTGAGTTTGAATGAAGAGTTTAGCGTTGGCGGAGCCTAGCGGTAGCTAAATCGCCTTATTAACAACTTCTGGAAATTCTGGCATTAATAAATGAAAAGTTGAAATTTCGATGGTGAATTTAACCTACTGTAGGCCAGAACTATATTTTGTTTTGTGTACAGTTTTGTATCACGATTCAACATTTCTGGATCTAATTATCAACTAGAAGCACTTGTATAATACCGCAAAGCAAAACGCCAAAATTTAATAGAAGCAAAAAATAAGCCACCTGCTAAAACTAAAGACCCCACGATCCAAATACCTCCAACTCGATCTAACATTGCTTGGGCTGGCACTGTGGTCAAAAATGCCACTGGCACTAAAAAAGTAAAAAAGAAACGATAAGCAGTAGGGTAAGCTACCATTGGATATCGGCCTGCTTCTAATAAACCGCTAAGAACTTCTGTTACATTGTAAATTTTTACGAACCAAATACTAGTTGACCCCAACATAAACCACAGACTATAAAGACTAATTACTCCACAGATAAATGGTAATAAACTTAACAAATAATTATCAATTCCTAAACCTAATTTACTGCCTGCATATCCTAACAATAAACAACCGAAAATTATATCTGGTAGCCCCCAAGGAGATACCGTACGGGCAGAAAGCCAAAATTGACTACTAATAGGTTTTAGTAAGACAAAATCTAGAGTACCTTCTTGGACTTGTTGGACAATTCGATTTAGATTTGGAATCAGAAAAATTGCTGAAAGACCCTGTAAAATAGTAAAAATTGCCAAGACAATTAAAGCTTCTTCCCAATTCCAACCATCAAATTTGTAGCCTGTTCTATAAAATAAAAATAATCCAAATAAGCTGCCTACTAAGTTTCCTAAACTGCTAATAGCTGCGATGATAAAGTTAAAACGGTATTCTAATTCGGCAGCGATCGCTGCACCCCAAAATAATTTTAATATTTCTAAGTATCGTTCCATTTTTACCTATTCTATCTGAGATTTAAGACTTTCTGACCTGAGCAGATATTTAGTCAAATTTTTCTGCTTTTGTCTTGAATATATCCATAAATATAAGTAATTTTTCTCAACAAAAAACTTCAGGTTTTCAAGTATAATTATTTTAGTTAGGTTTAACCTTTCTATTATATTAAATCCAGGTAATTAACAGGCAATTATATCAAATCCGGTAGTATCGGATAAATACAGAAACCGGGGAAAGTGCTTTGTATATGTCACTATTATGGGATATTTAATACTTTCCCCGGTTTCTTATCAGTCTCCAAAGCTAGCGGATTTGATATTAGTTATTTTATGATTTAGTAGTCAGGATTTAGGATTTAGGATTTAGGATAGAGCGAGGATTCCATCATCGGAATATGTAGGAAAGTTCCATGGAACTTCCCCAATCTAGATTTAGGAAGAAGTTTTTCGATAACTGTACAACCGGATTTAATCAGGACTTACCGAAAGACGCTACCTGTAGGGGCAATTCATGGAAAGCGTAGCATTCGGACCGAAATGGCCCCTATAAAAAACACAATTATATAGATTTATATAGATGCTGCTGCCCTTTTTGTTAAACGGGAGTTAGGAGAGATTATTTGTAAGGTTTATTGTTCTATTTCAAATACAGCATATTTGATTTTACCAAAGTACTCATCAGTTAACAGTTAATGTTTTTATCCTTGGGTTTCGCGACCCCCACGCTAATTTTTAAAGCTCATGGTGCGTGTTATGACGGGTCATAATCTTTCATCATATAACTGTTCATTGATTCAATACAGCACTTTGCACAACTAATCAGTACAGTAACAACAGTGAGTAAAATAATTTCTGATTTGCTCAAAAGTTAATTGCTTTGATCGTTGTACCTAACCGTTCTGCAAAGGGCTGTATATAGGCTTGTAGTTCATTTATCTGCAAACTGGTGTAACTTTAAAATTTTACCTGAATCCTGACCAATAAAAATAGGAAAGAGTTTTTCAGAAGAGGAAGTGATTAGAGAAAAAGTTCAATATACAGCGTATTTCATGTAAATGTGGCACATGGACTCTAGTACATCGAGGCAACAAAAATGAAACCTTAATTCAATACTTCAAAAACTATTTGAAAAGCTATTGCTACTGTACTTCATCAACCACCGAATGTGCTGTAAATTCTTAACTTTGAAGGTGTTAGGTTTTAGTTTTTAGGTAAAATTTATGATTAATAAGCTTACTGAAAAAAACCTATACACCTATTATCTAAATCTACTACCTCTTAGAAATTAGTTTCTTCCTTTTGCAACTACTAATTAGAAGTTAAAAGTACAAAATCAGTTACTTTACCTCCACTATAAGTACGCCAATGTTCTGAGACTTGAAAAAACTGTTCATTATTCTGGTTTGGAGTCATAATGCGGAAACTTTCTGAACAATTATTTTGCTCTGGGTGAGGTTGATTCTTTCTGAGAGTAGCGACTAAGTTTTCCATGAATTTATAGCCATCACAGAAAGCATTTGGTGGCCATCCCATTTCGTCGCCACCAAATGCTTTTCCTGCTATATAAATTATATTGTGATAAAAAGAATTTGAGTCCATTTTATCTATATGCCTATGTAATTTCAACGGTGATGGGGCAATTAAATAGACATCTTCACAATCAGGTTCAGCATACATTAACTCATCCCAATTCCGATAAGATTGGAAAGTCTCTCCTGACTCTAACTCATAACCTAAAGCAAATTTCATTTCATCTAAAAATTCTGTTTCTCCAGATGTTTGAGCAATCCGATCGAGCCAATTATGAACAGTATTATACAATTCCATATCTGACAGGGAAAGCAAAGTTTCTTTGATAGCATCTGTGTGTACTTTAGTTTGAGTTTTCATTGTTTTACCTCCTTTTTTGTTTGGTTTTGTTTGGTTTATTAGCTTTCCTGAAAGATATTTCCTTCAGGATTTAGCATAAATATTTGGCAGCATCCTGCTCGTATAGGGAGCAGAAAACAATTATTTTAGTTTCCTCCACTGACCTAGTTATTGCCTGACAAATTGCTCTGCTACCAGGGAAAATCCTTTTGGCTAGGCCCTCTGTTTGCTTTTCCCTTATTTAGTCATAAGAAGACTATTGATCTTCGTCGATCCCAATCGGTAAATCGATACGGTTTAGGTATAACTCTCTAGTGGGTAGGGAGATTATATAGGCAATTATACTGTTGCCACAATTTTCAATACTCCTCCGCTTGGAAGGCCCTCAACTACTTTGTGTCCAGGATGGGGCTTCAGAGGAGATTATTTATCTGCCAAAACTATTACTATAGTATATAAACAAATTTTTGTAAATCCAAGTTTTAGCAGTTTGTAAGTGTTTTTGATTTTTGATTTTTGATTGGTAGACCATGGAATGGCTCGCACATTCAGAGCGATCGCTGACTAGATAAATAAACAAGCATTGTGTTGACAGACAGGATAGATATGAAGATGCACAAATGAATCAGGGACGATTTTAGATTTGAGTAGGGGCAGCGGGGGTAGTCTTATTGTTGAGCCGAGTTGAGCAGAATTTTCTATCTCCAGTATCATTTTATGGTTGCAGTAGATAACGGGGTTATTTTTTATCTAGACAAATTTGCTAATGGTCATTTCAAATTCGCGGTTGAAGGTATTGGGAGAAAGTGACATAAAAATAGCGCGATCGCTAACAACAATAAGTAAATAGTGGGAAAGTATCAGAGCTGTTTGAGCCTGCCAGAGTTAAGATACATTATTGTCAGGGAAAACAGTTACTTACTATCGCTTTTAAGTAATATCATCATGGCGATAGTTAAACTCAGTACAGTCAGCGTACAATAAATTTATTGTATAGCTTGTACACTCAGTATACAATAAATTTATTGTTTGTGAGATTAGTAAATAACAGCAAAGTTTGTATATCAGATATACGGAATAGTAAATTAGGATCACAACAGATTTCATAAAATTCCTAACGTTGAGTATTCAGTTTTCAATCTATATCTACAAAAATCTATGTCACAAATCATCTCCTACTTTACCAAACAAGCAATTTAAACCAGACTATATTCTTTACAAAAAAACAGTTCTTTTTTTGACAAATTAGATAAATATTTTTATCGATATATCTATTCCTATTTTATATAGCGGTTGATTTAATCATCTAGAAAAAATGTTTGATAGTTTCGTTTTTTTATATGCTCATTTTTGTCTATGCTATACTAATTTCAGCAAAATAAATAAACAGGTAATATGGAAAAACAACAAAATAAATCAGGCAACATAAAGAGTAAAATAATGAACAACGAGCGAAGTTTTATCACACAAGAAATGGATAAAAACATGAATATTGATCGACATTTTAAAAGAGAATATAGACAGGAAAAATTACGGCAAGCTCGCCAAAGTCACAACCTAGCAATGTTTGTAAATGGATTATCTGCAATTGTAATATTATTCGGTGTCGGATTAGTTTACTTGAACAAACTACCAGAAGCTACAGTTGCAACAACTGGTGGTGTTTTCACAAGTATGAGTTGTCTTCAATTAGCCAAAGAAAAATCAGAGGAATTACAGGAAATGATAGAAGATTTAGAAGACGAATCTTAACTTCACGGTAGGGGGAAAGTTAAAATACTACCCCTACTGTTACTAGCTTGAAAATATACTTTTACCAAAACAGGCGCAGAAGTAGATTTATTTAAGTAGGTAAGCATTACAATTTATCATGCTTAGAAAGGTAGAAGGGAGATAGGGGAGCAGGCGGGGGGTGCGACGTACAGAAGGTAGAAAGTAAGATGTTTTTGAGCGACTTTACTCTTCATTACATACTTAGGTTTGTTTGCGCCTTATTAGTTACTAAAATAATTAAAACTATAGCACTACGCAAATAGGGCGCGGACATTTCTCTACTCCCTCACAGGAGTGCGCTACCAGGTGCGTCTGTCGCGCATTCGCGGGGTCGCACCAAGACTCCCTTACAACCAAAATTTATTGTCAAACGCCAAAAAACGTACTGCTATAAAAGAACTACTCAAATAAACAAATAGACAAAAGTTTTCAGCCTAAAAGTTTGATAATTTTCATACCTAATAACGCTAATGTAAAACTTTTAAACAACAGCTGAAATAGCAAAAATCACTTAGATTATCAAACAAAAATTAAAAATGTAAACATCAAAGAATATAGAAACTAGATTGCATTTATTAGCCAAACAATTTCATACCAAATTTTTAATATTTGGCTACATATTTTTAGAGATGGGGAGATGGAATAGCAACAAAATATAGCATTCTTATTAAGAAATACTATAACTATCAAAACCCCAGTTTTTTGAGAAACCGGGGTTTTGATTTCAACTGTAGAAGAAAGCGATCGCTACTTCCACCGACATCTAATCTAAACCTAAGCTGCTTTACCCACTCCCAAAACCCGACTCGCATTAAAAATAGCAATCAAAGCCACACCCACATCCGCAAATACAGCCTCCCAAATAGTTGCCATTCCTGCTATCCCCAACAAAATAAACAAACCTTTCACCCCCAAAGCAAAACCAATATTCTGCCAAACTATCCGGCGGGTCTTCCTCCCCATCTGTATCGCCTCCGCAACCTTAGAAGGCGCATCCGTCATAATAACTACATCCGCCGTTTCAATAGCAGCATCCGAACCCATACCACCCATCGCCATCCCCACATCAGCCCGAGCAATAACGGGAGCATCATTAATACCATCACCCACGAAAACAACTTTCCCATCATTTTCATTCAGCAACTTTTCAATTTCATTAACTTTATCTTCGGGCAATAACTCAGCTTTATAGTCATCTAAACCGAGATTTTCTGCGACTCGTTTAGCAACAGTTTGATTATCTCCTGTTAACATCATAATTTTTTCCACGCCCAATTTTTTCAAAGATTTAATTGCCTCGGCAGCATCAAATTTAATTTTGTCAGAAATGACGATATAACCTGCATATTTACTATCAACTGCTAAATGCACTGCAGTATCTCCCACATCACAAATATCGTGGTGAATATTTTCTAAATGTAATAGCCGATCGCCCCCAGCAATAACTGTTTGACTTCCCACTTTTGCCTTAATTCCACATCCGGCTATTTCTTGATAGTCTGCCACATCAGAATTATTAATTTTAGTGGGATGATATTTATTAACTGCTTGAGCAATGGGGTGATTTGAAAATGATTCTACTTTAGCTGCCATCTCGACTAATTCTGGTTTTGTTAAACCATTTTTCGTGACAATATCTGTTACTTGAAGTAAGCCTTCGGTTAAAGTACCTGTTTTATCAAATACTACGGTTTTGACTGCTGCTAAATCATCTAAAAATGTGGAACCTTTAACTAAAATTCCCCGTTTTGCAGCTCCACCAACTCCGCCGAAGTAACCCAAGGGAATACTAATTACTAATCCACAAGGGCAGGATACTACTAATACAATTAAGGCACGATTTACCCAATCTGCATGAGTTGCGCTGGGAATAAATAAGGGTGGTAAGAAAGCGATCGCCAAGGAAATAAATACTACTACTGGAGTATAGTATCTGGCAAAAGTTGTCATAAATCTTTCGGTTTTTGACTTTTTGGTTTTGGCAGTTTCTACTAGTTCTAGAATTTTGGATATTGAGGATTCACTAAAGGGTTTTGTGACGCGAATTGTTAATGCTCCGGTTTGGTTAACCATTCCTGCTAATACTGTTTCTCCAACTCTGACATTTCTGGGTATTGATTCCCCGGTTAAGGCGGAGGTATCAACTTGGGAATTGCCAGAAATTATTTCGCCGTCTAAGGGAATTTTTTCTCCTGGTTTGACAATTATTATGCTGTCTACTTCTACGGTTTCTGGTGATACTTTTTCCAGAGAATTGTTAATTTTTAAGTTGGCATAATCAGGGCGGATTTCTAATAGAGATTTTATGGAACTGCGGGAACGTTTGACAGAATATTCTTGGAATGTTTCGCCAATTTGATAAAACAACATTACTGCTACTGCTTCGGGTAATTTATTGATAGTTATAGCTGCTAATGTTGCGACTGTCATTAAGAAATTTTCGTCAAATATTTGACCTTTGAGAATATTTCGTCCGGCACTAGAAAGTACAGTCCACCCACTAAAAATATAGATGGGAATAAATACAATATATTCGCCAATACCGTAGGGAGTATTTTGCAGTTGCCGAGAAAAAATTAGACCTAAGATATAAACAAGAGCAACTGCAAGTAATGGTAAAATTTCCTGCTTAATATTAAAATTTTGAGGGCTATCTACTAGTCCATGGCTATGATTTTCTTCATGGCTACAGGCACAACAGTGAGAATGATTATTGTTACTCATTTTTCTGCTCCTAAAACAGTAAAATTTTGGTGAATAAATATATTATATTCAATAAATTTCTCTGAACAAGAATGTAGCATTGAAGTAGGGTGTGTTGGAACGGACTTTATACCTAGCTTATAATAAATGATTTTGCGTAACTCCTAATATTATATTCAAATATAGCAATCCTATTTCAGTTATAAATTTTTGGTGGTGGTAGGTGTTAGGTGGTAGGTGTTAGGTGGTAGGTAGAAGACAAAATAAATACATCTAAATTTTTCACAAATCATTTAGGATTGCTATATCAGTTTAAATATATTTAATCAAATATTGAACGGGAGTCAATAGATTGGGATATATCTCAAGAACATACAGACAAATAATTTTTCAAATTGCTATTACTCAAATACGAGAGACTGAGTTTTGTCGCATAAAGATTTTTTGTTGTATCTTGGCTTCATCTTGATTTATCGAATGAAAGTGAACTGAAGAAATCAACTTTTCCACTTAAAAATCAGTTAAATGTAATTTCATCAAATATTGAACGGGAGTCAA
>JBARXI010000558.1:0-14856 GCA_049647275.1 Microcoleaceae cyanobacterium
GACTCTACCAAGTCAAACGGTAAGCTCTACCGGGATGGCCTGCGGAGTGGACAAACCCTTTAGTTGCCAAACTAAAGCCACGTTGAAACAGGAAGTTAACGCCAAAACTACCTATGTCCAGTTAAGTGTAGATTTGGGTAGTTTTGGGTCAGTTTAATAGAGCGGAAGACGGGTATCTGCCTCTGGACGCTATGTAAGACCAAGATAGTTTTCAGATTCTGGAGGTATTGGGGGTCAAAGCACCGAAGCCCACAACGCAATGCTTGGTTCGGAGCGGAAATGAAAACGAGTCAGCCGTTCAGGATAGACGACTTTAATTTTTTTGTTACATAGTAAAATTAACGATAAGTTAAAAGTTTATAAGTGATAAATTCCTCGGGCTCTCAAGTACAGAATCGACCCAACATCAGAACAGCAACTAGCTTTGACAAAGAGTTTCGCTTGTTGTATATAATATTGAAATTATTCATGAAACTTGTGCCATGAAACCTACAAAAACACTGGAAAAAGTCTAAGTAGAGGAGCTTATTCAGAAGATACTACCTCAACTGAGAAAAGAGTATGAATGGCTAAAAAAAAATACTTATTCTCAATGTCTTCAGGTAGTAGTATTAAACTTGTCTACAGCTTACAAAAACTTTTTTGATAAATAAGCTAAATTAGAGATATTCAAATCAAAACATGGTAGGTAGTCTATTAGTTATCCTCAAAATGTCAAGTTGGAAAAGGATTATTTAAAACCATCTAAGATGAGATTAGTTGATTGCCGTCGCCATAGAGACTTTGAAGGAACAATAAATAGTCCTCGGTGAAACTCCGAATTCTAGTATCCTAAACTCAAACCCAAGGCAAAACGGAATTATGTTGGCATGACAGAGGCACTAAAAATAGAATTACCCAGTATGGATAGCGCGATCGCTCTTTCTGGTTATCAGGAAGAAAATATCAAACTACTGGCACGACATACAGGGGCAAATGTTGTACTGCGCGGACAAGAATTATTAATCAGTGGCACAGCAACTCAAATCAAACGATGCCAGGAAATTGTGCGATCGCTAGAAGACCTGTGGAAATCTGGCAAAACCATTACTGGCGTAGAAATCTTAACCGCCCGCCATGCCATTGATACTAACCGCCAAGACGAGCTACAACAAATCCAGCAAGACGTACTGGCCAAAACTCGCCGTGGGTTAGAAATTCGTGCCAAAACCTTCCGCCAACGGAAATATGTCCAAGCCATCCGCACCCAGGATATGACATTCTGTGTAGGGCCTGCTGGTACTGGTAAAACATTCTTGGCAGCAATTTTAGCAGTTAAAGCCCTTTTAGATAACGAATATGAACGCCTAATTTTAACTAGACCTGCAGTCGAAGCTGGAGAAAAATTAGGCTTTTTGCCAGGAGATTTACAACAAAAAATCAACCCTTATTTAAGACCTCTATATGATGCTCTTTATGAATTAATAGAAGCAGAAAAAGTAACAACTTTGATGGAAAAAGGCATTATTGAAGTTGCACCATTAGCTTATATGAGAGGTCGTACTCTTAACAACTCCTTTGTAATTATTGATGAAGCCCAAAATACCACTCCAGCTCAAATGAAAATGGTATTAACTCGTCTGGGTTTTCGCTCAAAAATGGTAGTAACAGGGGATATTACTCAAACAGATTTACCCCTAAGTCAAAGATCGGGATTATCTGTTGCTATTAAAATCCTCCAAAATGTTGAAGGAATTGCTATTTGTGAACTATCTCAAGCGGATGTGGTACGACATCCTTTAGTGCAGAGAATAGTTGCAGCTTATGAACATCATGAAAAATAATAGATAATTTATTATGACTACTAACTTGAAAGATTTTTTAGAAGCTTGCGAACAACTTGGCACTTTGCGTTTAATTGTGACAAGTAGTGCTGCCGTATTGGAAGTTAGGGGAACAATTCAAAAGTTATTTTATGCTGAACTTCCTAAAGGTAAGTATGCCAATATGCACGCAGATATTTTTGAATTTCATCTGAATATGGATGAGATTAAACGGGTAAAGTTTGAAACTGGGGAAGCAAAACGGGGAAATTTTACGACCTACGCAATTAGATTTTTAGATAGTCAGGATGAAGTTGCTTTGAGTGCATTTTTACAGTGGGGAAAACCGGGAGAATATGAATCCGGGCAGGTGGAAGCTTGGCAAGCTTTGAAGGAAAAATATGGCGAAGTTTGGGAAACTGTGCCTGTGGAAAATTTGGAATAGTTAGGATATAGGAGAGTAGATTTTGATGAAAATGTCTTCTCAATCCATTGCTGACTCTGGTTAGGTATTGGGCTTGCTTTTCTTGGAGTACAGCAATAAGAGAGTATAAGCCCATTAGACATCTCCAGAAAAGGTTCTGACACCCTTACGCCACCTCTCCAAAATCGGTATTTTTGGATAGGTTTATTAAATATTAACTAAAATTAATGAGGTTTGTGACTGGAAAAGTCTAGTGCAATGCACAATGTATATTGTACTCAAACCACATAATTTGAGTACAATTATTTATTAGATAAATAAACCTTTTAATTAGAGCGGAATCGGAAAGAAAAAGTCACCCTAAAAAATCCTTTTTCGTAAAAATATCTTACCGAATAATTAAGGTTTAAAGCCTCTTATTTTCAGAAGAAAAGCGGTCGGAGGATGGCGTTCGGGGAGCGTCCCGTAGGGAACGGTATCCTCGATGAATGTCCAATCGACCAAGAGAAGTCAACATTTTTCTCATTGGTATCAATCCTCTTCCTTTAAGACAAAGGTAATTATCAATTATTCATTATCAATTATCAATTATCAATTATTGAACTGTTGCCTACTCCTGCAAAAAATCTATATCTTTTTCCCAGAGGTCTATTTTAACACTTAAAAAGTATTTGACAATCTACACATTTTGTAGATTTATGTCCTGGATAGTTTATACAATTAGCTGTTAGCCAGCAGCAGGAGTCGATCAAATAAGATGAGAGTTTTTCTAAAGATTTCAAATGTATTAACTAAGTAGGTAGGCACGAATAAACCTCACTATCTACTAACAAAATGTAAACCAGTTAAAACCCAAGGGAATTGCTTCCCTAGCGCAATGCGGGGCAAACCTTCAACTCCGTTCCAGTCGCTTCGGAGATAGTCACATTTAATTACGCGGGGCTACTTAGATATTAATAAATATTAATATCATCTCCGTTTAATTAGTGATAAAAAAAAACTATCTTATCACTTCAACGGTAAATATTTCTATAATCTTTGCTCCCTACCGAGTTATTTACCAGTATTCAACCGGACATGATATAACTTCAGTCATATCAAATCCGGTTGAACTGGAATGATATAATTTCCCTTACTATCAGCACCGTCTGTAGCAGCTTTCTGTCCGGAAAGCCACTACAATATCGACTCTTACTCGTCAATACTTAATAATGCTAATGCTACCAGATTTGATATCAGAACTAGATTTGGAGCAAAAAAAAATTGGTAAGAATAGCATCAAAACTACAAACAGGTGTAAACTAACTATTAAGTGTAATAATAGACCAATTTCTCGACTAAGATAGCCCTCCTGTATGTAATTAATTTTTAGACATTTGTCAGCCGGTACAAAAAATTAATTACACATTTTGTAAAATTGAATTTCTTCTGCTATAAGCATTATATAGAATTGGTAAATAATTTTGTTTGGGTGCTTATAGACTTTTAAATCGATATTAACAATGGCCTTAGTTGAGGATACTATAAAATTTTAGTAGGAATATAGACATAAATATGGAAGGTTGTACAGTTACGGATCTAAAGATTGACAGCAAAAAAAACTGCTATGTGCTGGATGCTGAAACTATGCAACGGATTCAGGAAGAAACAGCAGTTTCGACAACATTAGAACCAGGAATCTATGTAATCAGAATCCGCAGTGGTTTATTTGGGTATAAAAACGACGAAAATAATATTGGTGAACCTATTGTCATGTTGTGGATTTATGGTGGTAAGTTCATCAATAAAAAAACCAACTTGGAAGTTGAGGCTACTTGGTCAACTTTAAATGGCGATGATGATACATTAACTTTAGAAGTGCTGCAAACAACAAATGTTTGTGCGTTTTTCTTTGATAGTTACGTTGAAGATAATGAAGGAGAATTGACAATTTATATAATAAAAATGTAAAATATTTTTTCTATTAACCAAGAATAATAATTTTTAAGATTACCATAGTTTACTTACTTTTTGCTAATACATAACTAACAGTATATTTCAGCAAAATATATATGTTTGTTGAAAAGTAAAAAATCTCTCGGAAAAAACCAAACTGAGAGTTTTATTACTTAAATTATTTATCGGAAATTTAGCCTGTAGTTGGCATTTTTTGGAACTGTCAACTTATGAGAAAAAACTAATAATTGATGGAAGATTGATAGTCAATTTTAAGGCTAATCAATCCAGGTCAAATTAACCATATTTTGTCAATCTAAAAGCCAGAAAAAAATGTCCTCCTCTAGCAAAAAATTAGTTCAAATTTCATTAGTTTTACTAAGCTTGACTGCTACTCCCAAACCCTTAGCAGCTTCTAATTTATCTTCTTTCAGTAATACTGTCATAGCCCAATCTGTAAACAAAGATACCACCTACCCGTTACCTGAATCCCTGCCAAGTGGCACTAAAATCAGATTGTCCGGCACTAGTAGTATGGCAATCATTAATCAAGCACTAAAACAACGTTACGAAGAAAAATTTCCAGACGCTAAAATTGAATTAGTAGCAGGTGATACAAGTAAAGTATTAGAAGCGCTCCAAAAAGGGGAAACAGATTTAGTCGCCGTGGGACGTCGATTAACTTCTCAGGAAAAAGACCAAGGATTAGTTGAAGTCCCCATTAACCGAGGCAAAATTGCTATTATAGTAGGCTCTGACAATCCATTTCAGGAAAATCTTTCATTCGAGCAATTCGCCAAAATATTTCGGGGAGAAATCACAAGTTGGTCAGAAGTAGGTGGCCCTAAAGTGCCGATTCGCTTCATCGATCGCCCAGAATCTAGCGATACTAAGCAAGCTCTCAAAAACTATGATGTATTTAAAAAAGCTCCGTTTCAGACAGGAGGTAAAAGGACTCAGGTATCTGAGGATGATACAGCAGCAGTAGTAAAAGAACTTGGTAAAGATGGAATTAGTTATGCGATCGCCAATCAAGTGCTGGACAAGGAAAATGTTCAGATTGTTCAGATGCACAAAACCCTGCCGAATGACCCACGCTACCCATATTCTCAACCCCGTACTTATGTTTACAAAAAAGACTCTGCCCCTCCAGAAGTCTTAGCATTTTTGGGTTTAGTCACTTCAAAAACTGGTCAAGAAGTTGTAGCAGCATTAGACAAAAAGAGACTTGCTGCTATAACTTCAGGAGAATTAATAACTTCACCAAGTCCAGATACTACAACTGAAACAGCAGGAGAGATACAAAAAGTAGACTCAGCAGATTCAGACCTAGTAGTAGGTGCACCAAATCCAAATAGTTCCGGGGTCAATGAAGGCAATTCTTCAGAAGTAACAGCCTCACCAAGTCCAGATTTACTAGTAAGCGCACCAAATCCAAATACTTCCAGGATCAATGAAACCAATTCTTCAGAGGTAACAGCCTCACCAAGTCCAGATACTACAACTGAAACAGCACTGCTACGAGCACCTCTTAATGATGCCAGAGAAGAAACTGAAATAGGAGGATTCCCCTGGTGGCTCTTATTGTTATTGGGCATTCCCTTACTAGGAGCTTTAATTTGGGGGCTGCGGAGAGGGCGTGAAGGTGAGTCTGTAGAAATAGGAACAACTACAGATTCAGACTATACTCCAGTAGGGGGAAATTCTATGGCAACGGGAGTTTCTGAAGCCTTAGCAACTCCTACCCCACAAACACAGACAGCAACTCCAGTTGATGGAAATGAAAATCTAACTCAAGCCGTTGGTATATCCGCACCAGAAACAGAGACACAAACAGCCATCGCGCCAACAACTCCAGTTGATGTAAATGAAGCAGTAGTAGAGACGACGACACCAGAGACAGAGACAGAAACTCAAGTTAATGGAAATGAAACTCTAACTCAACCCATTGGTATATCAACAGCACCAGAAACAGATATAGAAACTCAAGTTAATGAAAATGAAAATCTGACTCAAGCCATTGGTATATCAGCACCAGAAACAGATATAGAAACTCAAGTTAATGAAAATGAAAATCTGACTCAAGCCATTGGTATATCAGCACCAGAAGTAGTAGAGACGACAACACCAGAAACAGATATAAAAACTCAAGTTGATGTAAATAAAAATCTAACTCAAGCCGTTGGTATATCAGCACCAGAAGTAGAGACAGAAACAGCCATCCCACAAACAACTCCAGTTGATGGAAATGAAGCAGTAGTAGAGACGACGACACCAGAGACAGAAACTCAAGTTAATGAAAATGAAAATCTGACTCAACCTGTTGGTATATCAACAGCAAAAGTAGTAGAGACGAAAACACCAGAAACAGATATAGAAATTCAAGTTAATGGAAATGAAACTCTAACTCAACCCGTTGGTAGCTCGACAGCAGAAACAGAAACAGCCATTCCACAAACAACTCTAGTTGATGAAAATGAAGTAGTAGAGACGAAAACACCAGAAACAGAGACAGAAATTCTCATCCCACAAACAACTCCAGTTGATGAAAATGAAACTCTAACTCAACCCGTTGGTATATCAACAGCAGAAGAAGTAGTAGAGACGAAAACACCAGAAACAGATATAGAAACTCAAGTTAATCAAAATGAAAATCTGACTCAGGCCGTTGGTATATCAGCACCAGAAACAGAGACAGAAACAGCCATCCCACAAACAACTCCAGTTGATGCCAATGAAGTAGTACAGACGAAAACACCAGAAACAGATATAGAAACAGCCATCGCGCCAACAACTTTAGTTGATGGAAATGAAACTCTAACTCAACCCATTGGTATATCAACAGCACCAGAAGTAGTAGAGACGAAAACACCAGAAACAGAGACAGAAACAGCCATCCCACAAACAACTCCAGTTGATAAAAATGAAACTGCCATTGATACAAGAGGTATTGCTTTAACCCCAATAGCAGCAGCAGCAGGATTAGCCTGGTTAGTAGCAGCCTGGGCAACTCGAAAAGTAAACAGTGAAATTACTCTGACACCCCAGGTGAATCAAAGTGCATCAGCAACTTGGGAAGTACCACAAACAGATAAGGATGCAGCCAAGTCACACGGAGGTCAGCAATATCAACTGCGAGTTTATGATGTTACAGATATAGACTTAGACTCGCAAGCACCTCATAAGATCCGGTATTATTATTCCGAAGAGTCAAATCAGCAGTGGCAAGTAGGAAACTTATTGAGCGATCGCGACTATCAAGCAGAAATTGGTTATACCACTGATGATGGTGAGTGGTTAAAATTAGCTCGTTCTAACCGAGTTCGGATACTAGAAGATTATTATATAGAGGCAGAAAAAGAAACAGAGTTAGTAGAAAGGCCAAAAGTAAAATGGGCATCATCTCCCTGTAACATTACTATTACTCCTGATGATGCAGAAAATATGATGGTAGTTTGGGAAGTTCCTCAAACTGCAAAAAATACAGCTAAAGAACAAGGTGGAGAGGAATACCAGTTGCGGGTGTACGATGTTACAGATATCGATCTAGATACACAGCCAGCTTATAATGTACAAGCTTATGATTGTCAAGAGTCTACTCAGCAACTGCAAGTACCTGTTTTATTGGAAGATCGGGACTATCAAGCAGAAATCGGCTATGTCACTGACGATGGCGACTGGTTGAAATTGGCTCGTTCTAACCGCATCTGGATGCCAGTAGCTATTATCTTAGAAACTACTGAGAAGTTAAAAAGTACCAAGCCTGATGCAACTCCCCCTACAATAGATATTCCAGAAGAAGCATTAAACTCAAGTTGGATTACTATAGTTCCTCGCGATGGTCAGAGTGCTTGTGCTCATTGGAAAGTTTCTCAAATTGCTAAAGATACAGCTAACCAACTAGGTGGAAAGCAATACCAATTGCGAATTTTGGATGTTACAGATATCGATCCAGACTCACAACAACCTCATAATATTCAGCAGTACAATTGTGATGAGTCTACCCGGAAACAAGAAATACCTATCAAGATTCGCCCTGTTGGCTATGTTGATTATTTAGCAGAGATTGGTTATATCACTGATAAGCAGTGGCTGAGGATAGCTAGTTCAAATCCCCTACGAATGCCTGTGTTTACTCAAGTTGATGATGTTGAGGCAGCAGGAAAATATGTTTCTGGTGCAGCAGCTATTGGTGCGAGTGCAGCGTCTCAACTGTTAGGAAGCAAACAAGAAAAAGCGATCGTAACAAGCAAAATTAACCGTGGTAGTGGTAACTGTGAAATTCAGCATCTTGTTGTTCACAGTCGTAAAAATTGCCATTTGCTAAATGAGGAACAGATGAGGGGTATCCAGGAAACCGCAGTATCTAAAACTCTTGAACCAGGGATTTATATTGTGCGGATTAAAAGTGGTACATTTGGCTATGGTTCTAATATTTGTCCGTCTGGCGAGCCATTTGTTATGTTTTGGATTTACGGCGGAAAAGTGAAGAATAAAAAGACAAAGGTTCCAGTAGCGCAAACCTGGTCAACTTTGAATGGGTATCATGAAACATTAACGTTGGAGGTTCTGGAAACCGTTACTCTTTGTGCCTTTTTCTTTGATACTTATCCTGATGATAATGAGGGAGAGCTGACTGTTTCTGTAGCTAGATTATATTCCTAAGTATTAGTTTCAGGACTTACACAGTACAACGTATTTCGGTCATTGCGTTTAACCGCTGTTGCTGACATTTTTGCTTGATTCATGACTCAGGAAAAAGCGCCAGTAAAAGCGATAAAAACCTATAGGGTTTGCTGAGTAGTCTGTTATATCATGTCCGGTTAAACAATTATAAGTAAACTAAGGAGGAGTCAGGAGTCAGGAGGAAAGAATAAGGAAAAGGAGGAGAAAGTTTTTTATCACTAATTATCCGGACATGATATTAGTAGGATAGCAATCTCAAGCCTAGATTTTGGGTCTATCATGGGTAAGTTCTAAGTTTTTTATGTGGGTAAATATTGTGATGTTTGCTCATCCTATTTATTACTAAAATACTAAGTATTATGGTCGGGATAAATATAATTTTTTATATAATTCATAAATACAGGTTTAACTGTAAATAAAGTCTCGCCTGTTTCAGTTATTTTATTTATTAAGCCTCGTCTTTCTAAAGATAGTAAGATTTGAAATAATTCTGGCGGTGATAACTGAGATTTTTCTAATAACTGGGAAAGTAACATAGGTTTTTGTTCGTTGCTGAGTTGAAAAATTACTTGTTTTTCTAATTCAGACAACCTTTGAAAATGCTGCTGTAAAACATTAGTTAATTCGTCGCATAAAAATATAGGTTGATAACTTAAATATTCATCTACACTTCCACCAAATAAATTTTTAATCGTCTCTCCTACTAATTTTAACCATTGGGGATTACCTTGATAGAAATTTATCAATTCCTGCCATTTCTCTTCATCTAATAATTCTCTATTTTTGAGCATCCCACGCGCTACCTTTTCCGTTAAACCAGTTAACTGAAATAAACGTACTGCTGAGTCATTATCTGTAAAGTTGAAAATTTCTAAAGGTGGTTCCAAACTGTTAAGAATAAAACAACTATTATGGGGTAATTCTCCGATAATTTTAAATAGGTTGCCATAGTTTTCATATCCTGATTTATACTTACCAATAAGTTGCCCACTACTGAGTATTTGCTGTAAGTCATCTAGAATAATTAGACATCGGCGATCGCGTAATTTTTCGATGAGCAATGACAGTTGAGCGTCGGTGTTATTGGGAATTTCTATTTCTGTTACGTTGGAGATAATTTCAATTAAATTTTTGAGAGTTACGTTTAGGGGTGGAGATGTGCGGAGGGTGCGCCAGATGATGTAGTCGAAATCAGATTTTATTTCTGGAATGAGGTGACGAATAATAGCGCTTTTACCGATACCACTTATTCCTGAGACGGTGATGAGACGACAGCGATGTTTGAGTATCCAAGTTTTGAGGGTGGTTAGTTCGGTGGAGCGATCGTAGAATGTTTTTTTGATATCTGGTGCGTCTCTGAGGTCGAGTTTTGGCAGTGGGGTGTTATTTTCGTTTGTTGTTTGTGTAGTGAGTAATTTTTGTTCAGTTTCAGGAGGGTGTTGGGTATTTCCGCAAAAGTGAACGTTACCTTTTACATAATTACTGCCTTCAAAATTCAATACATTTGAAAAGTTAGAAACCTGATATCTTTCCATCGCAGCGCGGAAATTTGACTTATGAATTTTTTCATTTAATTCCTTAGAAATAAGTTGCCATAAATTTGAAGCGACATTTCCAACGTGATGTTTAGTGCAGTGGTATTGTTGAGCAACCTTTGAGTATTTTTCCCCTTGCCAAGTAGCACGTAATATTGCTTTTTGGAGAGTATCAAGGTGTTTGCCAGTTTTGTCGAAAACTAAATTATCGACAAACTTTAAAATTTCATTAAGAGTCATTAGTCAAATTTAGTTAGGAATTTATTCCTATTATACCTGATGTTTTCTGATGTTTCGGGAAAAAAATCTGATATTTTCTGATAATTATGCTTAATTGTACATTATTTTTTGTGAGTTTTATAGGTAGTAGCTCTAATTATCTGTTGTAGTAAATTATTAAGTATGAGATTACTTGGTGAAAAAATACAAATTTGCTTTGACTGATAAGCAATTAATAAGATATTCAAACTGTTCAGACTTAAGGATAAATAAAATGCTTAAAGACTTCAAAAAAATAGGCTACTGTTTTTTAACAACAACACTATTGATACTTGGCATTAGTTCTAAAACAAATAGTCAAAATACTTCTCCAGGTTTATGTTTGAGACATACAAGAATAAGTGGCTCGTCTGGAAATGTGGTAGATACTAATTGGATATGTTCAAGAGCAGGTGATTTTAGTCAATGGATTGGACTAGGAGATGATACAGGTTGGAAGGATCAAGAATTAGCTTTTAGAGCAATTGGTGGTGCAGAAATTTGTTTAGAGCATACTAGAGTTAGCCCCGCTAGTGGATTACTTAGAAATAGTAAATGTAGCAAATCTTATAATGATATTCAGTCAGTAGGTTTAGGAGATGATACAGGTTGGAAAGATCAAAAATTGACTTTTACTATTTATACTCCTAGAGAGAATTACGAAATATGTTTACAGCATAGAAGAAGAAGTGGTAGTTCAGGAAAAGTAATTAATACTGGTTGGAAATGCGCCTCTGAGTATAATATGGAAACCATTTATTTAGGTGATGATACGGGTTGGAAAGACCAAAACTTAAGATTTACAATAAGAAATAGATAATAACCTCAAAAAACAAAGGATCACTGTTGATTTGATTTTTAATTATTTGACAATATTCAATCTATTAATTTGACATAAAGTAGATTTTTAATGGGAATAAAAATTATGGACTCACGGAAATTATTTAATCTAGCTACAGCATTTCCAATATTTAGGAAAAGAAAGTGGCTCAAAAACTTATTCTTGTATCCTACTGCACTTTTAACAGCTCTGAGTTTAACTTTTTTGGTGCAGGAAAAAACAAATTCAGAAGTAACTATTATTACTGAAATATTTTACAATGTTAAAGTCTGTAACGAATATAAAAATAAAATATATGTAGCCAGGGCAAAACGACGAATTTATACGGTAGCAGGAGCTCGTAACTATGGCAGTCCATACGGTGTCACAGTACAAGCATCAAAAGTTAGCGGATGGGGTTCAGTTGCTCCTAACGAATGTAAAAGTTTTCCCATTTTAAAATTAGATACTGATGCTCCACAAGGACGGTATGAACGCACAGAAGACTGGATATATATAGAGAGTTCTGACAATAAAAAGTTTCCTTCGCAAGACTTAACAAGTTATAGAAATTCTCAGGGAGGTAACTCTAGACGACCAGCATATTGTGTGACTAATAAAGCTTTTAATTTATCTTCCAGAAATTATCAAAAAATAGGAACAAATGCAACTTGTCCTGGTTATAATTTGAATCAAAAATCTACCTTGCCTGAAGGTACATATTTTGTCAAATTTGAACCAGTTTCTGCTGATAAAAATCAGATAGTTTTTCGCTAGAATTAATTATGGTGGGCAAATTGTGAGCAATCTATATCAACAGTAAAATTTGTGATATTTGCCTACTCTACTTATTACTTTAATACCTAATTACAAAAACTTAACCGATCTAATCATTTCCACCAAAATTCCGATAATCTTCCTCGAATCTTTAATATAGTAATTCTCCACATCAATAAAAACTACATTCTTTTCCAATTTCAAAAATTTCCAGACATGACCTGTCGTCACCACACCATAAATAAAAGGAACATCTTTACCATCTTTTTGATTATATATTTCCGCCCCAACCATTTCTGCAATACATTGCCCTCAACCACCAACTATCCTTTCATTTTTAGCCTCTACAAGAGCAATGACAGGAGTATCTAAATATAGTTGTTCTGGAGATTGACTAATAATAAAATCACAAAATCCATTCAATCCCTTATCTCGATCGACTGAGAAATCTATACCCGAAAAAAAACTGATTTGAAGTTGTCTCTTAATCTCCAGCAAAATATTAATAATTATTAGCTCAGAACTTGCCTTTTCTGTCGCGATCGCTAAAGCAATAGGTACATTTTGCTTTAACATCTCAGCTAATAAATTACTAATCTCAACAGGTTAAACTTGAGAAAATAAGTCCTCTGTCTCTATAATTCTTAAGTTAAACTCAGCTTTTACTTTTTTTAAATCAAAGTCACTATATGGCATTTTATCTATTCCTCTTTTTTTTAATAAAATCTAAATTTATAACCTAAATTAGACTCTTGATTCTCGATAAAATATTCTGAAAAAAAATACTTATTTATAACATTAATCGCCAATGATATAGTATCCTGAGATTAGTAGAAAATATTCGTGGTATCATGTCCGGCTAATCAGCGATAAAAAACTTTTTCCCTTATAGTCTTTTCTTCCCTTCTGCCTTCTGTCTTCCTTCATTCAAAATGTAAATATTCAACCGGACACGATATGACACGAACTCCCCACGACCAATTTGCCAAACAATATTTAGAAGAATTACTAACTCTATTAGGCAAAGTAGAAACCAGTCGCGATGTTGCCAGCGAAGTCCGAGAAATAGACGTATATTTCATCCCCGTCATTCCACCGCCGACCGACCCTCAAATTTTAGGGTTATTAGGCCAAATGGCAGCAACTGCTTCTATTTACCGAAAAATTGTGGTTTAAAGCCTCCCCTTGATCGGGGATAATAAATAAAAATTTTCATGATTAGTCAATCCTATCCGCTTTCAAGAAGAGGTAATTGTTAATTATTAATTATTCATTATTAATTGTTGAAGAGCCATTTCGCAATCAACCACAACGACTAGAAATACTCGACTGTCAAGCAAAACTCAACTTTGTTATTAATCAACAAAAACGTAAAGCTAGAAGGGAAAACACTCCCTATACTGAAACAGAATGGCCTCTATTGTGGATTTTATCCCCCTCTTGTTCGGCCAGAATAATTGATGGTTTTGGCGCTAAACTAGATCCAAGCGGTCAATGGCCTACAGGTGTTTATTTTTTACCAAAATTTCAAAACACAGCAATAGTAGCCATTAATCAATTACCAATGAACCAGGATACTCTCTGGTTGCGGGTATTGGGAAAAGGTCAGACACAAGAGCAAGCCATTTTAGAATTGGAAGCTTTACCAAGAGGCAACCCACTCAGGGAAAATCTAACCGAGCTTTTGGCAAGCTGGCACGTCACAATTCAAGTCAGAGACAATATAAATGAAGATGACCAGGAGTTACTAATGAAACTATCACCTGTTTATTTACGATGGCGCGAAGAGACCTTGGAGGAAGGTATCCAACAAGGCGAACAAAGGATAAAGCAACAAATGATTGAAAATTTCCTCAATGTCCGGTTTGGTTCCCTCGACCCAGAACTATTGGCCATTATCGAACCAATGTTGCAGTTGTCTCCAGAGGAGTTGACTCCTTTATTATTGAATGCTTCGCGGGAGGAATTATTGGAGAGGTTTGTTGAGTAGTTACTGATAGGAGTTACTGATGAAGCGATCGCCTGTTTATTTACGTTGGCGCGAGGATACCTTGGAGCAAGGTTTCCAAGAAGGTCTTCAGGAAAGCCAACAGAAGATAAAGCAAATGATTGAAAATTTTCTCAATGTCCGGTTTGGCTCCCTCGACCCAGAACTATTGGCCATTATCGAACCAATGTTGCAATTGTCTCCAGAGGAGTTGACTCCTTTATTGTTGAGTGCTTCTCGTGAGGAACTATTGGAGAGGTTTAATGGGTAATTTGATGAAGTTATTTTCTGTTTGTTGAAGTTGTGACTAGGATATTTTCAGCTTGCTAAACATTCCCACAGAAAAATTAAGAATAGTAGAAAGGTAGGCAAGTATTCAGCTATCTATCTCAATGGTAAATTTTGTGATTTTTGTCTACCCAATCTTTTCTTAAAAATAATGCTTAAAAATTTAGTTTATTGAGGGAAATCTCTAATTTTCCAACTCAGTCACAGAAATTATCTGAATTTTGAGTTTTGATTTTGACTATATGTTACTAGAACTTGCTATTGGTGATGCTTACGGTGCGGGTTTTGAATATGCACCACTGGATTTTATTAAAGCACATAATAATCTTTTTACTTATGTGAAA
>JBARXI010000559.1:0-1742 GCA_049647275.1 Microcoleaceae cyanobacterium
AATCACACCACCTTTTCGAGTGCTTCAGAAAATGAAATGACTATTGCGCCATCCGCAATAATTGTCGAGGGAGAAATTGACCCAGAAATCACACCCACCTTTGGAGTGCTTAAGGAAATGAAATGACTATTGCCCCGTCCGCAATAATTGTCGAGGGAGAAATTTATCCACAAATCACACCCACCTTTGGAGTGCTTCAGAAAATGAAAATTCTACAGTAATGGAGTAATCAGTAGATATAGACGAAAGTTCAAAATCTCAACCAATAATAAAACAGCCCCGCTCTGAACCATTATTCCTTTTTCCTTAATTATTAAGATTAACGACCGGGTTTAGTACCCACCCAATACTTACTAACAAAATTTATTTCCGTCCCGATATTAATAAAACCTGCTTTCTCCAAACGCCCCTCTAAATTATCCGTAATATAACTCTTATAATAAGGCTCATGGAACATCGCAGAAAAATTTTCCAACATTGGCGAAAAATCAGGTTCATCACATACTTGAATCGAATCACAAACTATAAAAACTCCCCCCGGTTGAGTCACTCTAAAAGCTTCATCTATTACTTTTTGACGAACCATCGGAGGTAATTCATGGAACATAAAAACACAAGTAGTTGCCTGAAAAAAATTATCTCGGAAAGGTAAATCCTCTGCATTTGCTTGTAAAAGTTGAGGCAAATCTCCCAACTCTTCAGACAATAATTGATTAGCCTTTCTTAAATAAGCCGACGATAAATCAACACCAAAAAGAGCAGCCTTTGGTAAAGTAGCGCGAATAAACTTTAAAGTTCTACCAGTACCACAAGCTATATCTAAAACCTTTAATTCTTGGGGAGCGATCGCCTCTAAATTTTGCCCACTAAACAACTTTTCTAACCCCATTTTTAACAGAGCTAAAATTCGCCTTCGCATCGCATCGGCAGTACCATTAAATAAAAGTTCTACCTGCAAATCGTAGAGATTAGCTGATGCTTCGCTCAAGTAACCATCAGTTTGATAATGAAAATTTTGTAAATAATAACCGGGATAACCTTTAGTATCTATTTTTTGAGAGAATTCTTGATATTTATTTTGCTGAATTTTTTGCCACACTGTAGGCATATCCAGCCAAATATTAGGATAATAATTGAAGAAATCTGACCAGGGATTATCAAAGATGATATTAACTGGATAAATACCTTTGTCTGCATCCGCCAAATCTTTTTCCATTATTTCATCAATGCCTTGCTGAATTTTTTGGAGAATTTCCGCAGATAAAGGTTTGGTTTTAAACTCAAGATTTGGAAAAATAAAATTTTTCAGCCTAGTTGAAATTTGCTTGTGAGCTAAAGCAAAGTAAATTTTACTTTGTTGAAATGTTTGATAAGTAAATTTTGTAATTGTATCCGACATAATGATAGCCTAAGTAGATTTTGCGAGTTTTGTCATTTTCGTTCAGAATTGTAACGCAATTATCATAATTTTCTAGAAAAGGCCATACCCGATACTTCCAGCTCAAAAAAAATAGCCCCCATTATTAGGGAGGCTATAAAAACTAACTTGCTATTGTTCAGCATTGCTGATTTTTGATATGAGGCGAGTGAGTTGACTACTCCCCGGACTCAAGTCACGGGGAAACAAGCGTAGATACTACGCAACAAGATAAATCCGTGTTGCTTCGTCTCTTCTTAGCTGACCAAAGATATCTTCTGATGTCGGACAATTTCATTGTGCCCCTACACAGTCGGCTAAAGCC
>JBARXI010000560.1:0-12395 GCA_049647275.1 Microcoleaceae cyanobacterium
GTAGGGAGTAGGGAGTAGGGAGTAGGGAGTAGGGAGTAGGGAGTAGGGAGTAGGGAGTAGGGAGTAGGGAGTAGGGAGTAGGGAGTAGGGAGTAGGGAGTAGGGAGTAGGGATTAGAGAAATGTCCGCGCCCTATTTGCGTAGTGCTATAGCTACTTAAGTAATGTAGTATTAGCATCTTGAAAACTAGAGAGTAGGGAGTAGGGATCAGAGAAATGTCCGCGCCCTATTTGCGTAGTGCTATAGCTACTTAAGTAATGTAGTATTAGCATCTTGAAAACTAGAGTTATGGGGCCCATGCACTAGTAAGCTTGTGTATCGAAAAACTCTAAGCAATAAATATCATAGAACCAAAGTTTTTTTAGGTTTAAACTGTACCGAGCAGCCATAGGGGAGCAGGCTTTTGATAGCTTTTGAGCATTCCCATAGGAAAGCTACCTCTTCCAGAGGAGCTTCCCTAACAGGCCGGAGAGTATGTCAACAAACAGGTATCCCTTGTTTCCAAATTAATTGATAAAAGTCCAACGAAAATACTTTGTAATTTTTATCAAAGTAGTAGTTGGACTTTTATCTTAAAATATTTGCCGTAGACCAGCACCAGAAGAAACGTTTTACCCTCTGCAAAGCTACGCTTTTTCTATCACGGAGCAAACTGCTATCCCCAACATAAAAAGTATTAGGATGAATGCCCATCAATGTGCTAAAATTGAGTATAGAAGTCTGTTGACAGGCTGAAAGCAAATGCGGACAATCCCATTGGCGGTGGGTTAACCACAGAATCGAGGGTTTTTTAACCCCTAGAGATGTCAACAATATAGAACTGGATTGTCAGGAAATTCCCTTATGCAAAGTGCAGCTTATATATTGGTATTGGCTTTGGCCTTGGGCGTGATATTTTTTGCGATCGCCTTCCGCGATCCACCTAGAATTGGTAAGTAATTAGTCTCGCTCAATATTCCGATCGAGTAAATTGCTTTTTGATGGGTGCTGAGTCGATCGCCCAGCACTCATTCATTTTACCCCAAACATAAATTAAATGACCATTAGCTCCATTGGGCCAAATCTTGAGGTCTATGGAATTTTAGTATGCGATGTCCACTTTGCCAGCACACAAATAGTCGTGTTCTAGAGTCGCGTTCAGCAGAATCTGAGACGAGCATTCGGCGAAGGCGAGAATGCCTGAGTTGCCAACATCGTTTCACGACATACGAAAGAATTGAATTTGTTCCAATTACAGTAGTTAAAAGGGACGGTAAACGGGAGTCTTTTGACAAATCAAAATTACTCAGAGGTATTGTTCGTTCCTGCGAAAAAACAGGTATTTCATCTATTCAGCTTGAGGCCCTTGTTGATGAAATTGAAGCAGATATACAAGGGCGATCGCTCAGAGAAGTTACCAGTGCTGAGATTGGTGAAATGGTTCTCAATAAACTGGTTGGCATTAATGAAGTTGCTTATATCCGCTTCGCCTCTGTTTATCGCAAATTTCAAGGTATTCGGGATTTTGTAGATACCTTAGATCATCTCCAAAATCAAAAAATTAATCATATAGATACTGCTACTACTCAAGAAGGCTCAGAGGTTTTAGAACAACCACATTATCCTGATTGGGAAACCCCGGCTTCTTGTGTCACTTCCTCTTGAACTCAAAAAAAATAACTTGAGGCCATCAACTTAACTAATCTTAAATATTTGAAGATAGATATTTATTGGCCAATACGTCAAGTGGTTGGCCGATAAATTTCATGCTTTAGATTTGTGGTAGAATGAGTTGTTTTGAATAGTAATAGTAGACTAAGTATTAATCTTAACTCGGTAATATTTCAATTCTACTAAATTTAGATCCTTAAAGTACCGTCAATTACACGGTAAATTTGATAGTGAAGGTAAAATTTTCACTTGAAAATATGTTATGATTTAGGGTTTGTAATCGGAATTAACATACTATCAGTTAGCTTTCAGGCAACTAAAGTAGATCCGATTAGAAGCATCAAGCAATCTTGAACTTAACCTCCGGTAAGACCCACTTACCTCCCCCCCAAAAAAAATTGGCAATAAATATACCTATTGCTTATTAGATAATACAATAAAATATGGTTTTAATCTGAAACTATACTTGATTGTCAAGGGAAATATTGTCTCATTGCCAAGGTCAGAAAAGACAACTAAAAAGGCGATAAAAATCTCAATATATCCTATTTTGGGGTGATAGAAACAAAACTATCAAGACAAATAAAAAACATTAAGGAGAGAAATCCCAAGAAACTACACGCATGATAAATTTGAAAACACCAGCCAAAGACGTTGGCTTTACTCACGAAGATTTTGCAGCCCTACTAGATCAATACGACTATCACTTTAGCCCCGGTGATATTGTCGCAGGGACAGTATTTAGTCTAGAACCAAGGGGAGCATTGATTGACATTGGAGCAAAAACAGCAGCTTATATTCCCATCCAAGAAATGTCAATCAACCGGGTGGAAAATCCAGAAGAAGTCCTACAGTCTAATGAAACAAGAGAATTTTTTATCCTAACAGATGAAAATGAAGACGGACAGCTGACCTTATCCATTCGACGCATAGAATATATGCGGGCTTGGGAAAGGGTGCGACAACTGCAAGCAGAAGATGCTACAGTGCGATCGCAAGTTTTTGCCACAAATCGTGGTGGTGCTCTGGTTAGGATAGAAGGTTTACGTGGATTTATTCCTGGTTCACATATTAGTACGCGCAAACCAAAAGAAGATTTACTCAACGAAGAACTACCCCTTAAATTTCTAGAGGTAGATGAGGAACGTAATCGTCTAGTATTAAGTCATCGTCGCGCCCTTGTTGAGCGGAAGATGAACCGCTTAGAAGTAGGGGAAGTAGTGATTGGAGCAGTTAGAGGAATCAAGCCCTACGGTGCGTTTATTGATATTGGTGGTGTTAGTGGTTTATTGCACATATCAGAAATTTCTCACGATCATATAGATACTCCTAGCAGTGTACTAAAAGTCAATGATGAACTCAAAGTAATGATCATTGACCTTGATTCTGACAGAGGCCGGATATCATTATCAACCAAGCAACTAGAGCCAGAGCCTGGGGCAATGGTGAAAAATCCTGAACTGGTATATGAGAAGGCAGAAGAAATGGCGGCTAAGTTTAGGGAAAAGATGATAGCCGCACAACGAGGAGAAACAATTCCTGAAGAAACAGCAGCAGAAACAGAAACATCTGAGGTAGTCGAGGAGACTACAGCAGCAGAAACAGAAACATCTGAGGTAGTCGAGGAGACTACAGCAGCAGAAACAGAAACATCTGAGGTAGTCGAGGAGCCTACCGCAGTAGAAACAGAAACATCTGAGGTAGTCGAGGAGCCTACCGCAGTAGAAACAGAAACATCTGAGGTAGTCGAGGAGCCTACCGCAGTAGCAGAAGCAGTACAAGCAGAAAGCTCTGAAGTCCCCCAAGAAGCGGCAACAGAAGAATCAGTAGTGGAATCTAAAATAGCAGAAGAAACCACGCCAGAAATAGCTACAGTAGAGGAAGAGAAGTCAGAAGCCACCTCAGAATAAACCTTTAAGCAGGTGAATAGGGAGTCAGCAAAAATGGTAACTAGGCAAGATTAGCGATCGCTTAAAACCTATAGCTATTCCCTCATTCCTGCTCAACAAAAATTGGAAATAATCACAAAAATACTTTAAAGAATGGTGACTATTCAAAGCCGAGGTGTTACCTTCTCGGATATTAAAGCAATAATTTTTGATAAAGATGGTACATTGCAAAATTCTCGTGAATTCGCCAGAACATTAGGGCAAAAGCGAGCACGCCTGATTGATGCTAGAATTCCTGGAATTGGTGAACCTTTACTAATGGCCTTTGGAATTGATGGACATAGTATTAATCCCACTGGGTTAATGGCAGTGGGAAGTAGACGAGAAAATGAAATTGCAGCAGCAGCCTATATTGCCGAAACAGGTCGTGGATGGTTGGAATCATTGGCTATAGCCAAGGATACTTTTGACGAAGCTGAAAAAATGCTGCAAAAGTCTGCCCCTTCTCCTCTATTTATTGGTAGTCTTGAAGTGCTAAAGTACCTTTCGGAAGCAGGTATAAAAATAGGAATACTATCAGCAGATTCTACAGCAAAAGTACAAGATTTTGTCAAATACTATCAACTTAGTGATTATATTCAACTAGAAATGGGAGTAGATACTAGTCTTAGTAAACCAGATCCACAGCTATTCTTACAAGCTTGCGATAAATTAGGAGTAGAACCAGCAACCGCACTTATGGTTGGAGATGCTCCTACAGATATTGAAATGGCGAACAAAGCAGGAGCAGCAGGATCTATTGGTATTTGTTGGGGCCAGCCACAAGCTAACTATCTACAGGGGGCAGATATAGCGATCGCTCATTTAGAAGAAATCAAAGTATTATCTTAATCAACTTTTGTTTCATAACTATTATAAATATTAAGCATATATTTTGATTAAATTATATTTTATTAAACATTTGAAAGATAACAACTGTTTGTAATAACTTGATGATGGGCAATTTTGCGTAAATATTATTAATTCTAAGTTGCCTAAAAGAAAAATTAAATTTGCTCAATTATTCAAAATTATAAATTGTTACTATAGTAGAATAGGTATATAAACTTTGCTATAGTAAAGTGATATATCAACTTAGGAATTGTCAACATAACTGGGGATTTTATCCCTCTACTCAAAATCATTGGCTGACAAAAACAAATTATGTCAAATAAAGCGATTGTAATTACAGCGTTTTCCTTTACTATGAGGTACAGTCCAATCTTCCCAATTTTCTTGATTTTTGACTTGGTGGCTTCTGCCTTAAGATAAGGTCTACCTCATTACACCGGGAAGTGCTGTAAATCCAGTTTGATAGATATAAAAAGTAGTTATTTTGTACAAATGAATTTCCTAAGTTGAAATAATTGACTTGCTGATTTTTTTAACAAAAATAGCGAGAAGTCCCGCTTTCCTCAAACAAGGGAACGTCCTATGGGAGAGCGACCATGTTATAATAGAATAACACAGGGGGAGGGCATCACCTCTGTATAAACAGCAACTCCGTGTGGGAGTTGAAGAATCCCGTGACGTGGCTCAAGCGCAACGACGGGAGTATGTCAAACACTTAACTTATTAGGAGGAGCTACTGTTGCCTAGTCGTTACCTATTCACCTCCGAGTCCGTGACTGAAGGACATCCAGATAAAATCTGCGATCAAATCTCTGACACAATTTTAGATGCCTTACTCACCCAAGACCCTCAAAGTCGTGTTGCTGCTGAAGTTGTAGTTAACACAGGCTTAGTCCTGATTACTGGTGAAATTACTACCAAAGCTCAGGTAAATTATATAGACCTAGCCAGAAAAAAAATTGCTGATATTGGCTATGTCAACGCAGAAAATGGTTTTTCTGCCAATAGTTGCTCAGTTTTAATAGCTCTTGATGAGCAATCATCAGACATTGCTCAAGGAGTAGATCGAGCTCAGGAAAGTCGCGAAAAATTAAGCGAAGAAGAACTTGATGCAATAGGTGCAGGAGACCAAGGGCTAATGTTTGGTTTTGCCTGTAATGAAACCCCCGAATTTATGCCCTTACCGATTAGTTTGGCTCATAGAATCGGTCTTAAATTAGCTACTGTCAGAAAAACTGGCGAACTTCCCTATTTACGGCCAGATGGAAAAACTCAAGTTACCATTATATATGAAGATGGTCGGCCTGTAGGCATTGATACGATTCTAGTTTCCACCCAACACACTGAAACTATTGGGGAACTTACAGACTTAGAAGCGATTCAAGCTAAGATTAAAGAAGACCTCTGGGAATATGTTGTTCAACCCATATTTGCCGACATAGAGATTAAACCAGATTCAGAAACTCGTTTTCTTGTCAACCCTACTGGCAAGTTTGTGATTGGTGGCCCTCAAGGAGATTCAGGTCTTACAGGACGTAAAATTATCATTGATACTTATGGTGGGTATTCCCGTCATGGAGGTGGCGCTTTCTCTGGCAAAGACCCCACTAAGGTAGACCGTTCGGCAGCCTATGCTTGTCGATACATAGCTAAGAATATAGTAGCAGCAGGTTTAGCAGAAAAATGTGAGGTTCAAATTAGTTATGCGATTGGTGTAGCAAGACCTGTAAGCATGATGATTGAAACTTTTGGCACTTCTAAGGTAGATGAGGACAAACTACTCGAAGTAGTAAAAGAAAACTTTGAACTTCGTCCAGCAGGAATTATTCAAAGTTTTAACCTACGAAATTTGCCTTCAGAAAGAGGAGGACGTTTTTACCAAGATATTGCAGCCTATGGTCACTTAGGGCGTACCGATCTAGATTTACCTTGGGAACAAACAGATAAGGTGGAATTACTTAAAGAAGCGTTTAGTCCACAGTTAGCAACCTCTATTGGATAACTGTAAATAGAGTGTCAATTTACTGTGATATTTCATAAGTCAAAATATTGTTTTTTTTGACTAATAAATATTTTGCTTGAGCAGCCAAGAGAAATTTATTTTGGCTGCTTATTTATTATATATTAAGATAATATTATGTCTGGTTGGATACTTAAACTTTGATACTCAGAAGGCAGAAAGTAGAAGGGAAGGAGCAAGGCGCGGAGCGCGGAACGGACTTCTATCGCGCTATTCTCCGGAGTTGATATAATTTAAACTAATAAAAAAAAATATTGTTACAGTTACAAAATTTACATTAGTATAAAATTTTCAAGTGCCCTACCGTAATTTACATATCGCGATCGCGTGCTTAAAAAACACTTATTTATAGGGCAAATATTGAAATATATATAAATCACGGAAATACTTCTCTGAAGATTATTCTCAAAATTTTCCTGGGCATATTGTATCTAAAATTTATTAAACTCATAGAAATAATTTTCTCCCAAACTTGGTTCCACATTCCCCATATAAAATAAGCACAAATATTTATCGGACCATTTTTGAACTACCCTAGTTTTAACACCTTTCAAAGTTATCATTTTTCCTATAATAGTTTTTCATCTGATTCTAGTTTTCCTAGATCATGTTGCGCAAACATCTGAACACTAAAATCTCATTTTTTTTTGAATTACCATATATTTTTGATTTTTTAGTGGATTTTACTAGGAGTTATGGATTTTTTTTCAAAACTTTTCAATATCTGTTAAATTCTGTTTATTATTTACCGGGGCTGGCACTTTCAATTAAGCTTTTAAAGTTCAAGGTACATACCTATTATACCTAACTAATTTTGGATACTTTTAATCAATATGCAACATAGTTTTCAAGCGTATTTGAACTTCAGTATAACTACTTAAGCTCTCCTTTTAATTAAATTATATTTTTTTTCTCAACCATAGCGGATATTTTTCTGAATCTAACCATAATTTTTGTATTTTAAAATAAACTTTCCAGATTAAATTTTCTGTAGCTAGTAAACCATCGTAATATAGTAGTAGGAGCGCCTTATTAATCTGCTGTTTATTTCTTTTGATTCTGATAAAATCTCAAATAAACAGCAGATTCTAGGTATATAAGGTAAGTAGGTGGGCATAAATAAACGTTTCCTACGGAATGCTGCGCAAAAAAACTAAAAATATTAAAATCAAGCCAGAACCTTGTTTTCAAGAGGTTTTTACCCTTTTGAATCTCTATAGCTATTTGACGGATAATTAAACTCACCTACTTACAAACGTTAATAATTAATAATTACCTATCCTTGAAACGGATTGGATTGACTAAAAGGAAAAATTTTTCTTTTCTTGGTCGATTAGACATTCATCGTTTGCGCTTCTGACAACTACGTTTTACATATTGCGGAGCAAAACGCGTAGCGTCCCGGAGGAAAAGGAATCCCGAAGAATGCAGAGCGCTCCGCAATTCAAGTTGCGGAGCAAAACGACCGCTTTCCCTCTTTAAAGGAGAGGTTTTTTACCTTAATTATTCGTTAATTATTAGGTAAAGTGCTAATAAGTGTTTTGTAGAGTTACAACAGTAATAAAAAAAATAATCAAGTATTTTCAAATCTACCAATTGATATCTACCGCAAGTGCAGGATAGTAGAAATAGTTCAAAAGTTAACAATAGACGAAAAAGCAAATAGCATAAACATTAGAGCCTTCTGCCTTCTTGTACTAGAATAAAAATATATTGAAAAATGCAATATCCCGATCTGTAAGGTAATGCAACGATGACACAAACACCACCACCTCGTCCTCCAGCTCCCCCTCCTCCAGGAGGACGTGGTCTACCTCGTCCCCCAGCTCCACCTAGTCCTCCAGCAGCAAAAAGACCACCAATATCCCCACCAGCATCCCCACCAGCATCCGCAGACCTTTCTCAACCAGCAAGCCCTCCCACTGCAACTACATCAGCAACTTCACCAGCAACTCCTTCTGGTCCAGAACTTGCTCCTGGACAAGTAAAACTTACAGAAATTGTCCGGCGGGCCGAGCAAGAAGGGGTTTCAGATATTCACGTTGGTGTGAATGAGCTGCCACGCTTCCGCAAGCGTGGCGACCTAGTACCAATTGACTATCCTGAGACAGACTTAGGCACATTTATGAGTTGGCTGCGGGAAATTGTGACTGATGATGAAATTCGCGCATTTCAAGACAATCTCGACTTTGACGGTGCGGCTGACCTAGGTTTTGTGCGGATTCGGATTAGTTTGTTTGATTCTCTCGCCGGCCCGGCCATGGTTTTAAGACTTATTGGTGCAACAATTCTGACTATGGATCAACTTAGGTTGCCAGAAGTCTTTAAGAAAGTCTGCCATTACCATAAAGGCTTAATGTTGGTAACTGGACCTACAGGTTCTGGTAAGTCCACGAGTATGGCAGCGATGATTGATTATATGAATAATACTTTTCCTTATCATGTCATCACTATCGAAGATCCTGTAGAATTTGTCCATGAAAGCCGAAAATGTTTGATTAAGCACCGGGAGGTAGGTAGACATACCCTAAAATTCTTCAACGCTCTTAAGGGTGCTCTCCGTCAAGACCCAGATATGATGCTAGTGGGGGAAATTCGGGATAAGGAAACGGTGGGAATTGCGATTAAAGCAGCATCCACAGGACACTTGGTGATGGGAACTTTGCACACTAACAGTGCGATTAAAACTATTACTCGTATTCTTGATATGTTCTCTGCCGAAGAACAGCCAGCGATTAAATTGGCTCTTTCAGAAATTCTGGTGGCAGTTATTGCTCAGTTGTTGTGTAAAACGACCGATGGTAAGCGGGCGGCTTTCCATGACATTTTGATCAATACTGATGTTATTAAGGAATATATTCTCAAAGACCAGTATGAGGAAATCAACCAAATCATGCTTAAAGATACATACGAGGGCATGACTACTATGAATAGGTCTTTGTATGAGCTTTACCAAGAAGGTAGAATTACCGAAGAAATCGCCATCGATCAGTCTCCCTACCCGAACGAAATGGCTCAGATGTTACGAGGTAGAATTTAAAGAGAATTTAAAGACATTATGAAGTTTTAAATGTTACCTTTTCAAGATGAACTAAACTAAAACTATAAGGTGCAGTTCGGTTAAGTAGATGTCTTCATCAGACTGGCTTGGCTGACAATTCAAAAGTTTGCAGTTTATCTTGAATTTATTTTTTTGAAACCAGATTCAGTAGAATTCCCCCAGTTATTCAAGGGTATTGCCTTGTTTTCACCTGGGGGCGATTTAGTTTATTGCATAGACCCAAGCAAACAAAACCGATGGCATTTACACCTATGTGTAGAGCTACAAGAAAGGTTGGGGTTATCTGAAACACCCCATTTCTTAGTACCGGGATACACTGCAACTATTGATAAGTGGTTAGATCCTCGCACTCAAGAAGTTCAAATTTATGCTGAAGCTTATGCGCCAGTCTTAAGATATCAGGCATTACTTAATGCAGTTTTTAACACTGGTGAGATAATTTGGCAATCTGCTCCATGGTCAGAAGAATTTTGTAATCCTATGGTAATGGCTACTAATTACGACCAGTTTCCTCAACTTTGGGAAAGTCACGACCTGTTGCTACGTCTCGATCGCCAGGAGTTAAATCCAAGCCCTACTCAAGCACAAGTGTCTTTTTCTGCTCCCAATGATAATCTACTTTCAGATCCGGTCTCGGCTGTTGATTTACCAGCAGCACTTGAAGGCTATGTTCTCCGGTTATTCATTTCAGGCAATAGTGTAGCTACTCAGCGCACTCTACAAAATCTCCACCAGATATTAGAAAAATCTCTTTCTCATCCTTATACTTTAAAAGTAATAGATGTTTTTAAACATCCTGAACAGGCAGAAAGAGATCAAATTACTGCTACTCCTACTCTGATTAGAGTTTTGCCTTTCCCTGTACGACGAATTGTTGGGGAATTTGATGATATGGAAAAGATTCTTAAGTTGTTAGAAGTTTCCGATTTTAGCTAGATTTTAGCTGTTTATAGTAGTTTTAAATCTAAGTACATCTTACGTCACAAATTAGGTATTAGACGGAGTGGTGCTAGGTAAATAAATTTGTCATTATTTTGCCTAGAAATTAGCCGATAGGATCTACCAATCATCGGCACGGTTGTGTAGATAATTTTTAGTGAAAAGGCAATACGAAAACTGGTTCAATAATTAACAATTAATAATTAATAATTACCTCTCCTTAAATAGGGATAGGATTGACTAAAAGGAAAATTTTTTCTTTTCTTGGTCCATTGGACATCCATCGTTAGCGGAGCGGCTCTGCACTCTTCGGGTCTCCTCGCCATCCTATCCTACGGGAAGCTCCGCTTTTTCCTACGGAATGCGGAGCAAAACGACCGCTTTCCAACTTTAAAGGAGAGGCTTTAAACCCTAATTATTAGGTAAGAGTTTCATCCTTTTTATCTATTTTGGGATTTTTTAAAGATCATTTAGGATTGCTAAGTGCCTATGCAAAATTAATTACATATTCTGTTCCTAAATTACTAAGCACTTTTTTGAGATATTGAAGTAAGCTATTCCAGTTTTCGTAAGCCCATGCTTCAATCCATTCATAGCATGATAAATATCCATCATATTTCGATTAGATTTTGTTTTGGTGAGTAGGTAGGTAACCCAAATATTTCTAATTTTTTTGACTTCCATTCTTCTATCCGATTTCACCCATTCTTGAAAGCCTAGCTCCTTCCCTGGAGGCACTTGTTTTGTTTGCGATGAGTTGAATTTCGGTTTTCTGCCTCTTCCTGTTTGATTATAGAGTCCTAATATTCCTTGGTATTCCCATCGAGTTAACCAATTAAAAATTGTTTTTCTACTGACTTTAAATATTTTAATTAATTCCTTAATAGGAAATCCTTGACTGCTCAATATTATAGATTTAACTCGGTCTCGAACTTGAGGACAATTACTCTGGCGACTTATTCTTTCTAAAAGCTTCCTACTCTCTGGATTTAAGTCTAAATATAAATCTCATCAGCTCATAAATATATATTTGCTTTTTCAACTATACATTCCTTTATTAAATATGTGTAATTAATTTTGCACAACTAGTTATAAGTAAATCGGTACGATAAAACCGATGTATGTTGAGTTATTTAAAACTTTTAAATAACCTATAAATAAGTCATCCGCTGATTTGTACATTTTATTATATAGGTTTATTTTTTAATGCTCACCTACTTAGCAAGTGAATCACAAATATTTATAGCAGTGCGCTCTGGCGTATTTACAAATTATTTTTTGTACACCTTTTCTAGACTGCACTTTGAACTCTAAGTTGTAAATACCTGAGCGCGCAGGGCTATAATCGTCAAAAGGTGGTAAGAGAACATATTTTTTCATATAAGTAGGTAGGCACGAATAAACCTCACTATGTATAGCATTACGCTAATACGGCGCGGATAATTTTTTTTTAATGCTGCATCTGTGCAATCTCTCACTGTTTAAAACTGTGAAAACCTTGGCTTCATCCATGTTTTTAAAACTGCTCACCAATTTTCACGGCTTGTTTAAATCAGGGGAATAAGCAGGTCAATAATAGATATAACATCCGGCTTATTCCACCACCTCTTCTATACTTTTACTATGATGAAAACTAGCATTATCTATTACTATCACATCTGGTAGTTGCAATAATGGTATTAAACAATTTGTCAAAGGCGCTTCACATAAATCTCTTTTATATGAACCTTCTATTGTTTAAGGAGCAAACAAAATTTTTTCTCTTAAAGCAGTAATCCAACTTACTCTTTCTGTTTTTTTGCCTGATTTTAAATCATAGCACCTTTCTCCTCTAAGACTATAGCCGTAGGGATAATCCTCTTGGTTACTAATACCAGCTTCATCCACATAAACTATGTGTTTTTTTTCTATTTTACTTAACCTTTCCATAAATTATCATCTTTTTT
>JBARXI010000561.1:0-9543 GCA_049647275.1 Microcoleaceae cyanobacterium
CAAATAAAAATCCTCAAATTTAGGCAGAGCAAATTAGGAAAAAATCCAGAATGCTGATTGCTCACTTCCTGGTGAAACTCAAAAAAATTCTAAGTTAATTAAAGAGATTTGATGGAAGCAGAAAAAATCCTCAGACTGCCATAAAAAAATTTCAAAAAATTGAAGATATACCTTGACAAACAATACTTGACAAGATATTCTAAACATAATGGAAAAGGTGCGCTCATATATAGTAAAAATTATTCTCCCAAAAACCCAGATAAATAGCTTTTATCCTCAGTCAATAAAATGCAACCTGGAATAACCCTGAAAAATCAGTATCGCATCATCAAATCTCTAGGAAAAGGAGGATTTGGCGACACTTATTTAGCCCAAGATGAAGACTTACCAGAAAAACCAAAATGTGTAGTCAAACATCTCAGACCAAAATCATCAAATCCAGGAATATTACCCATAGCCCAAACCTTATTTGAAAGAGAAGCAAATACCCTCGACAAACTAGGCAAATATCATCAACAAATTCCCCAATTATTGGCACATTTTCAAGAAGAAGGAGAATTTTATTTAGTACAACAATATATAGATGGGCAAGATATTAGCAAAGAACTAATCCCCAAGAAAAAATCAAGTCAATCTTATACAGTCAAACTACTCAAAAGCATCCTCGAAATTTTGGCATTTGTGCATCAAGAAAACGTCATTCACCGAGACATTAAACCGCAAAATTTGATGCGCCGTCGGGAGGATGGGAAAATAGTCTTGATTGACTTTGGGGCAGTAAAAGAAATTAGCACATTAATAATAAACGCAGCCGGAAAAACAACAGTTACCGTAGCAGTAGGAACTCCCGGTTATATGCCAAGCGAACAGGCGATCGGCAAACCCAAATTTAGTAGTGATGTTTATGCAGTGGGGATGATTGGAATTCAAGCGTTGACCGGGAGAAAGCCGCATCAGTTGCCCGAAGATAACAAAACAGGGAATATTTTGTGGCGCGACCAAGCAAAAGTTAGCGAGAATTTAGCAGACATAATAGATAAGATGGTGCGCGACCATTTTAGTCAACGTTATCGAGATGCGGCAGAAGCATTAGAAGCCTTGGTCGCTGCAAATATTGAAGTTGAGCATGAGTCAGTTTCGGAATTTCCACTAATAACCTCAACTCAGACATTTACTAGAGTGACTGTCAATGGAAAAGGAGAAATTATTGAACGCCGTCAGGAACAAGCAGAAGTGATGGAGGAAAATCTCCCCAACGGTGTCATTTTGGAAATGGTATTAGTTCCTGGGGGTACATTTCTCATGGGTGCTCCAGATACGGAAGTAGGCAGAGATGAGGAGCAGGGTCCGCAACACCATGTAGATGTTCCTGGGTTTCTCATGGGTAAGTATCCAGTTACTCAAGAACAGTGGAAAGCTGTCATGGGAAATAATCCTGCCAAATTTAAAGGTATTAATCGTCCTGTAGAAGAGATATCCTGGAGTAATGCCATACAGTTTTGTCAGAGACTCTCCCAGATAACCGGCAAAAATTATCGGTTGCCCAGTGAAGCAGAGTGGGAATATGCTTGTCGCGCAGGAACTACCACACCATTCTATTTTGGAGAAACTATAACGTCTGAGTTAGCTAACTATAACGGCAACTACATCTATGGTTGTGCACCCAGAGGAATTTTTCGTCACCAGACAACAGATGTAGGCAGTTTTCCTCCCAATGCTTTTGGTCTATATGATATGCACGGCAATGTCTGGGAATGGTGTCAAGATGTCTGCCATGAAGACTATAATGAGGCACCTACAGATGGTAGTGCTTGGGAAAGTGGGGGAGATAGCAATCGCCGAATGTTGCGTGGTGGTTCATGGTACTTCGAGCCTATAGACTGCCGTTGCGCTCTTCGTGGTATGGGTTGGCAAAAATTCTATAACTTCAATATTGGTTTTCGAGTCGCAGTAGACGGGGAAGTTTTCCACGACTCACCCGATCGATCTACAAAAATAACTCTACCTCCTACTTCATTGCTTCAACCGTTGTCAGAAAAACAACCCATTAACTCAACCCAAGCATTTACTACAGTTACTGTCAATGTAAAAGGAGAAATTATCGATCGCCGTCAGGAGCAAGCAGAGGTAATAGTGGAAAATCTCCCCAACGGTGTCATCTTGGAAATGGTAAAAATTCCTGGAGGAAGATTTCTCATGGGTTCTCCAGATACAGAAGCAGGAAGAGGAGAATATGAAAGCCCACAACATTATGTAGATGTTCCTGCATTTTTCATGGGTAAATATCCGGTTACTCAGAGACAGCGGGAAACTGTCATGGGAAATAATCCCTCTTTGTTCAAAGGTACTGACTGCCCTGTAAAAAGTTTATCCTGGAATTATGCAATGGAATTTTGTCAACGACTGTCACAGATGACGGGCAAAAATTATCGGTTGCCCAGTGAAGCAGAATGGGAATATGCTTGTCGCGCCAGAACAACTACACCATTCTATTTTGGAGAAACTATAACGTCTGAGTTAGCTAACTATAATGGCAACTACTATTATGCTTCTGCACCAAAAGGAATCTATCGTAAACAGACAACAGATGTAGGCAGTTTTCCTCCCAATGCTTTTGGTCTATATGATATGCACGGGTTAGTCTGGGAATGGTGTCAAGATGTTTGGCATGAAAACTATAATGGCGCTCCCACAGATGGCAGTGCTTGGGAAAGTGGAGAAGATACTAACACCAGAGTATTGCGTGGTGGAGCATGGCTAACTAATCCTAAATTATGCCGTTGTTCCAACCGCGATAAAGATAGCCAAATATTTCGTAACTATGTTATTGGTTTTCGGTTAGCGATGGGTTAAGCGATCGCTCTTTTCAGCTTAAGATAGCGAAACGCCAACCCAATACCTACAAATCTGGTTCCACACCCAAAGCTTTTAACTGCTCTGCCAAGCGATCGGCCCGTTGACGTTCTCGTTTTGCTCGCTCATGTCCTGTCAGCAAAAGATTCCCCTGAGCATCCCAGCAACGCAACCACGGCCACACCTGACTTTGATATTCGCCCTCCCAAATACCCAATTCTACCCCCAAAGGTTCTATTTGAAGTAGGGGTAATTCATGGAAAGCGCAGCATTCCGGAGGAAATTACCCCTACAGTTTGTGTTGTTTTTAAGGTTTTGTATTATCCCAGTTTCCTTAAAAACTAAATTAAGGTAAGAGCAGGAAAATCACAAAAAACTGATAATAGTTGAATTTTAATTGCTATATTCTGATGTTGTTTTTTCCCCACAACGTTGAGGTCGTGGTTGTAAATCAACTTCCATTAAATCAGCCACATCACACTTTAATCTATCAGCCGTCTGTCGATTCGGTTCTATAAAACCAAAACCTTTGCTAAAAAACTTTTGTTGATATAAATAAATTGCTTTTATCCATTCTTTTTGAGCATTAAGATACTTATTTTCTTCCACAGCAAACTCACCTTTAATTGCACCTCCGTACTGCAAATCTGTGCTTACCAAAATCTCCTTAATTGCCCCAATAATTTTTCCTTGAGCTGCTTCAGAATTTATTTCCATCGAAATATCATTGACAATTTCTTGAATAACATTGCTAGTTACAGGAAATTTTTCTAATGCAGTTATCATCTCTGGCTCGGATATTTCAATGCTATTAATATTACTTGCCTGTAGATTATTTCTTTCTAGAGCAGCTTGAATTTCTTCCTGAGATTTTTGACGGGCAATTATTTCCTCAGTCTTCAACCTACCGCGATTAAAACCAAAGGCAAAAATCATACTATGGGAAGCTAAAAGTAAACAAGTAGCAGCAAAAGCTACACCATATTTTCTAGTAAATAACAACAGCTTATCTGCCAAAGTTACCTGTCTAGAAACCGTTAACCCAAACACAGTTCCTTCATAAGCTGACCTTAACTTGGGAAATGCTTTTAAAAATATTGACTTGGGAACTTCTCCATAACCCACTTGATAAAAATAAGCTGCTAACTCATAGTCAGATAACTGTGCAAAAAAATCGGCAAAAGGCTGATAATAATTGCAATTATAACGACCGGACTTTAAGCAAGAAATTAATTTTTTCCACATCGCATTTCCACAGAGTAAATCATTTGCTTCAGGATTAATCCCTGTGGTTAATAAAGCATTTTTAATATAATCTAAATCGTGTCTAACTTGTTGTCTAATTCTACTAGAATATGCCGACCATAAACTACCCTTAGTTTTTAACAGCCAACAGAAAGCCGGAACCGGTATTTTTCTGACTAATATCTGAGAGAGAGCGCGATTCATTCCCACTGCGATTAACGGCTCCAATAAATTCAGATAATTTATCAATTGAGATTGTAATTGTAGAGAAATTTTTGGCTTTTCATCTTCCTTCTTAGACTCGCCATTAATATTCAACCAATTGAGATATTCTGGTAAAGTTTCAGGAATAAAAATTGCCCTTAAAGTTAACAACCTGACCATCTGAACATTAGCACTTCCTTGTTTAGCAGCATTACTCGCTCCCAGATTATCAAATAAGTTGTTTAAATATTCTGATTTAACCTGACCGCTTTGTAATCTTAAAATTAAATTTTGCACCCACTCGGATTTAATTTTAGAACCACTAATTAAACCTTTAATTGCTGTTTCTATGGCAGCTTCATCTATATTTGTTGAGATATTTACCTGCGGATTTTCCATCATCTTTGTCTGTATTTGAGTCAGACTTGCTGCTACTTCAGCATTAGCAGGATGAATAATCATAAATTGTTCTGGTCGTTCAATTGCTTCGACATTATAAGCCCATGAAAGTGGCTGACCGTCGGCTTTTATCTCAGCCATTTTATTAATAGTTTGTAAATCAGATAATTCAGTCGGAATTATCACAGGTATAGTTTGACTACTCAGCCATTGTTGCCATTCTACAGGTAAAATTGATTGAGGTTTAGTCGTGAGATTATGTATATTTGGTTTTCCCACCTCTCTAGTTTCAGACGGATTAAATATGGGGTTAATTCCTTGTTGCTGCTGAGTATTAAGCCAGTCTAATATTTGCCAAATCTTATCTTTTCCAGCACAGAGAAAATAACGATAAAAAGAAGTCGAGCGCCCATATTCATCTTGCCCAGAATTTACCACAGCAACTACTGAATAATCTGGTTCTCCATTACTCAGACTCAAGACAACTCGCCCCACAAAAGTCGGTTCTTGACTATGACGGTCTTTGCCTACTTCAAAACCTTTATTGGCAATTGCTCTTCCTACAGAATGGGGAACTTGAGGCAAAGTTAAATTCATATATTCCCCCACTTTAAACCCCTTGGAAATCCATTTACCATCGGGTGCTATTTCGGGAATTATCCCTGTGCTGAACTCGTGAATTTCAATAGTTTCCATTTGCTAATTTTAGGAAGTTTTTAGGTCGTAGGTGTTAGGTTTTAGGTATAAGAAAAGTATCAGAAGAGAAAATGTATAGGCTAGTTAATATTTATCTAATTGTAAATAACATTTACCCGTACAAATCCAATATATAGGAAGGTGTTATGTAGCAGGTAGTAGGTATAACAAAGGTATGAGAATATAAACAATATGGGCAAGTTATTATAACCATTAACCCAAAACCTACATATTAATATTTATCTAATTGCAAATTACGTTTACCCGTACAAATCCAATATATAGGAGAAACCAAACCAAAAGGTTGCCATCTTTTCGAGTCCTCAAGTACCGATGCTACCCCACCACGACCGCGATAAATTTGCTGAGAATTGGGTTTGAAATATTTATTTCCCATCACACCAAAAGCAGAAGTCGTAAAATATTCCACACTACCGACTCCCAAATCTTGCCAAGATTCTAATCTTTTAAAAATAGTTGGAAACCGCGCCTCTGCCAAAAATTTTGGTCGGTGTCTATTCACCCATAAATCAGCTAATTCACACTTAGTTAATACCAAAGCAATACGTCGTTTTTGACTATTTATTTCCGCTCCTGCTAATGCTACTAAAAGTTTATCAACTCCTCTGGCATATTCTAAATCTTTGCGATGAGTTGTACCGTCAATCATTAACATAATTCCTGTGGCAGGAAAACAATCATTTAAATAGTCTCGAAGTAACTGAGAATCTGTTTCCTGAAGTACATCACTGAAAAATTCTCCAGAGTAATCCTTGCAACTAATATCCAAATTCAAAATAGTATTTGAAAGACTTAAATTCTCTTGTTTTTTCAGAACAATCCGCAAACTATAATCCTTAATTTCTAACACATCATTAGCCAGACGAGTTGGTTCAATTTGTAACCCTTCTTCTATCAAATTTTGTGCTTCTTTAATTAAATATTCTCCATCTTTATTTGCTGGAGTAACTAACTCGACCGGACTAGAAAAAGCAGCATTAGGCCACCTAGCCAAAGCCGCCATATAAGTAGTCTTACCAGCCGCGCGATCGCCAATTACTCGTAAAACTCCAGAGAAATTTTCTTGTTTCAAATTATGACTAATTCTCGGCTTCAATAGAGATTTAAACATTTTTATATATCCTCGTTATAGCAATCAGCTATCAGCTAATAGAAAAGCATTATTTGTCTTAGATTTGCCGATTTTTTTTCCTCTTATATAATTTTCGGACAGGTCAGTAATAAATAAAATTTAAGAACTGACAGTACCTAAGAAATACCGAAATTATCTTGACTTTTCTCAATTATTTCCTCCTGACTTATGACTCGGTGACTCCTGACTCCTCGCCAAGTTATTTCTAACTATTCAACCGTTAGTGCAGCTCCCCCAGATGGGGTACATGATATTAATCTTTGCCTTATTTGCTGTAGAAAAAAATGCTTCTCAACTCCTAGATTTAGATAAATATTGTCTTTCAATTGAAATAATTTACATCAGGAGTTGTCTGACATTTCATCTTTGACTTAACGACCTTTACTTAACCAATATAAAGGTGAAACAATATCATAAGGTTTCCATTTTGAAGCTTCCCGCAAAATTGAGTGGGGACTTCCTAACTCATCAGTACGATTTGGACGGGGGTCATTTCGTTGTAAAACACCAAAAGTAGATATAGCATAAAACTGTAAATTTTGTTGAGGAATCCGCTTTTGTAAAATACTAGTTGTTCTGGGTAAATGTACCTTAAATATATCTAATTCCGGCTCAAGACGACCAGGCCAAATTTCTCCTCTTTCACATTTACTCATGGCTATAGCTAGACGTAAATCTTGGGAGCGATCGCGTTCATCCATTAAATCAATAAATCTCTCTATTACGTTACTATAAAATAGGTCACTTCCAGGCTCCCACTTATGTAGTAAAATCAAACAACCAACATTATCTTTAATCAGACATTCATCCAGAAATTCTTGATGCAAAGGATTAGAAATTCCACCTTGTAATTCATTAAAAATTTCCCCTGGATAATCTCGCACTACTAGATTAATTTCTTCCGGTTTTTGTTGCCACCAACGTTTAACTTCTATGTGGAAAGAATACAAAGGCAAATCATAGAAACTTTTGATTTTTATTCCATCAATAATAGTAGGCTCCAAAGAAGCACCATTCAGAATAATAGTTTCAGCTTTATTAGCTAAATTTTTAGCATCATTAGTAATGCCAGTAATTTGAAAATTTGGGTGAGTTTTTTCCGGCCAATAAGCCAATCCTGCTAAATAAGTAGTCTTGCCCGCGCCCGTAGGTCCAATAATACAAATATTCCCCATTTTTTTTGATTAAATCTCTCTTTCTATTTATCAATTTAACTTGCTGTATTGGCAAGAGGAAAGATAAAAGTAAAGTGCCAAACTTTCCATCTTTCCATCTTCCTTATTTGGCAAATATTAAACTTGTGAAAAACCACGCCTCTTAGAGCTGATTCATAAACTAAATATTAAACTACCTCTGCTGTCTATTACTGTCATTGCCAGGAGGGCTATTAAAGAATTATTTTTATTTACCCAATCATTACCCTTCGTGGCCATATTGGACATAGTAGTTAAGTTTGAGATTGCGTCGGCACAGAAGGCTGCTTTCTCCAGGAGGCTAACTTGTTTGCTCGCCACCTTGATATAGCAAAGCTGCGCTAATATCAAGTCTCATTAACTAAACGTAATAAAAATGCTATCCGTATGTCTCAAAAGAATCTCGAAAATTTCCTCCTACTCCCTACTCCCTACTCCCTGCTCTCTCACAGCTTTTATTGTGGGTACTTAGAGAGACATGATATAAAGTAATGACAATATCAGATTATCTTGATAAATTAGCTCTTAAAAGTTATTGGTCAACAATTAAATGTATTTAAATCAAGTTTGAAATTGACATTCTTCCTTTCTCCTCATTTTAATTTGCTAAATAGCTAGCCAAATATATCCAAGGTAATTCCAATAAACTCCGGTGATAAATACTAGTAATAAAACAGCGAACAGATAAACCAGAACGACTTCTATTTATTTGTTCTAACTGTGCTGTTACTGGTTCAAAATAACTATTAACAACATAATTATGGCGTTGTAGCCAATTCAGAGAAGAACCATGAGGTAAATAAGCCAACTTAGAAATTTCTTGCTCAATATCAGAATAAATTAAATCAGCTTTATTCAGACATATTACAATACGTCGCGCTTGAGGACAATCATGAATAAAAAACTCCGTCCAACGATTAAATCTATTACACCATTGTTGCTGAGTAATATAATTTTCCGGCTCAATATGAGGCTGCAAAATTTCTCGATAGGGAGGAACAATTAGAAAAATTCCTTCACTTTTACCCACCGTTTCTTTAAAGTCTTGCCACTCATTAATATGCTCAGACTGCCACGACCTGCGAAACAATTCCCCAGGCGAGTCAATCCAATCTACAGGAATTTTGCTCATACCAGTAGACAGCCTAACTTGCACATCCAGAGAACGTTTTTCAATAGTTTGAGTGGGTTTAGCCGTGCCATCTAAATTAAGTAAATTTGCCCGGAGATTTGGATAATTTTGATTGACCAAATCAATCTGGACATAATCTCCTTGAGGATTGGCCAATTCTAATGCTAAATGAGTTTTACCAACGGCGCGATCGCCTATATAAACTACTCCCATTTCAGTTATCAGTTATTAGTTATCAGAGTCATGTATCAATACTGGTAGTTTTGGCATTATAAATCTGTATGAGCTGCTTTTAAAGGTTTAACCATAAGGTGGGCAAATATTCAACAGCCTGAGACTGATATAGCAATCCTAAATAGGTTGTAACAAATCAAAAAGTAGATAAAAAAGCTGGAACTCCCGCCTGTTCCCTGTTCCCTGTTCCCTGTTCCCTGTTCCCTGTTCCCTAAAAACGGTAAGATTTTTATACACAAATAAAATAGGATTGCTATAGTAAATCAAGTAACATTTGCCCACCCTACAACTTCTTCTATATTAGTTGACTTGACTACAGATAAAATTGAATTTTTTCTCTAATAAATTTTATAGCCAAGTTAGTCTGAATATTTTCAGTTGTCTAATTTATCTTAATTTCCATTAGTTAATTCCCGTAGGGTGGGCAAATATAT
>JBARXI010000562.1:0-4781 GCA_049647275.1 Microcoleaceae cyanobacterium
GAGCTTCCCTTAACTCAACTTCAGAATTCGCAGTCAAAATTTGCTCCATCGCGTTATCGTAGGATAAACCCGAACTAATTAAATACGCAGCACTAGCTGTACCTGTTCGCCTTCTCCCACTGGTACAATGAATCGCAACTGCTTTCCCCTCGCTATTTTGAGTGTTAATAAAATCCTGCAATTGGTGAATTTGTTCTCAATTTGGTGGAATTCCACCTTTAGTTGGTAGCCAGAGGTGGGGTAGGTTATACCGTTTCACTGAAGTCAGAAGTCAGAAGTCAGAAGTTAGAAGTTAGAAGTTAGATTTGATCGACTAAAAACTTTGATAAGACAATAGTTTTGGGCAATTATTTGACATTTAAAGTTGGAAACTATTTGTGACATCCCTAAAGTGAATTGGTATTAGCTTTTTGGTAAAGTTCTAAATTAGAGGGTTCATCCATCACCGAGACAATTCCCCCAATACCTAATTTCTGTAATTCTGGCAATTATACTGCCATAGGTTTCCTAACTCCTGCGAGTTTACCTGGAATTACTCACCACAAATTTTCTGCTATGGGTTGAGTTATTTATTCTTTCATTGTTACTTTGCCTTTTCTTTACGTTCGCTATGGCGGTCTGTCAAATAATCAATCTTGTCTCGCAACAATAGTGTAAATTTGTACAACTCCTCCATCACATCAACAACGCGATCGCGATAAGCTGAATATTTCATACTTCCATCTTCGTTAAATTCCTGGTAAGCTTTGGCAACAGAAGACTGATTCGGAATGGTAAACATCCGCATCCATCTGCCCAAAATTCGCAGGGTATTCACCGCATTAAAAGACTGAGACCCCCCGCTCACCTGCATCACTGCTAAGGTTTTTCCTTGAGTTGGACGCACTGCACCAATACTTAACGGAATCCAATCAATTTGATTTTTGAGAATGCCTGTAATATTACCGTGCATTTCTGGTGAAGACCAGACTTGACCCTCAGACCATTGACTTAATTCTAGTAGCTCTTGAACTTTCGGATGGGAATCTTCCACTCGCCCTCGCAACGGTAAGTCGTGGGGATGAAAGAATTTCGTTTCCGCCCCCATTTCTGTAATAATTCGGGCAGCTTCTTCCCCCAACAAACGACTGTAGGAACGTTCGCGCAAAGAGCCGTATAGAAATAAAATTCTTGGAGGATGGTCAAAATTTGCCATTTCTGAATTCTGTAATTAAAGTGTATGCTAAATTAGGTTTTAGGTTTTAGGTCGTAGGTTTTAGGTTGTCAAGAAAAAATTTTAAGTTGGCAGTTTCAATATATTCATAAATATAAATTTAGATTTCTCCCCTACTCCCCCACTCCCCTACTCCCCCACTCCCCCACTTCATCACTCCCCACCAACGGGAGTCGCACAACAACGGGGGTCTAATAAAGTCGCCTTTTCTGGTTCGCGAGGAAACCAAAAAGCGGTACGTTTGCAAAATTCTACCAACATTAACATTACTGGTACTTCTATTAATACTCCCACTACCGTTGCCAAAGCAGCCCCAGAATTTAAACCAAATAAAGTAACTGCAGTGGCGATCGCCACTTCAAAATGATTACTAGCCCCAATTAAAGCAGCAGGTGCAGCATCTTCATAATGTAATTTCATTTTCAGCGCTACTACATAGGTAATCAAGAAAATAAAATTAGTCTGGAGCAATAGTGGCACAGCAATTAACAAAATATGCAGAGGGTTTTCAACAATTAATTCTCCCTTAAAAGCAAACAATAATATTAACGTAATCAACAAAGCAGCAGTAGAAACAGGACTTAAATATTTGATAAATTTACGCTCAAACCATGCTTTACCTTTGTTTTTAAAAATCCAATAACGACTGTACATTCCAGCAGCTAGAGGCAAACCAACATAAATTAATACTGATAAAACAATAGTTTCCCAAGGTACAGTTAAGTTATTAGCTGACAGCAACCACCGCCCAAGAGGAGCATATAAAAACAACATTGTCAAGGAATTAATCGCTACCATTACCAATGTGTGCCCCTGGTTGCTGTAGGAAAGATAGCCCCACATTAACACCATTGCGGTGCAGGGTGCGATACCGAGTAAAATTGTTCCGGCGATGTAAGAGTCTGCTAAGGCAACTTCTGCACCGCGCAATATTTCTGTATTTGTTAACAGTGGGCGGAATAGCCAACCGAGGAAAAATTGGGCAAAGGCGACCATTGTGAAGGGTTTGATGACCCAGTTGACAACTAAAGTTAGTATTACAGGTTTGGGAGCGCGGGCAGCATTCCTGGCTTGGGTGAAGTCTATTTTTACCATGATCGGATACATCATAAAAAATAGACAGATAGCAATGGGGATGGATACTTGATAGATACTCATGGCATCCAATGTAGTTGCGACACCGGGAAAGATTTTACCCAGAGCAATACCTGCAACAATACACAAAGCTACCCAGACAGTGAGATATTTTTCAAAGAAGCTAAGTTGACCGCCTGCTTGCACTGCAGATATATTGACTTGTGGTGAATTTGTACTCATAATCTGTTTAATTAATATTCTGTGCGTTTGGTGAGAACTTCATAAATAGTCTGATTGAACTGTGCTTCCCCACCGAAGACAGTTCCTACTTTGGTCTTGTAATAGTTGCGGTAGAGTCTCATATAGTCATCTTCCCCAAAGGGAACATAACCCACCGAACTCACAACTTCTTTGGCGTTTCTCATGTAGTAGTCAATGAATTCGTTCATTAATGGGTTATTCTGTGCTGACACTGCATTCACATAAATAAACAGAGGTCTAGCTAGGGGTTGATATTTAGCTTGTTTTACTGCTGTCTCGGTGGGAATAACCGCCCCGTTACCACTATCAACGGCTAGGGCTTTTAATTTGTCTTGATGTTTTAAATAATAGGCGTAACCAAAATAGCCTAAAGCATTGGGGTTGTTGCTGACTCCTAGGGCTAGCACTTCATCGTCTTCACTGGCTGTGTAGTCGCTACGAGTGGCTTTCGCTGCTCCAACAATGGCTTCGGCAAAATAGTCATAAGTTCCGGAGTCAGTACCGGGAGCGAATAGTAGTAACGGTTTGTCTGGCCAGGAGGAGCGAATTTGGTTCCATTTGGTAATTTTTCCTTGCGCTTCAGGCGTCCACATTTTCCCTAACTCAGCCACAGTAATGTCATTAGCCCAGGTATTTTTAGGGTTAACGACGATAGTTAGAGCATCGAAGGCGATGGGTAGTTCGATATAAGAGATTTTGTTTTGCTTGCAAGTTTCCATCTCATCTTTAAGTATGGGACGCGAAGCATTATTAATATCAGTTTCTCCCCCACAAAACTTTTCAAACCCTCCACCTGTACCGGAAAAGCTGGCACTGACATCAACATCTGGTTTGTCGGTGGCGTTGAATTGTTCGACAAGTTTTTGAGTAATCGGGTAGACGGTGCTGGAACCATTTATTTTGATAGGTTGCGGTTGTTTTACCTGATTGGAGCCACAAGCACCAAGCATTACTGCTACACCAATGGTTAGGGTATTTTTCTTGAGACCCCTCAGCAGGACTTTTACGGTTTCATTCATCCTGTCATTTCAAAAAAATTTGATATATTTGGATAAGGTTAATATAACAAAAAAACTTGATATGTCAATCACTTTGCGAAAGTCAAAATTTAAAAGTCAAAAGTCAAATAACTTGGTTGGTCAAAACAGACCTCTGATATAATATCCGGATAATTAGTTATCCTCTAATTCATAAGTCAGGAGAAAGGAGGGAATTATCTGGGGATATTCCAACATTTTATGTCTGCATTGAATGGAAGTAGAAAGTGCGATCGCTGTATAATCCGATTTCATATGAAGCGGATGTGAAAACTTGGAAAGAAATTCCTAAGCTAATTAGGGCTTGCTGAATAAATATGAAACTTTTGCTCGACCAAGGTTTAAAGGGTATTAATCCTCAATATTTGACCAGGAAATAGCCTTCAGATAATTAAAAATTGTGCAGTTTTAATCAAGTCTTGATGATTCTGACTCCCTTTGGTGACTACTGACTACTGACTATTGACTACTCAACCTCACGCCTATGACTTTTTCAGCAAACCCTAATTAGGGGTAAAGTTAAACTTTTCTTTGGTTAAATTAGTCTCATCTCAGCTTTTGAAACACTTTGCAAATTCTGCGCTCGCGACAAACTAAAAGTTTTTGATAATCTGATAAATTGCTTGTTTGTTCTAAATATTTTTCTAATAACAGGACTTACGCAAAGCATCCATAAATTACGTTTTTTGTAGGGGTAATTCATGAATTACCCCTACAGGTAGCGTCTGTGCGTAAGTCCTGAATAAATAATGTTTAACGTTACTGAATCTTTTTTTTAGGTGAATATTATATTTCTTTTGACCATGTGCTATCTTATCAAAATATTCTGGTATTCTTTTTTCTGAACTTCAATTTGATGCTCTGAAGTAATATCACTAAGGTACGCGAAAAGTTCTGAAGGAGTATTAGAAGGACAAGACTCTTGATAGTTAGCCGCAACTGTTGAAAAATAATCTTTAAAAAACATTGTTAGTAAATTAGTGAAAAGGATAGAAAAATATTAAAGGGCAGAAATAATCCTGCCCAAACTCAACTATTTATTTTGCGATATTCAGACAAAAAACTCTGGCGTTGGTGAATGATTGTATGATTTTTAGTAGTCAGTAGTCAGTAGTCAGTAGTCAGTAGTCAGTAGTTAAAACAGCTTTTTTCCCTACTATTGGGACTTACACAAAATCAAGCCAGAAAATAAG
>JBARXI010000563.1:0-3426 GCA_049647275.1 Microcoleaceae cyanobacterium
GTGGAATAAATTCGATGATAACTGGCAAAACCTACAGTTTTACCCCCCACTTCAGCTAATAAAATAGAAGTTAGGGGTTTTGGGCAGAATAAATCTTTCTTTAATTGCTCGCTTGTTGCTTTTAAAGATTCGGGACAGCCGTCAAATTCTGCTTTTAAATACAGCAATTCCATAATAGTTTTTATGTCACTGGGAACTGCATCTCTGATTACTATTTCTGTATCCACCATAATTTTTAAGTGTGTCAACGCACCTACTATTTGTATTTCATTGAGGTGCGTTACCAATGGATAATTGATAATTGATAATTAATCCATTAGGTTGAAAGCCTCTCCTTTTAAGGAGAAAAGCGGTCGTTTTTCTCCGCAACATGTAAAGCGGAGCTTCCCGTAGGGTGGGATGGCTCCGAAACCTGCGCCATATCCAATCGACCAAGAGAAAGAAATAATATTTCCCTATATTCAATCAAGTACGGTTAAAACCAGAGGTAATTATCCATTGTTCATTATCCATTATCAATTAATGAATAACGCACCCTACACTTTAACTTTTTCTTGATTCAGCATAATTTTTAGACGACAACTTGAGCAGAAATAAGTGGTTAAATCATTAAATAAAGTGTCTGATATACACCCTAAAAATTAACTATTGTTTTCTACTTTTTCTGCATGACGACCGGGATGTTTATCAACATGAAGTTGACCACCCACAGCCCAATTTTCTCGACTAAATTCGTCGATATGAACTGTCACCCATTCTGGTTTTGTTCCCAGAGTAGAAACTACAGTATCAGTCACAGCTTTTGCTAGTTTACGTTTCAATTCTATGGAATGACCGTCAGCAATTTGAATAGTTATAAATGGCATAATTTTTTTCCTATTATTTGTCTAAAAGTATAATCAAATAAAAAGCGATTTATGTGAATTAATATCCTCCCTGGCTTAAAAAAGGGGAAACACTGAAAAAGGGGGGAAGTTCTTCTTAAGGGAAAAAACACTTTAATAAAAAGTTCCATATTCTCTAGTCTCTCCTTGGGAAACGGGGATATATTTAGGGATTAAAATCGCAAACATTTTGATATTTCATATTAAATAATACGTTGCAAGTAGCCACCAAAAATCCTTTTTCTTCTTCTCCCTTGCTTCCTTGTTTCAGACTGCAACTTTCGCCACCTTCGACAACCTTCCATATTTATAATACGCAGCACAAGCACCTTCCGACGAAACCATGCAAGTACCGATAGGGTTATCAGGAGTACAAGCTGTACCAAATACCTTACATTGCCAAGGCTTCAAAACACCTTTGAGAATTTCCCCACATTGGCAAGCTTTAGCATCAGCAACTTTTTGATTCGGCACGCAAAACTTGACCTCAGCATCAAAACAAGCATAAGCATCAGTAATTTTCAGCCCAGACTCAGAAATTTCTCCCAAACCGCGCCACTCAAACTTATCCCGCACCTCAAACACTTTACCCATTGCTTCGATCGCCACCCTATTACCACCTTCTTTCACCACACGACTGTATTGGTTTTCCACTTCACAACGACCTTCCACCATTTGTTGCAGCAACATCCAAATAGACTGCAAAATATCCAGAGGTTCAAATCCTGATACTACCAATGGTTTACGATATTTTTCCGAAATTACGCGGTAGGGTTCGGTACCAATAACCATACTTACATGACCAGGCCCGACAAAACCTTGCAATTCTAAATCTGGGTTACTGAGTAATGCTTCTAGAGCAGGTACAACTAAAACATGATTGCTGAAAATGCTGAAATTTTCAATACCTTCCGCTTCTGCCTGCAAAATAGTTAAGGCTGCACTGGGCGCAGTAGTTTCAAAACCCAAACCAAAGAAAATAACCTCTTTGTCTGGATTTTTCCTGGCTATTTCCAAACTATCCAGGGGCGAGTAAACCATCCGAATATCCGCACCTTGAGCTTTTGCTTGTAACAGACTTTTTTTTGAACCCGGCACCCGCATCGCATCCCCGAAAGTGGCAAAAATTACGTTGGGTTTTTCAGCCAGAGCGATCGCATCATCCAATCTCCCTCTAGGCATCACACAAACCGGACATCCGGGGCCATGTATCAATTCTATATTATCTGGTAAAATTTCTTCAATGCCATATTTGAAAATAGAATGAGTATGACCCCCACAAACTTCCATTATTTTGAGTGGGCGATCGCTGGTGTATCCTAATTTTTGACTGAGTGTATCAATTTCTCTAACTAAACCTTGCACTTTGTGGGGGTCGCGAAATTCTTTAACATATTTCATATATTTTCTCCTATGTAAAACTGAAATCTCGTATAAAATACCGTAGGTTGGGTTAAGCGGTAGCGCAACCCAACAAATATTGGATATGTTGGCTTTCGTTATCTATTATATGTAACTGAAATATCGTAGTAACTGAAATATCGTAGGTTGGGTTAAGCGGTAGCGCAACCCAACAAATATCTATATGTAAATAATGGATATGTTGGGTTTCGTTATCTATTATATGTAACTGAAATATGGTAGGTTGGGTTAAGCAGTAGCGCAACCCAACAAATATCTATATGTAAATAATGGATATGTTGGGTTTCGTCCCTCAACCCAACCTACGTTTTAATTCATTACAGCAGCGACTTCCTGCAATAATTTCAAAGTTTCTGCTGCCTCTGCCTCATCTAAACGATTCATGGCAAAACCAACATGAACTAACACCCAGTCCCCAACACAAGACCCCACCGAATGTTCCTCATCAACAATACAGGCAATATTAACCTCTCGTTTCACCCCACTAATACTAACAGTTGCCAACTTCTTAGCAACATCCGTTATTTCAATAATTTGACCAGGAATACCTAAACACATTTTTCTTAAATTAATCAACGTTTAATTAAAATTAAAACAAATTTTTTTATCCATTTTTGAGTTGCTAGAGAGTGCATCAATATAGTGTAGGCAATATTTTAATTTTACCTCCCTACTCCCCTACTCCCCTACTCCCCTACTCCCTGCCGCAGCAATAGCCACTTGACCCAGAGATAAACCGCCATCATTAGGTGGAACTTGACTGTGAGTCAAAACTTCCAACCCCATTTTAATTAGACGATCGCTCACTCCAGAAAGCAACAACTTATTTTGAAATACCCCACCGCTCAAAGCCACTTGATTAAACTCACAACTCTGATGTAACTCAGTCACCATATTAGCAATAGCCATCGCTAATCCTTGATGAAACTTAGCTGCCATCAGAGCCGGAGAGGCACTTTGTTTTAGGTCTATCAGTAAGGATTGCCACATTGGCTGTGGCACTAGATAAGTAAGAGGGAATTTACTATCTGTATCTAACTTGAGCATATTAAATTGATAACCTTCTATTTCTTTAGCATCATTTAATAAATACTCCGTTGCCAAAGCCTCCAAATTTATC
>JBARXI010000564.1:0-1765 GCA_049647275.1 Microcoleaceae cyanobacterium
TTATATTCATACTATCTCCTCAACCTTAAACAACGGCTCTAAACATGCCTTTATATCACTATATTCCTTTTCCATCTCTAACATAGGTTTAATTAAACTTTCTGCTAATTCTACACGTTTTAATTGATCTGGTGTTAACGTTCCTCTATAATCACCTTTACCACCAACTTGTTTAACTATCTTTTTGTATTCTTTGTAATCCTCACTCAATCCAGTTATCTTATATACAAAGTTTGTAAATGTAGAATAACCGTGTCCATGCATACGCTCGTTTTCTCCACTCTCTTCTATTGCATCGGTTAAAGTCTTTCTTGTTTCTATTCCTATTGCTCTAATAACTTCTTTTTTTCTGTAGTCCTTTTCTACAGCTATAAAATATTTTCTTACATCTCGACCTCTATCATTATTCTCAACCATACACAATTCTTTACACATATCTAATGTCAATAAATAATCTACTGTAGGTCTACCCATCTTTTTACTTTTACTCATTTTTGAGATAAAGTAATCCTCGCCTTTTACAAATCCATAATTCTCTATTCTTCTTCTTAACCAATCAGAATGGTAACTTTTTACCTCTAATTCTTTATGAAGCAATTTTGAATCTATAACCTTTATTCCTTTGTTTTCTTGTATTTCTATATCAAACATACCTATACTTTAACATTTATCATGTTTTATGTCAAACTCTATTGTTAATTATATTATCATATGTTATATTACTTATAGGCACACTTAAAGAATTATCTTTAGGATTTAAAAATATAACACTTGCAGAAAAATATAATGTAAGTGATGGGCTAATCTCTTCAATAAAAACAGGGAGATATTGGTCACACATTAAATAGCCTTTTCCCGTATGGGTAGGATAATAAAGACGACGGTCGTTAAACGTAACTTTTTAATTTATAATCTTTAGTAGTACCCTCTGGTTTTCGTTGATAACAGAGGGTCTTTTTATTTATATGATCCAATTAATTTTTATACATTTGCAATTCGCTTTACAGCAAATACAATTATTTCTTTTACATTTCTTCATACTATCTCCTAAAATAATTTTGGTTGCCTTAACTCTTCTAGCTCTCTGTTAAATGTATCTATTACAGTACTATACTCTTTACGCTCTTTTTGTAGCTTATGGATTTTATCATCTAGCTGTTTAATAGCGTTTATATATCTCGTTTTCTCTTGAAGTATTCTAGACTTATCTGTCATTAATTCATACTCCCACAAATACCAATACATTCACCTTGCCATTCATTATCAAAAAAATCTAACATAGGCTGTTTTTCTATTAACTCTCTAAGCTCTCTTAAACTCATATCTTTCATATAAGTATATCCTCTTCCGGTATAACTTTGGTCTTTCTCTTTTCTCCGCTTATTATTCCATTCGCTAAACTCTGCTTCAACTCTCTCACGTTCTGCATAAACTTCTGGATATAATCTAAGCAATAACTTCCATTGCTTTTTACCAGCTCTTACACATCCACCACTGCAATTATTATGTTCAAATCCGTCTCTATACATTTGGGGTTTCTCTATTCCTAAATCTTCTATTGTTTTAAATGCTTGCTCTTTTGATATGTGGTTATCAATTAAAGGAAATACACATTTACAATTAAACCTTTCATAAATAGGTGTTATCCTTGAAGCTCTATGTATTTCTTTTTCATCTATCCCAAAATATAAAGTATCACCAGCTTTAACAAACTTCTGTAATCTCTCAGCCTTTAAAACTTTAGAACATAATGGAGTCCTATTAC
>JBARXI010000565.1:0-16715 GCA_049647275.1 Microcoleaceae cyanobacterium
TCAATGATTGCTGTAATGGTACAACTGAAACCTCTGACAACCATTCTCTGTCTTCAGTCTTTTTAGCTTGAGTAATAAATAGTTTCTGTAGCTCGGAATTAGTTGGTTTTTTCTGGCTTGAAGTATAGTTTTTCTGACAACAAGCTAGACTATCGTTCCAGACCACACGGACACAACCAAATAGCTTTGCGCTCTCGGTGTTTTTGTCCTGGTGTTGGATAAATACGATATTTGTACCTGGCTTTCATTATTACTGTCTTAAACTAACAATACGATAGCATATTTATGGGTATCAAATCAAATGAATTAAAATAAAAAGTCGCCCTCAAAGGGCGAGGCTTCAGACCCATTTTTTCGGTGACAAGAACGAAAGTATTACAAAAAAAAGAGTTAAGAATGAATTTCAAAACCGCCACGCTTTGCGTTTTATTGTTGCGCTCACTCCAGCAATTTGCTACTATTAATATTGATAAATATATAGACTGGCAGTTACAGTGTCACTCACTCATGGGGCCAACCTCCAGACCACGCTGGCTTGTCTCTCGATCGACCGTAACACCACAGAGAGGTTTGGCCGATTAGGCAGGTATGCAAAAAGCAGAAAGAAACCACGCATAGTGGTTTCCCTACGGGACATGAAAATATCGGCAGTGGGTAGCTAAGGTTTGACAATCACAGGTTGTCACTCAAGCGCAACCTCTGAAGGATATCAAGAGCTTTCCTTCTTAATTAATTTTTCAGTTTTCATTTTCTTATGGCTGACCAATTATATTTTGGAGAACTTGCTGTAACTGACCAAACTGTTCGCCAATACCCTGTATTTGACTTACTCCATCTGCAACTTCTTGAAGTTGTTGCTGAACTTGTTCAATATAACCTTGTAAAGGCTGGATTGTTTCTTGATATAAATTAACGCCAGAGCCAACTCCAGTCAACTCTTTCTGCTTCTCTAGTAAACTCTGCTCTAGCTGCTCAACTTCATTTCTCTTAGCCTCTTGTTGCTGAGTTTTACTATTAACAGTTTCTTCTTTTTGGCTAATTTCAGTTTGTATTTGCTGAATTTCAGCTTCCAACCTTTGTAACTCTTCTCTGAGTCGCTGTCTTTGAGAATCAATTTGTGATAGTACAGGTCTGATATCTATATCGCTTGACTGTTTTTGGCCAGAAGAACTACCTAACCTGCGCCAAAGAACTTCTTGATGCCGACTTAATATCTCTTCTCTGTCCTTAAGATTTCTTTGAGAGCCTAGTAAAGATTCATTTAACATTCTATAACGGTCTTGCTCATCTGAAAATTCCGAGTCTAAACTAATTCTGTCGTATTCACTAGCTTGATCGATTCTTCTTTGCAAAGCTTCTATTTCTTGCCGCTGTAAAGCCAACTCTTCCTCCTGGTCTTTAACAAAACTAACATCTCTTTGTAAGTCTTGCTGTAAACCTTGGACTAACTCCTCTAACTCATTAACTGCCATCTTTTCCAAAGCTTCAACATCTACTTTCTGAGTGACACTACCATGATCCAATACTTTAACTAAATCACTTAGATGCTCATAAAGCTGTGTTTGTGTCTCTATTTGTGTACCTAACTGTTGGCTATACTCCTGCTTAGTTGCTAAAAGAGTTTGTTGTACCATTAATTCCGAGCGTGCTTGGGCCAAAGATTCCGAATCTTGTCGCCATTCTAGCCATTTGTGGTGGATATGGCTAGCCAAACCCTCTACTTCTTCTTGCTCTTGGGTCGAATCTGATTTTTCATCCCACTGTTTTTTTTGCTGCTCTAAAGTTTCCTGTTGAGTATTAACTATCTCTAGAGACTGATGGAGTTTTTCTCCCAAAGTATTTACAGGAGCGATCGCTTCTGATAACCAAGATAATAAATCTTGAATATATTGGGATTGTTCTACATCTACCACCGACCCTTGAGCTAACTCACCCCTATTTTGCTCAAACTCCTGCTGCTGCCTTTCGAGTTCAGCACGGGCCATTTCTATTTCTTCTCGTTCTTGCTGTATTCGATCCTGAACTTGCTGATACTCTCCCTGGGCCTGGCTAATTTCCTGACGTTGTTCCTCTAGCCGATCTATTTCTCCTTGTAGCTCTTCTAGTTGCTCCTCTTTAGCCTGTAATTCCATTTCTCGGCGATTCAGTTCTTGGGCCTGAAAAGTTAGAGAGGCCTTCCATTGCTCTATTTCTTCCCATTGAGTTTTGGACTTCTCTTGAGAGCGAGAGAAGTTTTGTAAAATTTTCACCAACTGCCGAGCAGCATCTTGAATTTGCTGCACCTGTTTACTAGCATTCAAATCTACCAGAACTAATGCACCAGGAGAGAATTCCTTGGCCTCATCAGCATGAATAACTTCTTCTCCCGGTACAGCAACCCAATTATGTTCACCACGCTGACAGGCCAGCAGTTTCAAATCAGTTTTACCACCGCCGAGACCAAAACCAGTTGGTCTTCTTTGTACTTCCGCTAAATACAGCACACTGTTATCCTCTTGAGGTATCTATGCTAGAGCCTTGATTTACATTACAAGCAAAGCACAAACTACTACTATCCATGAAACGGCACAAGTTTTACTAGGGCTTTCTCAATAAAGGTTAAAGATAGATTATTGGTATTATTTACAAAATACTTGCTATTTTTTGGAAAACTTAGCCCTTTCAAAAAGACACCCACTCACTCAGACCGATCTGAATTGAATAAGTGGTATATCAATCCTAAATTTTCTGATATATCAGAAAATTAGGAAAATTTATTTATCGTGGAATGGTATCCTTACTTAAAATTTAAATAAAATATATTTAATCAATTCTAAACTATCATAAGTTGCTAGTAAGGGCAACTTATGGTGATGGCGATCTGGTTTTAATTCTTGGTAGAGCACCAATGTTAGGAAGGTTCGACTTTGAGGCCAGTTTTTCTCTTCCATAATTATCTTCTCGATTGTTGCTATAGTTTCCTCAACTCTAGTTAAGTTCCTATACCTAACTATTATATAATAATATAGTAGCTTATTGACCTAGATATTTTTATTGATTAGGATTTACGCAAAACGATGTATTTCTGTGATTACTAGCGAGAGCGAAGTAATCTCAAGCCAATAGTTTCTTCCTAGATGCGTAAGTCCTGATTCAATGTCTACAGAACAGGAGAATTAATTAAAATTAAGGCAAGATTTGGTTTTAAATTATACAAAATCACTTTAATCAGAGAAATTGCTTCTACAGTATCTGACCTCAAAATTTATATTTTTAGTTTTGAGTCAAGTAGGTCATAAATTATCAATTAAAGTCAAAAAATAATTATCTTCATTCTACCGAGAAGGGAGGTTGAGAGCAAGGGTTTTTAACCGGGGGATGAAAACGAGCGAGCCTTTAAGGAAAGATGACTTTAGTAGTCCTGCCATCATGGCATAATTAACTGAAGTCTCAAGGTCGAACAATATATAGTTGTCAACAAGTTCAAGTTTTAGTAGGTCAAAGTCCCGAATTAATTGGCATTTTAACATTCTTGTATGAACATTCCCACAACCTAACTAACCTGGGCATAAATAGGCATAAATATTATATATATTATGCCAGGCAATTATATTTTAAGTCTCACAAATATCTTGGCAAGTTTGACTTGGAAAAACTCTACAAAAACAACTATCACTATTGAGTTCTATATTCACAAGTAGGACAACAAATTACACAAAAACGTAACTAGGTAGGCACAAATAAACCTAACTATAGAACTCATTTGGTATCTTTGTCAATGTTAATTTTTTTTAGCTAGGAGACAGGATATAACAGGTAAGAAGGAAGAGGATCGAGCTGAAAATTTCCACAAACAGAGCCGATTTTTCCTCAAAATTGATGCGCGATCGGACTTAATTATAGTAATTATATAGATATAAAATGGGTTCTATATAACGAAATATAAAGTTGCAGCAAACCGTTGAAATTGCTTCTCTACACTCCGTTCCTCTTGGCTTAACAAAGCTTTGCTTTTCGGTGCCGAATGTGGAGCAAAAATGTGAGGAGGTGTCGTTTTACTGGCGCAAAATGTTTGCGTTTGCGTTAGCTCCTCTGTTAGCGTAGCTCCTCCTCCGGAGGCAAGAGACAGCATTCCGGTAGGAAAAAGCGAAGCGCAAAAACCCAACGATCTACATTGTAAATTTTCCCACCTACCGACTTAACCTTCAAATACACGAAAGTATAAATAAAGCAGCTAGAATAGTAATTAGTCATTGCGCACGAAAATAATCTAGGTACAATTGTTTTTGGTTGTAATAAAAGTCAGAAAAATGAAATTAAATCAGGATAGAAAAATAAGATTTTTCTCAAATAGTAAAAACTGATTTTTAGAAATATTTAGGTATATTTTTAGAAAAAATCAACCCATACTCTCACTATAGATTAGCTATATTTTCAATATACCGAGGATTTAAATACAGGTAATTATCAATATTTTCAGGAAAACTCTCAAATAAGAAAAGCAAAATAGACTATGCCCCAATCAGATTCTATAGATATAGCAATTCTACTAAATGATTCAAAAATTATAGATAAAAATCCTGAAACTTTTACCCATATTAAGTAGGTCAGTACGATAAAACAGATGTATGTTGAGTTGTATAAAAAGTTTGAAATAACCTCTTGATAAGCAGTCCACTAATTTTTACATTTTGTTACATAGGTTGATTTTTTAATGCCAGCCTACTTACCTGTTACCAATATATTTTCTACACAACCCAAATAAGATTGCTGAAGAAAAGAAGTCCATTTTTATTATAAAAAGGGTAAAAAGGGGTTTGTATCAGACTCAAAGTGGAACATCGATCGATGCTGATGTGAACAGCTCTTTGAACATTATGACAAAAGTAGTCTAAAATGCTTTTAGCTATGAAATAGAGAAGCCAGTCTGTTGGGCGGATTTCCTGACTTGAAGCAACCGGCGTGTTGTAGTGCCTCCTTTGGAGGAGCTGCGCTAACACTCAGTTCTAGTCACACCAGCAAAATAAAGGCCTGTCATATTTGATGATATTTTTATGCACTATTGATGGTAAAATATATAACATTATATTTAAAGCATTTTCCAACAAATGCAACTAATGCCTACAGGCATCACAATATTGATTAAAATACTGTTTTTAAACGAAAAAAAGGTATTCTAATCTTTTAAAGCTATCTTCTATATTTGTAATAATTATATTCTACAAGCTGCATGCAGGGAAATTTGAGTGAAATTGATATCCGTAGCATCCTGCAACTTATAGAGTTAGGCCAGCGAACTGGTGAACTGTTTGTCGAAGCCTACAGCTCACCAGTTAGCAGCACTATTGCCGATCCTCAGCACCACATCCCCACACAACCATCCTGGTTTATCTTTTTTCTCAATGGTCAGATTATTTACGCTACCCGAAGTGCGGGTAGCTTATCTCGTTTAAGAGACTATTTACGTCGCTACAACGCAGATAAAGATCTTGACAAAATTAAAGTCCCTTCTATTGCATCTGTAAATGCACCGGAATACGGATATTTATGGGCCTTACTGGAAAAAGGAATACTCACACCCGCCCAGGGACGGAATATTATTCATAGTATGGTTCGTGAAACCCTATTTGACGTTCTAAGTCTTCGTAGAGGTTCATTCATATTTGAGCTTGGTCCAGCACTTACTCCTCAACTAACAACATTGGAAATTAGCTCATTGTTGGCCAAAATTATGAAGCAAGTACAGGAATGGAATCAATTTTCTCCCTATATTCAATCTCCCGAACAGTGTCCCATAATATCAGATCCAGCCCATTTACAGAAAGCCTTAAAACCACAAATATTCAATATCTTAAGTAATTTGTCAGATGGCCAAACCTCAATTCAACAAATAGCTAGATATCTGAATCGAGATTTGTTAACAGTAGCTAAAGCAATTTATCCTTTTGTACAACAAGGGATAGTACAACTGCTAAACCATCACACTTTAGAGCATTTTCCACGACAAATAAAAGTTCCCAAAGTAGTATTATGTATTGATGATGATGTAGTTATTCAGGAGACAGTTGAATCCATTCTCAATCAAAATGGTTATGTCGTTACTAGTCTCAGCGATCCTCTCAAAGCTTTGGGTGAAGTTTTTCATATTAAGCCTGACCTAATTTTATGTGACATTGCCATGCCAGAACTAGATGGCTATGAGATTTGTGCTATGCTGCGCAACTCCACAGCATTTCGCCAAACACCTATTATTATGCTGACTGGTATGGAAGGATTTATTGATAGGGTTAAGGCTAGGATAGTTGGAGCCACAGACTACTTCACCAAACCTTTTGGAGAGAGTGAGTTATTGATGTTAGTGGAGAAGTATATAGGACCAGGATTATCAGAAAATTCTCAACTTGACCGAAAAATTGGGATTCAAGCCTCCCCCTGAAAGGATGAATAAATGATTTGATTCTCTAGCAGGAAATATCCTATTATCTTGTTAGTTGAAAAACAAAAATATGAAAAGTATGAAAAGTAGGTACAAATATATAACCCGAAAAACTTTTTTAGCTCAACAAAGAGTTAAGAGAAAAGACAAAGTAGTTATACCATTTTGAAAAAAGAACTTTATGAATAATAACAGGACCTAAAATATTTTTGGTCAAATATTTCTTGGATTAAAAAATGCTTACCCTACAAGTATCTCTCAGAAAGCCTTAGTCTTTGCAGGAATTATTAAAAATTGTATAAGTCATTATCTAAAATTGGCAAGTATTTTAAGCATCAGGAGTCAGGAAAAAATCACCCCTCAAATTGATTTTTCTCGTATTGTATCTCCCCATATCTCTCTGACTCCTGACTCCTGACTCCTGTACATAGCCAATCCGACGGCTCCCCTACCTGACTCTTACCAAAAAAACTTAATATTGAAAAAAATACCAAATGAGTTCTATATCTTTGAAAATAAAAAAATTAAAATAAAAAAATTAAAATAATATTTATTTGACTACTCCACGGACTAAAGTCACGGCGATTCTAAGTTAATACCGGGCAACGCAGATTTATCTCGTTGGGCGAGTGTAATTTTAGCGGACTAAAAAAAACTATTTGGGGACAACACAAATAAATTGGCCCCTACAAACTCAAGGGTAATAGTTATAATTATTACTCTTACCTTCTTTTAACCTACATTTTAATTATCACCTATTATAACTTAAAGGGGTAAAGTGTAGATTAAAATCTATACTTGGCTTTCATCCCTGGTTGAAAGCCCCTGGTTTCTCAACCTTGTTTTATGTATAATAAAATACATTACTATTAATGTTAATTTTCAACTTATATCGCTGGGACTTGGAGTTGCGGACTAATTTAGTAAGTAGAGAAAACTACTTAAAAAGATTAATACTTTGATCGTAAAATAATGTTAATCCTAAGTGAAATCTTTAAACCAGACAATATTAAACAGTCTAAATTAATTAGGTAGGGCCACAAACCAGAAAAATGCCAATAAATAAATCTTTTTTATTTAATTATCAGCAAATCCAAGCCCAAGCTATCAGGTAGAAAAAAATGAGTAAAGTTCTAGTTGTAGAAGATAGCGTTACCCAAAGGGAGATGATCTCACAGCTTCTCAAAAATAGTGGGTTAGCAGTCACTGTTGCAACTGATGGAGTAGAAGCCATAGGGCGATTAAAAAATAGCAGCCCCGATATAGTGGTATTAGATATTGTGATGCCAAGAATGAATGGCTACGAACTGTGTAGACGGATAAAATCCGATCCTAAAACTAAGAATATTCCCGTAGTCATGTGTTCTTCTAAAGGGGAAGAATTTGACCGTTATTGGGGCCTTAAGCAAGGAGCAGATGCCTACATCGCTAAACCATTCCAACCAACAGAATTGGTAGGAACAGTCAAACAATTACTAAGGCGGTGAGTGTAATAACTATGGTAGGCAATCAAGATTTTTTACCAGGTCAAGGTACAGGAATCCAACAGTTAGAGAATCCAGAAGGTGAACTTCATTTAAGATTTTATGTACCTTCAGGCAATGAATTTGCTTTACCAGCAACAGAGATTCGAGAGGTCATTTCTCAATCTCCAGAAGGTATCACGGCCATTCCGAACGTCTCTCCTTTACTTTTAGGTACTATAAATTTAAGAGGAAGAGTCGTTTGGGTTGCTGACTTAGGTCAATTTCTCGGCGATTTAGACCCAGTAAATACCGATCGAACGGAGATTCCAGTGATTGCAGTAGAAGACCAAGATATTTTATTGGGATTAGCCGTTGAGCGAATTGTGGAAATGGAGTGGCTTGATGATAAGAAGCTCAAAATGCCTACAAATGTCACAGACGGCATGGCTCCCTTCTTGCGAGGTGAGTGGGTTTTCGATCGGAAGGCAGAGCAAGTTCTCAGACTATTGAATCAAGAAGCAATTATTCGTTCGGCCCGATGGGCAGCCTAAATCTAAAGTTAAAATCAATATCATCTTTTAATGTCAGTGATTGTATCTAGATTTCTGGCTGAGGCTGATTCCCAATTTTCCATCCTATCAACAAAATAAATCCAGAAACTAAAAACAAAATAATGTATTGAGAGAGGGAAAGCAAATGACATCATCAAGCACAGACTATTTACAAGACTATCAAAAAGTAGAAGATGCCTACAGTCAGGGCAATTATGAAGAAGCAGCAACTCTGATTTATAGCTTAATTCAAGATTATCCAAATGACCCCAGTTCTCGTCTTTTATGCGGTCATATATACTGCTATGGACTTCATCAATATGATGTTGCCAAAGAACAATATCAATTGGTTTTAGATATAACTGATGACCCAGATTTGCTTAATTATGCTCACCAAGGCATAACTGATAGTGAACAATTTACAACAGATGATACCCTAGATTCTACGGTATTGGAAGAATCCCTGGAAGATATGGACTTCGATAGTTACCAGGATGATATGGCCATAGAAGGGGAAAATTCTGTAGCCTTAGAAACTCTTGCAGAGGAAGAATTGTTTGTAGATGCAAATAACCTGAAGTTAAACTCACAAAATTTGGGAACTATCCCAGATGACGAAGAATTGTTTCTAGATGCAAATAATCTAGAACTAACCTCACAAGAGGAAACAGGAGATTTTGATTTTGGAACATTAGAGCTAGAAGATATAGATGATTCAGAAATTACAGATATTGATGCTAACCCTTTTAGTACAAATGGCAATGCTAATAATGAGGAAAATGAAGATTCAGATTCTTTAGAAGAATTAGCAAATTTTGCCGATTTTGAAGACCCTTTTGCTATAGATAACGAAGAGTTAATATTTCCGTTACCAGAAGAGAATGGTCATATAAAAGTTGAAAAAGATAATTTTGTAGCTCAAAAAGATAGTGATGAGTTAGAACAATTATCAGATTTGAGCTTGAATTCCGAAATAGATGAATTCTGGGAAAATCAACAGCAACAATTACTTGAAGAAGAAGCAATAGCGGAAAGTAAAAGAACAGAATATGAAGATATAAAAACCAATAAAATCCACCAAAATATAGAAAGAGATTCTCCCATAGAAGAATTAGATTTAGAAGAACTGAATGAAGATTTTGAAAATGTAATAGATGAAATTTTAGATAGTTCTGGGGAAATAAATACTGAAAACGCCACGAACAATAATTATGACCTAGGAAAAACAAATAGCAAATTAAAAAAAGAAGATCGCTGGAACAATAACAAAACCAGCTTACTGAAAAATTCACAAAAAGCACTTGAAAATAGTCACAGTAAATTTTCCGAACCAGATGAAGCTACTCTATTGACGGGAAATGGTAATGATTTCAAGTGGGAATTAGAGAAAGAAAATGACAAAATGAGTGGTGAAGAAGATGAATTAGGAGATGAATTTTATTCCCCGTGGGAGACAGAAGAAGATGAGAGCGTAATTATAGAAGAAGGGGATAGTTTTGAGCTGGATGAATTTAGTTCAGAATCAGTATTCAATGACAATTTCTCCATGGATGAAGTAGAAAATATAGAAGATAAAAAAACAAATGACTTTCTAGAAGATGATGAATTTAGTGACTTTGATGATTATGGCTCCCTGACTGATGAAATAGAAATGCCAACAGATATGACAGCTCCAGACTTAGGTGCAGAAACATCAAGTTTAGAGAGAATGGAAACAGGAATGGTTGTAGGGGCGACAACAGGTGCTTTGTTTGACAGTAAAACTGACCCTAGTGCGATTGATAACGAAGAAACAATTCCTATAGATCATCAACTGCCCAGCTTTAGTAAAATCAAAGGAGAAGCAGTAGATACAAGTGTCATGGTTGAACAAGGTGGCTTGGCATTCTGGGAAAATGCTTCGGTAACCACAAAACAAATATACACTGCCATAGGAACAGGATTAGTCTCTTTAATAGCAGTAGCTTTTGTTAGTAATGTAGTCTCCTACAGAGCTTTGCAAGAAGGAGAAACAAAAGTAATTTCTTACTTGCGTGGAACTGGTTGGATGATGACAGCTGTAGCGGGGGTAAGTAGCTTTTTCACTGCATGGGGTCTTGGGACGATTACAGCAAAGCAAATAGAAAGAGCAAATAAAGAACTGCAGACTCAGTTTGACATTATTTCTGAGGGTAACTTAAAAGCTCGTGCGACAGTTTATTCAGAAGATGAATTTGGTAAACTTGCTGCCAAGTTTAATCACATGGCAAAAATTATCCAAGCAACTTACACCGACGCTCAACGGAAAGCAGAAGAAAATGAGCAAGCAAAAGAAGATTTGCAACGGCAAGTAATTCGTTTGTTGGATGATGTGGAAGGAGCAGCTCGTGGAGATTTAACTGTTAGTGCAGAAGTTACAGCAGACGTATTGGGGGCGGTGGCAGATTCGTTTAATTTGACGATTCAAAACTTACGGGAAATTGTGCATCAGGTGAAAGAGGCGGCACAAAAAGTTAGCAGGGGATCTATGGATAGTGCTACCTTTGCTCAGGGTTTATCTACAGATGCTTTGCGACAAGCAGAAGAGTTGGCAGCTACGCTACAATCTGTGCAAGTGATGACTGATGCGATTCAACGGGTGGCTGAACACGCCAGGGAAACTGAAGAAGTGGCTCGCTCTGCAGCAGCTTTAGCTTTGAAAGGTGGGGAAACTGTAGATCGAACTGTGGCTGGTATTCTGAAAATTCGGGAAGGTGTGGCAGATGCTACCCGAAGAGTTAAGCGTTTGTCAGAATTTACTCAGGAAATTTCTAAGATTGTTGGTTCAATTTCTAGTATTGCTTCTCGGACAAATTTGTTGGCGTTGAATGCCAGTATTGAGGCGGCTCGAGCTGGAGAAGCAGGTAAGGGATTTGCAGTGGTTGCAGATGAGGTACGACAGTTGGCAGATAAGTCAGCTAAGGAATCTAAGAACATCGAACATACGGTAATGCAAATCCAAACCGAGACCGGAGGGGTAATGACCGGGATGGAAGAGGCAACTCAGCACGTGGTAGAAGGAACTCGTTTAGCAGAAGAGGCGAAGCGATCGCTCGAAGATATTGTTCAGGTGACAACTCGAATTGATGTGCTAGTACGTTCTATTGCTGCAGATACTGTAGAACAAAATGAAGTGGCTCAGTCTGTATCAAAAGTTATGCAGGCGGTCGAATTGACGGCTCAAGAAACTTCTCAAGAATCTCAGCGAGTTTTCAGCTCTTTACAGAATTTAGTGGGTGTTGCTCGCGATTTATTGACTTCAGTAGAGCGTTTCCGAGTAGACCCAGCCGAACGATAAATTATAAATATTATTCAAGTATTACCGAATTAGTTGTTGACAAAAATATTTTTTGAAACGTGAGTTATTAACAATTATGCAAACAGAACAAATACAAAAAATAATGGGCTATTTTATTGAGGAGGCTAGAGACCACCTTAATACTATAGAGCAAGGATTATTGAATTTGCAAGATACTATAGAAGACCCAGAACTATTAAGTGAGATATTTAGAGCCGCTCACTCTGTGAAAGGTGGGGCTGCTATGTTGGGAATTAATAGTGTGCGAAATCTAGCTCATAGATTAGAGGATAGTTTCAAAATTCTCAAAGAAAATTCAATAAAAGTTGATGACAAATTAGAATCTTTATTTCTACGGGTTTTTGATACTTTAAAAGATTTATTAGAACAACTCTCAAGTAATGGTTTAACGGAAAGCGAAGAAACCAGTAAGCTAAAGGCATTGGAGCCAGTATTTGAAGATTTAGAACAACATCTGGAAGATTTGGCAGAAGAGAGCAAAGGATTTATCTTGCCCAAACAATCAGAAATAAGTGAAAAACAAAGATTTTTTGGGTTAGAAGTACCGGAGAAAATGCGAGAAATGTTGCTAACTTTTAAGCAGCCTGATGATGCAAAAAGCAGAACAAAATTGAGAGATATATGTGATATTTTAGCAGCTAAAGGAAGGGAATTTAATATATCAAATTGGTTGAAATTAATTGATGTAGTAAAGCAAGCGATCGCTAATACAAAAAATACATATGATACTTTGGCTCATCATGTAATTAAAAATTTGAAACAAGCTCAAGAACTGATTATAGATAATCGAGAACAAGCTATAGTTATAGATGATAATTTAAAAGCATTAGTACATAACCTGCCAAAACCAGAAAATCAACAGACAATAAGTGAGAAAAATATTATGTTAGAGGAGAAAAAATCTCAACAAAATAATATCCAAACATCACAGGAAATTATAGACGATCGAGAGACAACTGCGGTCAAGGATGGAGACTCTATAGACGACTGGTTTCATAGTTTGGAGACTACACAACCAGAAAGTAACGATAATTTGGTAAGTGAAAAGTTAGAGGTTGAAAAAGGTCCAGAAGTAGGAGCAGCAGAACTAAATAGTCTAGCAGATTTATTTGAAGGAGATACACCAAATTTAGATGCTAGTTGGGAAGAAGAGGAAATACTCGATCGAGGCAAAGGTGAGTTAAATAATTTTGAGTTACCAAATATTGATAGCGATAGCGATAATAACTCTGGCGATTTATCTGATTTGTTATTTGATGTAGAAGAGGGAGAAAACTTACCACAGGTAAAAGATATAAATGAATTGAATTTTGTCACTCCAGTAGACGATTTGTCAGATTTATTTAATGACACAGAAGAAATTGAAATTAGGGAAAATATTAGCACAAAACATCATCTTACTTCGTCATTAGAATACCACAGAAAAGAAAAATCTACAGACGATTTAGCTAGTTTATTTAGTGATTTAAGTAAGGGAGATTTAGCCGAATTGGAGGATGTATACGACTCAGATACTGACTGGCAGTTAGAAACAGAATTAGAAACTACTACTGCACCAGAAAAAACAGAATCAATTCCTCAAAATCAAATAGATCGAACAGAAAAATCTCAAGTAGACGATGAAGATGAAGATGAAGATTTTAGTGATTTATTGGCAATCAAAGGTTCAGATAGACCAATCTCTAAATCTCATCTGGAAGCAGCAGACAAATTATTCCCGAAACAAGAAAAAACTCAGCCTAAGTCAGATGCTAAAAATGATTTAACTTTAGAAGCAGCAGACTTAGAGGCGCTTTTTGAAGATGTGGAAACAGATGTAAAAATAGTAAATGATGAACTGCAAAATATAGAAGATGTTCAAGTTGAATCAGAAGCATTAATAGGTAGTTTTGCTGAACTATTTGAGCAAGGAGATTTGGAATCTTCAGAGTCTGAGGAGTTAGCAAATGTGAGTAACTTAGAATGGCAAGATGTTTCAGAAGATAATAGTCAGGATCTAAATAATTTATTTGAAGAACAAAGTATAGATTTGCAAGATTTGGCTAACTTAGACACCAGTGAATCTCTAGAAGTTAATATTGCTAAAATTACTACTGGTAATAATACTAATACTCAAAAAAATCAGGAACTTTCTGCAGATTTAGAAGAATTATGGCTAACAACAGAGGTAGCAGAAACTAGCAATGATTTAAATGAAATAACAGATTTAGATGAGTTGCTAGATTTAGTTAGCGATAATGTTGCTCCAGAACCTGAAACAACTACAAATGTAATCAACGAGCGCCAGCAAGTACCGGAAAATTATGAGTTTATTGCACTAGAAGCAATATTGAATGGAGAAAAAGCCGAAAATTACAATCCTTTTGTACAGCTAGAACAACTATTAAACGGTACAGAAATTCAGCCAAAACAAAAGTCAAATACAGCAGTAGTTGAAAAAACTACTACAAAAAAAGCAACCACAACAAATCAATCACAATCACCAAAGGTAGACCCCTTTAGCGACTTAGATAAACTATTGGAAATTACAACAGGTCGAGATAGTTCTAGTTCGATATCTAAATCTAATGTAGTTACAAATACTAGTACTCCTCGCCGAAACAGACGTCCTCCAGAACAAACAGTTAAAGTACCGGCAAAACAACTAGATAACCTTAGTAACTTAATAGGTGAACTGGTAGTTAATCGTAATAGTTTAGAGCAAGGTCAAGAACGGATGCGTCAGTTCTTAGATAACTTGCTGCATCAGGTAATGCTGCTGAGTGATGTAGGGCAGCGAATGCACGATTTGTATGAAAAAACTCTTCTAGAAAGAGCTATTTGGGATAGTCGCCATGGAAACCATTCTAGTAACAGCTCTAATCTAACTGATGGGGTTAGCAACAATACACCAAAAGGAAAGTTAATTGACTCTCTTGACCTTGACCGCCCCGAAAACTTTTCTCCTTTCCACTTATTAGCTCAGGAAACTATAGAATACATTGTCCGAGTGCGAGAGTCTACTTCAGATATTGAATTTTTAGTAGATGACGCAGAACAGGTAACTCGCCAACTACGACAAGTGACCACTCAACTGCAAGAAGGTATAACTAGGTCGAGGATGATACCCTTTTCTCAGACAGTACAGTTACTACCTCGTGCAGTGCGAGATATCTCCATGGAGTGTGGCAAAGAGGCAGAGCTGGTAGTCGAAGGCAAAGATGCTTTAATCGATAAGATGATTCAGGATAAATTATCTGATCCAATGAAGCACTTGCTAAATAATGCCATAACTCATGGAATAGAAACACCTCAAGAACGTCGGGCGGTAGGTAAGTCTCCTAAAGGTCGAATTACAATTCGCGCTTTCCATCAAGGTAATCAAACAGTGATTTCAGTTGCAGATAATGGGGCAGGCATCGATCCAGAAAAGGTGAGGAATAAGGCAATAGAAAAAAATGTGATTACTCAGCAAAAAGCTCAAGAAATGTCTAATTTAGATCTTTATGATTTGCTTTTCCATCCAGGGTTTAGTACAAAAGACAAAGCTGATAATTTTTCAGGTCGAGGAGTTGGGTTAGATGTTGTTAAGACTAACTTGAGTGAGATTCGAGGTACTATTACTATTGACTCGACTATTGGTAAAGGAACAGTATTTACAATTCGGCTACCGTTGACTTTGAGTATCTCAAAAGCATTATGTTGTATTAGTGATCGATCTTGGATAGCATTCCCGATGGATGGGGTCGAAGACATGGTGAAGGTGTCTAAGGATGAGGTGAAAATAGGAGAAGATGAACAGTCTTACATAGAATGGCGTGGTAAGAAGTTACCATTCCGCCACTTGCGAGAATTATTAGTTTATAACCGTCATCTGGGCCGAGGCAATGTGTATGGTATAAATTCTGATGAAGATATGATTTCAATTGTGGTGTTGCGTTCTGTCTCTGCTGACATATTCTTGGCTGTTCAAGTAGATCAGGTTCTAGAACAGCAGAAAGAAATTGTAATTAAACAACTAGAAGGCCCTGTGCCCAAGCCTTTAGGTATTGCTGGAGCAACGGTACTAGGGGATGGTAAGATTGTGGCGATCGCGGATGTAATCGAATTAATTAATTTAGCTACAGGAAAACTACGTCAGGATGATGGTAGTATTTGGCCAGGTAATGGTAAAAATGGTCAACTTTCAGAGGAAGAAGTGATAGAAAAGAGTCAACCTACTGTATTAATTGTGGATGACTCAATTACGGTGCGTGAGTTACTATCTATAACATTTAGTAAGTCTGGCTACCGAGTTGAACAGGCAAGGGATGGTAAGGATGCTTGGGAAAAACTCCGTGCAGGTTTACCTTGCGATTTGGTGTTCTGTGATATTGAAATGCCTCGGATGGATGGTTTTGAGCTATTATCTCGGATGCAGAAAGACCCCTCTTTGAGCGAGTTACCTGTGGCGATGTTAACTTCTCGTGGGGCAAGAAAACATATGGAAATGGCTTTTGAGTATGGAGCTAAGGGTTATTTCACTAAGCCATATATAGAAGAAAAGTTGTTAGAAGGTGCCATTAGTATTCTCGAAGGTCAAATAGTGGGAGATGTTGTTAATGCTTAAGTGTAATGGCCTGCAAACAAGGTGGTTTTCGGCTCAAATTATAGTAATTTTCATTAAGAATAGAGTACAGAGATTTGGGTTGAAAAGCAGAGGATAGGAGACAGCTATACTGAAGTTTGTCTTCTCATACCAATTCTCAATAGTATTTTTTTTGAGAATTGGTATCGTTAACTCCGAAACTGCTGTAATTCAGTAATATCATGTCCGGTTGAATACTTATACAGCAGTTTTCCAAGTTATGAAATACATATATTGAGGATTTTAGGATTTTAGGGTGATGGGGTGATGGGGTGATAGGGTGATGGGGGGTGATAGGGTGATGGGAAACAAGTAAAAAATATTTACCCTGTTAAAATTC
>JBARXI010000566.1:0-4923 GCA_049647275.1 Microcoleaceae cyanobacterium
TGCATCTTACCGAATAATTAAGGTAAAAAGCCTCTCCTTTAAAGGAGAAAAAAGCGGTCGATCTTCGGAGCTTCCCGTAGGGTGGGATGGCGTTCGCGAAGCGTCCCGGAGGGAACGGTATCCTCGCTGTCCTCCAATCGACCAAGAGAGAAAAAATTTTCATGATTAGTCAATCCAATCCGTTTCAAGGAGAGGTAATTATTAATTATTAATTATTAATTGTTGAACCCCTCTTCCCTCCTGTCTCCTGTCTCCTAGCTAAAAAAACTTAATATTGACAAAAATACCAAATGGGTTCTATCTAATTTAGTTAGACTGAGAAGAGGAAAAGTAATATGAGAGTAAACAAAATTTAATTAATAAAAGAATCAGAATAGAATCTGCAATAAATATCTCAAAGACTGATGATTTTACGATAAAATCATACAAGTATACAAGACAATTGCAAATGAGCTAAAGTCAAGTGATAAAAACACTTTATTATTTTTTAGATGTGCTTTCCATGTGACGAGGTGCCGCGCATGCTGGCGCACAACTCCGCTCTTCGCGGAGCGACATGAAAAGCGTTTTGCTGGCGTACAACTCCGCTCTTCGCGGAGCGACATGTTTGCGGAGCATTCCGTAAGCAAAAAGCATGACAAACGGAAAAAGCGGAGCTAACCCTAACGCCTGGTCGCAACGGTTTTTCGGAGCTATCTGGAACTTCATACAATACTATAATACTACAGTTCCTACTTGACCATTATTATGCAGGACTACCCAGGTCGTCTCATTGAGCCTAGAATCAGAACTTCTGAGAATCCCTCAGTATAATCTAGGATTTACCGAGGGAGTATGTCAATAGAATGTATTTGTGCTAAATTAATCAATGAGAATAAATTCGGTTGTAATGTTTGTTTATATTGATGGTTACTTTCCTGTTGGTATTGACAAGCTTCTCTCCGAAATCTAAATCTCTACACATCTCTAGATTTGGGAGAAAATCTATGTCAATTTATGTAGGCAACTTATCCTACGAAGTTACACAAGAAGACCTTAGTGAAGCTTTTAAGGACTATGGTACTGTAAAGCGGGTTCAGTTACCAACTGACCGTGAGACGGGACGCATCCGTGGCTTTGGCTTTGTGGAAATGGAGGCAGAGGCAGAAGAAGAAGCTGCTATTGAAGCACTTGATGGTGCCGAATGGATGGGGCGCGAGATGAAAGTCAACAAGGCAAGGCCACGCGAAAACAAAGGTGGTGGTGGCAGAGGCAATTCTCGCTACTAAGCGATAGAATCAAGATATAACGAAATAATCTTGACTTCCGCGAAGCGGTTAAAAGATCCCTGGTTGAAAAATACTGGGGATTTTTAGCATATTAATCGTAGTTTATCAGATTCTTCTCTACTATGTCTCATCCCCTAATCACTATTACCCTCAAACTATTTGCTGTCTACCAAGAAGTCTACGGAGTATCCGAACTGCAACTGACCTTTCCCCCAGAAACCACCGTCTCTCAAGTTTTAGAATATATCGTAACTGAACACCCAGAACTGGAAAAGTGGCAAGAGATCACCAAGTTTGGCCTGAACTTTAACTTTGTTCCCCACGACACAATCCTTCAAGATGGCGATGAAATTGTTCTAATCCCTCCTGTTAGTGGTGGACTCTAAAACTTATAGAGTTTAGATATTTTTTTTGGATTATAGATTTTATTGGGTATCTGGCAAACTTAGACGCGATCGCCAGTCACCCTAAACAATATTTCACCATAAATTGCTACATTTACTACAATAAAACTGTTTTAATTGGTAATATTAACTACTAAACTCATCAACATAACTGTTATATTAAAAACTTAATCTGTGCTGAAATTAGTTACATTTACTACTAAGTTATTAGTGAAAAATGACTGAAAAAGTACATAAATTTGCAAAAAAGAGTTATAAAAGCCACTAATTTTTAGATAAATTATCAACAAATATTATTTTAACTATTGCTAAACTTGTTACTTCACTAGAAAAATTCCTTTTGATTCTGCTACATTTACTACCAAAATAACTGATTAATCTGTTGCATAAAATACATCATTTTAGCTCAAAAAACCATACCCGACCATTTTAGTCGGGTATGGTTGACTGTAATTTTCACCCATGCTAATATCCAAATAATGCTGAGAGATATCTAGAAAAGGGAGAAAGACCATGACCCAGGCCACAACAACTCATAACCATAGCCACAGCACAGACACAGCAATTGAAAATCTCAAGTGTAAAGAATGTGGACAAGAGTACCCTCTCGAAGCCAAACATATATGTGAAGATGTGTGCTTTGGCCCCCTAGAAGTTCAATACAACTACGAGAAGCTGAGTCAAATGGTGAGCCGGGCCACAATCGAAGCAGGTCCAAAATCCATCTGGCGTTATCGTCACTTTTTACCAGTCACAACCGATAACGTAATTGATGTTGGCACTGGCATGACTCCTCTAGTAAAATCTGAACGTTTAGCCCGTCGCCTGGGTCTGAAAAATCTCTACATTAAAAACGATGCTGTGAATATGCCTACCCTTAGTTTCAAAGACCGGGTAGTCTCAGTTGCCCTCAGTCGTGCTAGAGAATTAGGTTTCTCTACAGTATCCTGTGCTAGCACAGGCAACCTGGCTAACTCTACAGCGGCAATTGCTGCTAAAGCAGGTTTAGACTGTTGTGTATTTATTCCCGCGGATCTAGAAGCAGGCAAAATTCTCGGCACCCTAATTTATAACCCCACTGTTATGGCAGTTAAAGGCAACTACGATCAAGTAAACCGCCTCTGCTGCGAAGTTGCTAATACCTACGGTTGGGGATTCGTCAATATCAATTTACGCCCCTACTACTCAGAAGGTTCAAAAACCCTAGGTTTTGAAGTGGCCGAACAACTAGGTTGGCAGCTACCAGATCGCGTCGTGGCTCCCATTGCTTCTGGTTCCTTGTACACTAAAATCTACAAAGGTTTCCAAGAATTTATCAAAGTTGGTCTAGTAGAAGACAAAAAAGTTCGTTTTAGTGGCGCACAAGCTGAAGGTTGTTCTCCTGTAGCTCAAGCTTTCAAAGAAGGCCGTGATTTTATTACTCCAGTTAAGCCTAATACCATTGCTAAATCAATCGCGATAGGTAACCCCGCAGATGCAATCTATGCTTTAGAAGTAGCTCGCAAAACGAATGGCAATATTGAATCTGTCACGGATGCTGAAATTATTGAAGGTATGAAATTATTGGCAGAAACAGAAGGTATCTTCACCGAAACAGCAGGGGGTACAACTATTGCTGTATTGAAAAAGTTAGTAGAAGCTGGCAAGATAGACCCTGAAGAAACTACCGTTGCTTATATCACGGGTAATGGCTTGAAGACACAAGAAGCAGTACAGGGTTATATCGGCGAACCACTAACGATAGAAGCTAAGTTAGATGGTTTCGAGCGAGCGTGGGAAAGAGCTCAAACATTAGAACGTCTTGATTGGCAACAAGTTTTGGTTTGATTCTTTTTAAAAACCCCGCCCTTAAGGGCGGAGTCTTAAAGGTGGGTTTTGAATCATGAGTTTTTCCTTAACTATTGGTAGTTATTTCTTAACCCACCCCTAGAATAAATATTTGCATTAAGTATTAAGTCTCTGAACAAATTACTAAATTATGGCTGTCAAAGTTTTAATTCCTACTCCCTTGCAAAAGTTCACCGATAATCAAGCAAAAATTGAATGTGGCGGTGGCAATATTTCAGAATTAATTGATTCCCTGGAGTCTAATTTTCCTGGCATTAAAAAAAGTCTGTGTGATGACCAAGGCGAACCACGCAGATTTTTGAATTTCTATGTTAATAGTGAAGATATTAGATTTTTAGAAGGAACAAAAACATCTTTAAAAGATGGGGATGAAGTTAGTATTGTTCCTGCTGTGGCTGGCGGTTAAGTCGGTTTTGAAAAAATGGCGATCGCTTCAATTTATTGAAATCTCTCGCATCAATATTTTTAAGGCAAAGGATGCGTTGAATTAAGTGTGACGTATCCTTCAATTTTTCAACATTGTAAGCCAGAAATTTTCAAAGTGACTTTATAGTTCAGATTTCGATAGGGAAGTGTTTGCCGATTCGCATACGCGGTCCTCCGGGAATCGCTATCTTCATGCAATAAAGCCAAAAATACCTGAAATCCTTGGCATCCCCCGGTTTATTTTTTAGTGCTTAAAAACTTTCCCCTGTCTAGATTTGAGCCTATTTTATGAGGGGGTTTTCTCTAAGTTCTACTAACGGTTTAACCGTATTTACGTTTGACCGAGAAAAGCTGAGAAAGCAAGCCCCTATTTTTCAAATATGGGGATAAGTCCGACGGCAATTCATTGCCTACTTTGAGAAATCCATGCTAGGATATATTTACGCCAAACATTCTAGCGTCAAATGATAGTTTACGAGTGCCTCCAAAGGAGGAACTTCGTTTTCAAGGTCAAAGCAAAGCAGGATCAATATCAAGCAATAGACGAGGCAATTAGAACGGCTCAATTTGTTCGTAATAAATGCTTGCGCTATTGGATAGATGGTCAGAATGTAAATCGTGCTCAACTGTATCGGTACAACACAAAATTGCGTTCTGAGTTTGCTTTTGTTAAAGACCTAAACTCTCATGCAACTCAGGCTTCTGTCGAAAGATGCTGGTCAGCAATTGCTAGATTTTTTGATAATTGTAAGAAGAAAGTTCCTGGAAAAAAAGGTTATCCACGTTTTAAGAAAAATACTCGTTCAGTTGAATATAAAACCAGTGGATGGAAACTTTTAGATCCCAAGCACATTAGACATCTCCAAAAATTCTCAAGCACTTACTGTAACTATCTTTCAAGGAGCGATCGCTACTTATGAAGATAGTTAAGTTGTACAGTTTTATAGGTATTAGAGATACTTTGTGTTACTAATATA
>JBARXI010000567.1:0-3248 GCA_049647275.1 Microcoleaceae cyanobacterium
ACTCTGATAATTGCAGTAGTTCCAGCAACTAACGTTAAGTTGGGATACTGTGTAACATCGTCTGCTGTTGCAATATCTTCTCTAGTGTTAGTAAATCTTGTCATAACAGGTGTCATTCTAGTTTTACCACCAGTTGCAACCTTTCTATTACCGTCTGCATCTGTTGTTAGAGTGTCAATCCCACCTCTTAAAGCCATGTAGTTAGTAGGATTAAGTGACCATGGACTAAAACCTATGTTGACCTTTTGGTCTGCAATTCCATCGAGCATATCGGGCTTTGTTGCGTTACTTGGTGAACCCTCTAAAAATGTAGTCTCTTCCACGAATGAACAATCGTCCACTCCACCTAAATCAACCCAAACTGCTGATGTTTCGTCCGCTATCATTGGAGCGTACTCAACCTTAAACGAACCTTTCATCATTGTTTCTGGGAATAAATTTGTACTTTGGTATCTTGCCATTTTAAACAGCACCTCCTATTTTAAAAACCCTTATCTCTAAAGGTGTATTTACTTCGTTAGCGTTAGGATCAGGAACACTAGGAAATATTTGCCCTGTCATAGTCGCTGAGTATTGACCCTTTGTGTATTGATGCTTATTTGTTTTATGCAGAACTTTTCTTGCAACTTTATAGCTTTCATCTTCTGTTTTTGCATAACAATTTATAGTCATTAAGCAATCTTCTTTACCATCTTCTAAATCTCCACTAGGGCTTGTTATGGTTATAGCTGGCAAGTCTGTCTCAACTTCTGCTAATATACCTCTTTTAATTAATGGAATATCTGTACCTTGATAAACACCCAATAAACTTGTTATCTCAGATTCACCTTGTAATACTGCGTTTAAAAATGTATATGGATCATTTATCATTTATAGACCTTCTTTATTTCTTGCTCAAATATGTTTTTAATCGTTTTTTTGTTATTGTTTAAAGCTGGCCTCATGTAAGGCGTAAATCCATAGTTTGGTTTAGACCTAAGCCCGAACTCTTGGGCTGGTGCGTATTCTTCATTAGTTGAAATTATCGCCTTATTATCTTTAACAGCCTTTACTATTGACCCCTCTAAATTATGAGTATCTTTCCTTACTAACAATTTAGCTTCTGTTTGCATGATATTGCTGGCTCTAGTCAACGCTTTGAATACTGCATTGTCTAACTCTTGAGATATTTTCGCACCATTCCAAATTGTTTTTACTTCTAAAGCCATGATTTACTATACCATACTACTTAACATTAATTAAGTAGTTTCCTCTTTGTTCTGTTCCTGGAATTGTTTCACTAAACTATTATATAAAGGGTCTGCATACTTTTTTGGGATATCTCCAAGATATGTTAGGACCTCTTGTAGCTCTTTTTCAGATAACCTTAATTCTTTTACTTTCTCATTATCAATCTTCTCTGGCATTTTCTTTCTTCTCCTTTTTCTTTTTATCTTTAATAATAATCTCTTCTTCAATTGGATTAAATTGTTTATACGCTTTTGGTAGTTCAACAATTCCATTTATACAGTAATATATTTTACCGTCTAGTTTTACATTTGTTCCATCTTTTGGTTTGTGTTTTATCATCCTAACTCCTTTCATTTGGGTCTACTACATGCCCTTCGGCTATAACTTCGAGCCTTGTTATCCCCGTCAGATCATCTTGTACTAAAAACTCTAAGTCTGTGCCTTCAATCAAATTAATAACAACGTCCATCTTCTCTTGTCCGTTAAAAGTCAATCTTGCACTGAATCCGTCTTGTCCTTCATTTGGCTTAGTTGCAGAAAAAGGTTTCCAGTCAAGGGTTATTCCTTCAATATCTGCGTTAGATTTAACATTAAATATGTTAAAATAATCCCCGTTTCTTCTTCTTAAAACTAGCCCATATGTAAGTGCTGTTAAGTCTGCGAACTTTAAGAGATCAACAGCCGTTGCAGTTAGACAGTTAAATATTATTCTTGTAATATTAAAAGTTTCATTTAAAGGCTTTTCTACAGGAATTCCCCTTAGACCAAATACTTGTGTTGTTGAAGATCCATCGACTGCCATGTTTGTTATAGCTCCGTTTGCCGGCGTTCCAATAGGGAACACTGAATCCAGAGGAGTGTCTAAGTAAATAACATTGCCTGTTATATTTAAGATATATCCTGTGTAATATCTGTCCGTATCACCATTATACAATATTAAATATTGCCCTACGGTAAATCCTGTTGAATCTGCTACGGTTACGCTTAGATCATTTATTGCCGTTTCTACTGCTAAAGTATTTGCAACTTTAACTTGGTTAAACTTTGCTATTAAAGGTTTATTTGTTTTATTGATAACTGTAATATCTACAGGATCTTCGTCTATTATCTCAACAGGCATAATCTATTCCTTTATGTAAACAGTAATCAAACTGTTTGGCAATCTTGGTTTTTTAACACCTGTTATCTCATATTCTACAGTGTCAACCGTTACTTTATATTTATTGTTTAATAATCTTGCATTTTCAGTGTCGTCTAATACTATCTTAAATGTGCTACTATCTTGCAATTGTTGCCTTGCTGATCTTTCACTTACCGTCAAAGCAAGCTTAACTCCATCTAACTTTATAGGCTCAGCTGGAACATAAACAGGCTGATAGTTTTCATCTAGAGTAGTTGTTCCGCCATTAGGATCAACAAAGCTACATGAAGATATTTCAAGGTTTTTAGACCACTCTTTCCACATTACTGGTAGCTCCTTCTAAGTGGTAAAAACTTTTTAAGCTGTGCGTCACTTGTTTCTTGTATATCAGTACCTTTTTTATCTGCATAAGTTATAGACTCACCATCCATAGATTGAGACTTAACTTTATTAGTTGATATGCTTGTTGACCCTTCATTAAGCATTAACCAAACCAACCTTGCGTAATGTGGAGTATATCCTACAGGTAAAGTCTCTCCCTCGTCTTCATTAATAACAGTAGGGCATATGTATCTTTCAACTGAATCTTGAGCTATAGGGTTATATGTGTCTATCTGAGCATCATAATCTGTTGTTGTTATATCTAATAGAGCTTTAATCTCTGCTGTAGTTAACCACATTAGTTAGACTCTTTTAATTTATTTTCAATACGCTCTTTTAAAGTCTCTTCTGATAGTCTTTTGAGAGTAGAAGGTGAACCTAAACCAAGCTCGTTAGCCTGTTTTATTAAATCAATGTTTTCTTCTGTTTTCTCTTCAACAGGATTATATCTTTCATCTTTTTTAGGAAGGTATACATACCCTGCTTGTGGTAAATA
>JBARXI010000568.1:0-3818 GCA_049647275.1 Microcoleaceae cyanobacterium
AGTCGCAAAGAAAATACTGCAGCCACATTGAGCTAAGTTGGCGTTCGCGGAGCGTTGCGTCAGCATTATCGCTCCTTGGAGTTGGAACGACCTAATTATTTATCCCACACTTTGCTGACGCACTACCCTATCAAGGTCAGCAGCTTCAATTTTGTTCCACTGCTTGAGAATACCTGCACCCGCTGCATTGACCAACACATCAATTTTGCCAAAATGGCTCGAAGCTTTTTCCATTAGGCTTTCTACTTCCTGTTGGTTGGTAATATCTGTGGGGATGGCGAGAGTTTGGGTCGTAGATAGTTGGGCTGTTAAACTGTCCAATTTATTGCGGTCTCTAGCAGCTAAGACTAAGTTTGCGCCAGAATTTGCTAGTTTTTGTGCTACTGCTGCACCTATACCTCCAGTCGCGCCTACTATTACTACAACTTTGTCTTGCATTTATTTTATCTTTACATTTATTCACATTTTCTTTTATGATACAGCCATCACCAATAAATTTACAGCGAATTTCATCTTTTGTGAGGTAAACCCCCATTAAGGGCAAAATGTCCGTACCACAAACAAAAATTTTATTTAGGGTTTGCTTATGGGAAATCTTTTGGTAAGGGTAGGAGTCTCCTCATCAGGAGTCTCCTCCTCAGGAGGAACGGGGAATTATAGAGGAGTTAGTCGGGAAAATTGTCACTCAATTTTTCTGCCATAATCATCCCAAAATACTAGAAAATTGACCTTTTTCCACCGAAAAGCTGGCACTTTTTTCAACTCAAAAATGCAAAGTTCCAATATCAGTCAATACTTTTGCGCTCCGCAAAGCTGCTGCTAAGAGAATAGATAGGGTTTACCCTATTTAAACCCCCATCTTTAAGGACAAACTCTTAAACTTTTGGGCAGTGGTGCATAAGACATCTGGTGATAATCAAAAATCAAATCAATTATTGTGCAGGAATCATTAATTCTCTCCCCCTACTCACTACTCCCTACTCCCTACTCCCTACTCCCTACTCCCTACTCCCTACTCCCTACTCCCTACTCCCTCTTTTCGGTAGAGGTCTATAGTAATGGTAGAAGGAGTGTGGGAATGTTATTTCGGCAATGAATCTATTTGAGCTGAGTGCGAAGTTTTACTCAATACCATTACGGCTGCAGGACTGCTAATGTTTGTATTTTATATACCTGAAATCTGCTGTAATTTAAAATTTTTGACTTTCGTATTTTATAGAACCCATTTTATATCTATTTAATTTAATTAAAAAGCAGATGGAGAGATAGGAAGTATTGGAGTAAAGGAGTATTTTTCAACCTTTTTCTGCAAGTGCCTCCCTCCATCTCCTGACTACTGACTACTGACTACTGACTACTTCTCAAAAAACTTAATATTGGCTAATATTCGGTTAGGGGTTCTAATCATGTCGAGATAATTAGGTCTAATAAAACTTTATTCTACTCTTGCCTCCTCTTCTCTCTTATTACCTTCTAACTCCTGACTCCTCCCTCGTTATTTATAGCGTTTCCCAAGGTCGTGAGGTACAGTTATCTTTTTGTCTTTTTATTCCCTGTTCCCAGCTCCGGTGTTCCCTCAAACCTAAAATTTTGTACCTCACGCTTTTTGGGAATTGCTATATAACTATTCAACCGGACATAGTACTATCTAACATCTGACAGCTTAATTCAGTCCCACAAACCAACGACCCTCTTCAGATTTATACAACTTCAGCGAACTACATAATTCCAAAAATTTAGGAAACTTTTGATTTGCTTGAAATCCCTTAATAGTTTTTGTAATCGCTCTACCATATAATCTATTAAACTCACTACTGAGATTAGAAATAGGAGTATAACTACCTGGAGATTTAGCAGTTAAATTATGCACAATTTTTACCAAAACTTTTTCCAGAATTTCCTGGGAAGTAATATCAGAAATATCAGAAATATCAGTAATACTTACCAACTCTTCGACGTTATTTGTGGCAGGAATTGAGATATTATTTTCTTCTGGCTTAAACCAGTTAAAAATACTAACATAAACTTGTGATTGATGCGAAGGTTTGTGGATAGCAAAATAAGCGGGATAATTGATAAATATCTGCTTTGACTGTTCCCCAGGAAAGTAAGTCGAAACTACATCTTTAAGATTAAGTTTGTACATCTCCTTATATAAAGCAGAAATTCTAGAAAATTTAATCCATTGTAATCCTATTTTTTCTGTTTCTGCTTGAATTAACTCTTGCAGTTGAATAATAAATCGATCGAGGGTAGGAATATCTGGAAGTGAGAGAGAATATATTTCTGATTCCCCAGTTTGACTATTCAAAATAGTAATTTCGTTTTTATATTTCCGCACCTGATATACAGTTAATCCATGAGATTGTAAAGTCGTACCTAGATGAGTTAATCCTCGGTCAGAGGAGCAAACTAAAACTTCCTTAGCCCTGGGATAATGCACAAAAATAGATGCACCAACCGTTGCCATTTTTAAGTCTGCGCTATCTTTTCCAGGGGGAACATGAATTAATTGATAACCACGTTGATGAAATTCTTCATCTTTTTTTCCCATACTGCGCCAATTAGCAAAGGCGACTTTAATTTGAATCGGATAATTGCAGATATCTACAAGGATTTTTTCGGTTTCAGTATCAAGTGGTAAATTTTCTACATCTAACAGCAATATAGCAATTCCTAGCTCTACTAATTTGGTTCCATTTGTGCAGAAACCCCGAATCTGAGAATTAATAATTCTGTCTGATGAAGCGATAGTTATTTCTGGATAAATATGTCGGTCTATCTCAGCAATTAAAGCATGATATTGAGCCGAATTAATAAACTCTGGAGTCAGAATAATTTGGAGATAATTTTTGACTTTAAGGCTCAAAGTATCTTTTTTTATAACACAAGAAAGTCTTTTTGTCAATTTATCAATCAAACTAGATTTATACTTGGGATGATGCCAAGGAATGTTCCTGTACTTTGAAGTTATCCATTTTGGGTGTTGCTGTTGAATGGAAACAATAGTTTGGTAAATATAGTGGCTGATGGCGTTAATAGCAGCAGAATTATTCATCACCAGCAAACCTGAATTATCTGACATGGCCCATAGCCCATAAGTGATTAATAGTTACTCGATTTTTGATGATTCACCATGGGGTGGGATCGAGCATTTTTAGACTTATATATCAATAATATAAGAAATCCCTACAATGCCTACAAACTCATTATACATGGGCCAAGGCAGATAAGTATTATGGCTTATTGTTGGTGGAGTGATCGCCTTCACGGAGTGATTTAAAACCTGCGTCAATCAAACAAACTGGGATGAATGAGCGGTACGAGGGACACAAAGCGGACACAAACCAATATTCTAAGTCTAAAGCGCAGCCGAATTTAGGAAGATTGCTGCTTGAACGCTCTGCGATTGCCTCAGTTGCCCAGAGTATGAAAAAAACTCAAAACTTAGGCGGGATATTTCTTCTTATTACCGAATAATTAAGGTTTAAAGCCTCTCCTTTAAAGGAGAAACAAGCGGTCGCGCATGCTGGCGCACAACTCCGCTCTTCGCGGAGCGACATGTAAAGCGGAGCGAACCGTAGGGTGGGATGGCGAGGTCTCCTCGCCATATCCAATCGACTCCTGTGAAGAAAAAATTTTCCTTTTATTCAATCCTATCCGTTTTAGGGAGAGGTAATTATCAATTATCCATTAGACATCTCCAAAAATTCTCAAGCACTTACTGTAACTATCTTTCAAGGAGCGATCGCTACTTATGAAGATAGTTAAGTTGTACAGTTTTATAGGTATTAGAGATACTTTGTGTTACTAATATA
>JBARXI010000569.1:0-31798 GCA_049647275.1 Microcoleaceae cyanobacterium
GGGGAATCCAAGTTTGTATTGACTCTTGCCAAGCTTGGCTTTTTTCTTCTGGAGAAAGTTTGTCTATTCCTCCATAAGCTAATACCCGCCCAAACATGGCTTCATCTAGAGAATTAACATTCCAAAATTGGCGTTGTAAAGCAAGTTGTTTTGTATTTATAGGTTCAGATGGAGCGATGGATATATTACTTGCAGTTTCTACTAAAACAGAACTAACAATCTTTGCCATTTTCGACCAAGAAAAATTTTTAGCCTGTGTTAATCCAGCATTAATTAATGATTGACGAACTTCAGATTTTTGCACTTCGGTCAAAGCATTTATCAAGCCATTAATATCATTATCATTTACATAAAATACTGCTGTTTCTGCCACTTCTGGAATAGAGGCATTTGGGCAAGTTATAACTGGACAACCACAAGCCATTGCTTCAACAATAGGCATTCCAAAACCTTCATATTTTGATGGATAAATTAATGCTGTAGCTCCAGAATAAGCAATTTTTAGTTCATCGTCATTTAGTTGTAACAGATGTATCTTATTTTCAGAAATAAATCTTTTCAGTTCAGTTTCTAATTCAGGTTTCCCCCCTACACAGACAATCTCAAAATTTTCGGAATTTGGCAGTTGAGAAAAAGCCTGAAAAAATAAAGTAGTATTTTTATAACCTTGCCAACCAATTCTCTCTCCCACTATCAAAAAATATGAACGAGAGATGTTGTATCTTAATTTAAAATTAGTAACTTCTTGGGAACTAGAAATTGAAAAATTATCGTCTACTCCGCAATGAGCTACAGTTACTAAATCTGATGAGATATTGGGGAAATATTTGATTAACTCACGAGCAGTATTTTCAGAGATTGTAATGTAGGAAATTGCATGGCGAATTCCGTGATGTTTTTCTTTCCACTCTGGATGATTCAAATTTTTTCCATATACTTCTGGAATCATGTCATAAGCCATAAATACAGAAGCTGTAGAAATCGGTTTAGTGTAGTAAGTAGAGATAAATAAATCTGCCTTTTCTGCATCACATATTGCCTGTAAGATTTGGCGATCGCTCTCTATTTTACTGTAGTCATAGAGGGGCACTATTCGATATTCAATCCCAGGAATTTTAGGGGCAGTACCACCTCTGTCTAATACTAAAATATGTTGGGCAAAACCATCAGTTACCCATGCAGATAATAGAGATTTCCAAACTCTGGCTATACCTGTATTGTTAAGTTGGAAGAAAACCCCATCAACTAAAATTTTCAATTGACTATTAACTAATTCTTGAGAAGTGTTTTTCATGGCTTTGATTATTTTTAAATATTTCTGTTCGGTCAAAATATTTTGGGTTTTTCTTGTTTGGTCTATCTGACATAATTGCTGAAATAAAACAGGAGAAATTTCTTTCTCTGTCAGCAAATGTAGAGAATCTCCATAAGAATATAATTTGAGTTGAAACCGGGCAGCAATTATCGATAAAGTTTTGAGAGTATATATAGAAATATGCTGACCTTCGTCAAGAGCATAATACCACCAATTTTGAGGTTGAGGATTTTCCTTTGGTAATAGCTGTGTACTGAATAAAATATTTCGGGAATATTGGAGAATTTGCTCTATTTCTGCAATAGGATTAACTAAATGTTCAAATACTTCAAAAGCTGTAATTAACTCATATTTTGTGTCAGAAATATCATCCACTTCAAAATCTTTAGAAAAAATATTCTCACAATAGCGATCGTACCCGTAAAAATCTAATCCTGAATTCCTTATTAGTCGCACTAATAAACCATAACCCGAACCATAATCGAGAAATTTATCTTGGCGGTTAAACAAACTATGAATTATATTTTCTGTTATTTGTGCAAGTTCTATATTTCTCCCTACTAAACCCACATCACTACTAGCTATTGGTTCGGAATAAGCTTCTGCTAACCAGTAAGAATTTTCTGTTTGTACAAACCCGCAGTTGGAACATTGAAAATAATTAATATTATATTTATCCAAAATTTTAGCAGTATCAAAGTAGTAGGAAGCTCCACCACAAATTTTACATTGCTCAGAGACACTGCCACTAAACATTGTTTTTTCTGTAAAGTCGTCTGCTTGAATATTAGGAATAATTAAGGGCGGATGATTTAAAGGAAAAATCATTTCTGCCACAGACATATTGGCAAATCTATTGATATTTGAAGTGTGGGTAGCTTCCTTGCCAAAACCAATATTAGAAACTAAATTAACCTTCGGTAAAATAGTTAAACCATGATGATTCCAACAGGCAAATGCCCAAGCATAAGCCCAAGAATTAAAGCCTTGATAATTATCCTGAAAAATCTCCGACCAATATTTAACTGCCTGAGTATTTTGTAGAATATTTTCTAACCAATTACTATCCCGAACTTCAGACCATAACTGCATCCGATTATCATAATTTTTCCACGCTCTTCGCCAGGTTGCCCAACCCCAACAATGGGGATAGCGAGAGAAATAATAACTATCTTCTGTAGGATTATTACCAAACTGAAAATTATCCCCAGATATAGCCATGATTTTCTCATCATCTCTATATCTTTCTAATAACTCTTCGCAAAATCGAAAAAAACTTGGATGAGGTACACAATCATCTTCCAGAATAATTGCTGATTCTACTAAACTGAAAACCCAATTTAATCCACTATAAACTCGCTCTCTGCAACCTAAATTTATCTCAGTATAATTAGTTAAAACCTCACATTGCCAATCAACCAGATTAATTATTTCCTTTACTGCCTGACATTTCTCCGATTCTCCCATTTTTTTTTGGCGAGGAGCATCAGCAATTACAAATAATTGAGGTGGCTTTACTTGACGAATTACCTCAAATACTTTTTCCGTTGTATCTGGTCGATTAAATATAATTAGAACAACAGGTATTTTTAATTTAAATTGAGTCATTTTTAATTTTCTTTTACTTTCAAATATAGCTTTTATCGGACTTATGAGGCACATCTCATATCTCAATATTATTTTATACAGGAAAAGAGAAAAAATTTACTGTACCTCACAAGTATGAGAATTGCTATAATTTTAGTAGTCGTCTGTTTCATAAATTTTGATGGTCAGTAAATTCCCAATTATTAAAAATCAATCATTCTGGTAATTTATAACCCTTGATAAATAATGAAATGTACTAGTAATGTCATGTCCGGTTAAATACTTATAAATAAGTGAGTAGGGAGTAGGAAGAATCAAGACATTTACCCTGTATAGAGAAGATAGTTTTTTTGGTCGCGTAAGCGGAACGGAGTTCTATCGCTAATTATTCCGGACATGATATTAAGTACCTGTTCAAAATTAATTTAACATTTGTAGGGGCTAACGGCCGTTAGCCTCTACGGGAGTAGGGAATAAAAAATATACTTGTGTGTTTGAGAAGTGGATATAAAAATAATTTTTCCTACCTGCGTTAGTGATTTGAGGTATGAAATAAGTAATAATGGTAAATTAAGAGTTATTCTCTGAATGGCAAAATTAGTTAGATATTGTCTTTACTTAATTGACCGAAAAGCACTTTTCTTTTTCCTGACTGCTAACTTCTAAGTAATTAAAGTTAATATCATACACTAATTTAGTAACGCCTTCCTACCTATTTGACCTCACCATCAAATATACAATTAATTTTGCGTACCTACTTAGAGGTCATCAAGGTTCTTTTTAGGGGTAGCCAATCACAAAAAGTATTACTCCCAAATCATGCGTTAGAAAAATCTATCCATCATTTCAAAGTTTACAGACTAGTCGCTTGATATAAAATATCTTGATAAGAACGTTCCGGAATAGTCTGATTTATAGAATTAGATAATTCTGCAATAGGTTCATATAATGGTTTTAAAAAAGAGTCGATTGCTTTTTTATCTCCATAACGAACTTCTATCAACATAAATTTTGGTTGGTATTTATCAAAATCAATACCTTGCAATACATTTAATTCAAAGCCTTCAACATCTAACGAAAATAAATCAATATTTTTAACTCGATGCTTGTCAAGAATTGCAGTTAATGTCATGGCTGGCACATTAATTTCATAAGTATGATTAATATTTTGAACTTGGCAACCTGTTTTTAAATGAACCTTTTTTTCCTCCTCAGAAGTCATCGCCCCCTCAACAAAAGACATCAGATTACAATAATACATTTTCACATAATCTTCACCATAACAAAAAGGTACTAAAGCATAATTTTACACCACTGAATAAGGGCGATTAATTCTACATTCTGCCACTAAATCTGGTATTGCTTCTATCAGAATACCTTGCCATTTTTTGTATTTTTCAAAATATAAACTATTACTTTGACTTATCCCATCATTTGCTCCTGCTTCAATAAAAAATCCATTTTCCCAACTTAAATAAGGAGTAAGTTTAATATCAAGCTGATTCAAAGCAAATGATTTTCTAGCTAAATTAGGTTGTATTTCTAATGCTCTTTCCTGATAAATATTAGCCTCGAATAATCTACCTTGCTGCTGCAAAACCTGACTAATATTCCAATATATATCTGCCGATTTAGGTTCAAGTGCTAGAACTTTTTGATAGTGAGCGATCGCCCGTTCAAATTGCCCTTTTTGGTAATAAATATTGCCGAGATGCTTATGAACTACTGTCAAATCAGGCTGTAATTGTATTGCCTTATGATAAGAACGAATAGACTTTTCAACTTGACCTTGAGAATGCCAGACATCTCCTAATTGCTGATAAGCTACAGCAGAATAGGGTTTATTTTTAATAGCTTCATAGCAAGCCAAAATATTTCGCTCTTGACTGTCTCTACTTTTATTTTCTCTTCGATCAATTGCCTCAGCTTGACCGAGTGAAATTCCCAAACAAGATTTTTTTCGACTAGGTAAACTACCCCGATAAAATAAATCTTCATTCTGCCAAAATATAGAAGTACAAACTTTATATTTTTGAGAAGGAATTAGACCGTAAAAATCTAATCGTTTAAAATTTTTCTCTTCGAGAAACTCTAGGGCTACATCATTTTCCTCTCGGTCCGAATTATCAAAAATAATCAAACCATTTGCTGTTAACTTGCGATAACAAACCTCAGCACAACCCACCCTATTAATCCCATCAATCACAATTACATCAAAATAACCATCACCATACTTATTAATTTCAGCAGCATATTTTTCCCAATCCTCTACCAAAGAAACCATCACATTTTCTGGCATAGAAGTTTGAATTTCGATAAAATAATCAGGATTATGTTCTACAGAAATTACTTGTGCAACTCGGTCAGCATACCAAAAACTTGATTGTCCGCTTCCATATTCAAATACTCGAAAATTACTCTTTAATTTATCCTCAATAAATTCGATAGCGGGATAAGAATACCAAGGAAGAGAATGATAATTGTAATCTATTGGCTTTTGTTCTGTTAATGAATTGAGCCATCCTGAAGTTTCTAGATAGTTCAAATTAATCATATTCCTTGAGCATTAGTATTATAGGAAATTCGAGCAAAAATGCTTGAGAAAACTATCATAGTCAATTACCAAACTGATGAGTCAAAATAAGAATAGTATAAATCTAGAACTCTAAGAGAATAGGTACTCTACTCAAAAAACAGAAGAGCCATTCTGGATTATTTTAAACTTGTGGCTGTTAAGTTTAGACTTTTGACTTAGTTAATCCTGTGATATTATATTAGAGATAAGTTAACATAAGTTAATATACCTGAATTAAAAAAAGTCCCAGCACTAGAGAAAATTAGGAGGATCGACCCCAGTGAATAATAAAAGGTGGAGAAATGCAGGGCTATACGCTCTATTAGCAATAGTTGTCATAGCCTTAGCAACAGCATTTTTTGATAAACAACCCCAGACTCAGGAAACCTGGAAATACAGTCGCTTTATTCAACAACTAGAAAGTAACAACATAGATGGAGTCAGTATCAGCTCTGACCGAACAGTAGCGCGAGTCAAAATAGCCGACGGTAGTACAGTCCGCGTTAACCTACCCAACGACCCTGACCTAATCAACATCCTGACTCAAAACAACGTAGATATTTCCGTACTGCCCCAAAGTGAAGAAGGCTTCTGGGTCAGAGCACTAAGTAGCTTATTCTTCCCCATATTACTATTAGTAGGATTGTTCTTCCTACTACGTCGCGCCCAAAGTGGACCTGGTAGCCAAGCCATGAACTTTGGTAAATCCAAAGCTAGAGTCCAAATGGAACCCCAAACCCAAGTCACCTTTGGGGATGTAGCAGGAATCGAACAAGCCAAACTAGAACTAGCAGAAGTAGTAGACTTCCTGAAAAATGCCGATCGCTTCACAGCCATAGGAGCCAAAATTCCAAAAGGTGTACTATTAGTTGGCCCTCCCGGAACAGGTAAGACCCTATTAGCCAAAGCAGTGGCTGGGGAAGCAGGAGTACCATTCTTCTCCATCTCCGGTTCGGAATTTGTCGAAATGTTCGTAGGTGTGGGTGCTTCCCGCGTCCGCGACTTATTTGAGCAGGCCAAATCTAACGCTCCCTGTATCGTATTTATTGACGAAATTGACGCGGTGGGTAGACAACGGGGTGCCGGTTTAGGCGGTGGTAACGACGAAAGAGAACAAACTCTCAACCAGTTACTCACCGAAATGGATGGTTTTGAAGGCAACACAGGCATCATTATTATTGCTGCTACTAACCGCCCCGATGTATTAGATTCGGCCTTACTTCGCCCCGGTCGTTTTGACCGTCAAGTAGTGGTAGACCGCCCCGACTATGCAGGTCGTCTAGAAATTCTCAATGTTCACGCCCGTGGTAAGAGCCTCTCCAAAGATGTGGACTTACAAAAAATTGCCCGTCGGACACCTGGATTTACTGGCGCAGATTTATCTAATCTATTAAATGAAGCAGCTATTCTGGCAGCTCGTCGCAACTTAACTGAAATCTCAATGGATGAAGTTAATGATGCCATTGACCGGGTATTGGCTGGCCCAGAGAAGAAAGACCGGGTAATGAGCGAGAAGCGCAAGGAGTTAGTGGCATATCACGAGGCTGGTCACGCTTTGGTTGGGGCCTTGATGCCTGATTATGACCCAGTGCAGAAAATTAGTATTATTCCTCGTGGTGGGGCTGGGGGTTTGACTTGGTTTACTCCTAGTGAAGACCGGATGGACTCTGGTTTATATTCCCGTGCTTATCTACAAAATCAGATGGCTGTGGCTTTGGGTGGTCGTCTGGCTGAGGAGATTATTTTTGGCGATGAGGAGGTGACTACTGGGGCTTCTAACGATTTGCAGCAGGTGGCCCGTGTGGCCAGGCAAATGGTGACTCGGTTTGGCATGAGCGATCGCTTGGGTCCAGTTGCTCTTGGCCGTCAGAACGGTAATATGTTCTTAGGTCGGGATATTATGGCGGAGCGTGATTTCTCTGAGGAGACTGCTGCTGCTATTGATGATGAGGTTCGGAATTTGGTAGACCAAGCTTATCGTCGTGCGAAGGAAGTTTTGGTAGGCAACCGTCATGTGTTGGATCAGTTGGCACAGATGTTGGTTGAGAAGGAGACTGTTGACTCTGATGAGTTGCAGGAGTTATTGGCGACTAATGATGTGAAGATGGCTGCTTTGATTTAGGGCTATCTGAGATTTTTTCCCCAGTTTTTTAAATAGTTAATAGTTAATTTATGGCTACTTTGGATGATTCCAGAGTAGCCTATATTTTTTTATAAAGTGATACAAAATTTGCTTAAGTAGTCAGGCAAAATTATAGACAACCTTCCATGTAACGTCCCTATAATAGTTTTGTTCTTAGAAGAATGTTCCATATTTATCAAAACCGCTATAAATATTTGGAGGAATTAGAATAAGAAGCAAAAAGTAAAAGAAATATAGCTGATTAGTAAATACACAAATAATTTTGTCCAGCTAGTTATGAAAAATTACTTTGGCAAAATGGTATTGGTATTATAGTGAAGTTAGATAATTATAGGTTGGGTAGAATGAAGTGTTAGCGTAGCTTATCCTCCGGATAAACCCAACAACAACTCTGAAAATGTTGAGTTTTATTCTTCAACCTAACCTATACCTACTTTGGATATTCTACAGTAGCTTATATTTCTTTCTCAAGTGATACAAAATCAGCTTACAGCAGTTTTTCAGTTTATGAGTACACAGTAATTAAGCTAGTACTAGCAATATAAAAGTACATTAGTTAACAATTATGCCTACAATTAAAAACACATTGTTTCTATACTTTTGCAAAATTCCTGCTATACCAAACCCTAATCCTAATAAACAGATAAGTATCCAGAGGTAAGCATCCATATAAACACTGCCTATTATACTGCCAAAAAAAATTAGAGCAAATAAACAAGAAACAATACCGAATCCTGAGTAACTTTTTCCATTTTGTGGCTTTGGCAATAAGTTATTCATAATTACTAATATTGAGGTCTTAATTATCCCAGATTATACTGCACTTTTGTCTAATTTTTCCTGATAATTTTTTTGCCGGTTGTGGATTTTTTTAAGCCAGATAACTATTAATTTCCTTTAAATCTAATCGTGCTTAAGGAGAAAAAATAAAAATATATCTACCCATTTAATTTTTACCCTTCTGTTCCATTAAAATTTATATTTGCCTAATATCTTGTTCTAATTCATCAAATATCGCTTCACCTCGTTTTAGTTCTTTAATACCAATTTTTACTTCCTGTTTAAGTTATTGAAATCGTCCTTTATAAATCCCTTCTTGCTCTGCCAATAACTGTAATCCTTCCCGATTAACTGCGAGAGCATCCTGATATTTTCCACTCTTGATTAGCTCTTTTACAAATTGTTCTATATCTGGTTTTAAGACAATATTTATAGTTTTCTTGAATAATAGTTAAATAAATAGTTTTTTAAGACTAATGATAAATTATACAATATTGTAGTCCTATTTTAGCCCTTGTAAAAATATCTCACAACAAGGAAACAGCTCCGGAAGGCAACAGAGTATCAGATTTTTTATCTGTGTTTTGATTTATGACAAATGATTTAGGATTGCTATATTGTAGGGTCAATCCTCCCGCGATTGCCCGCTTATTCCAGCAATGATAACTATGAGCAATCTTTCTTACAGTAAATTTACACTGGAAAATGCCAAAACAACTTTTGAATTAACCCTCGAAGAAAATCAATATTTATTTTCTGAAGTTGAACCAATTAAACCATCATAAATTCTCACAACTATTCTCCGAGAATATATTCCTCTGGCAACTGCTATTAATATAGAAAAAGCTCGTTATGAGCTGTTAGTTTCTCAAATTATAGCGGATGTTAGACGGCAATTAAATTATCGAATTAGTTTATTTTCAGGAACAGAATTTAACATAGATTGAGATTTGGGATGGCAGGGATATTGTGATTTTTTGCTCAGTTTTTCCCCTAAACAATATTTTATTACGGCTCCAGTTATTATCATTGTTGAAGCGAAAAATGAAAATATTATTGGTGGGTTAGGAGAATGTGTTGGGAGTATGATAGGAGCGTAATTTTTTAATCAGCGAGCAGGCAAACAAATTCAAGTTATTTATGGTGCAGTTACAAGCGGAACAAACTGGAAAATTTTAACACTAGAAGGCAAAATAGTTTGTATTGATTCAGTAGAATATTATGTGAAAGAAATTGATAAAATTTTAGGAATTATTTTACAACCATTTCGGGAATATTTAGAGTAACAAAAATCCTGAAAAACAGTAATAGCTAATTCATATCAAATCTTAAACTAGCTCACTAGCATTACCGTCATTGCAAGGGGGCAAAGAAAGCACTTTTTTTATTTACCCGCGCTGCCCCGTGGCAATCTTTAGCCCACCATTCAAACCACGAAATTTCCACCTGACACACTTGCGGCATTACGGTATTTATTTATGGAATTTTCCCAGTTTTTTCCATACCTAAATATGTGTTTAACATCCTTGTTTTGCCTTTCTTTTTTCTTATTTAATCTTGATTTTTCATTGCCAAAATTTTCTCAGCTACATCCTCAGCCACAGGCATCACCGATAACCGATTTCCTCTTCTAATAACTAACAATTCATCCCCACTGAATTCTTGTTTGAGAGTAGCTAAAGATATTAACGTGGGAAACTCTTCTACAAATTCCACAGATACGGTTTGCCATCGAGGCGAATTAGGAGTTGATTTTGGGTCATAATATTTGCTTTTCGGGTCAAATTGAGTGGGGTCAGCAATATTAGTTTCCACCACTTTCACTAAACCAATAATCCCAGGGGGTACAATATTGGAATGATAAAAAAATGCTAAATCTCCCTGATTCATTTGTCGCAGAAAATTTCGTGCTTGATAGTTTCTTACTCCATCCCAAATGCAGTTTTTTTCAATTTTCATATCTGAGATGCTGTAAGTTTTTGGTTCTGATTTTATTAGCCAATATTTCATAATTTATACGATCTTAATTTATAACAGGATTAACTATAGTTTATAGTTTTAGGAACAGTAAACAGGAAAAAAAGCATCAAAACAAAGAGAGAAAAAAAAATCAACTTTTTAGAATTGCCAGAATATATGATTTTTTTGCTATCTCCTGAAACGAGCGAGTTTTTAGTTGATGATGTCGGGGAAATATTATAAAGTTTTCAAGTTTATTTCGAGCGCTTTTGTCTCTGTTTTACTATAGACCTCTGGGAAAAAGATATAGATTTTTTGCAGGAGTAGGCAACAGGCAACAGGTAAGATATTTTTCCGAAAAAGGCACGAAAAATGATTTTTTAGGGTGACTTTTTCTTTCCGATTCCGCTCTAATTAAAAGGTTTATTTATTTTCCACGCCTATGTCTTATGAAAAAAAAGTTACTACCGCAAGTCTTGCACAGACCGAACTTCCTCCATGAAAAATTCAAAATAGTGTCAAACAACATAAATTATAAAATATCTTTTCGTTTCTGCGACCAAATAGTTACCCCCAAATAAATCAATGAATGTAAACCCAATATTCCCCAACATAAACCTAGATTTTCCCAACTTGCATTATAAACATCCGAACCTGGAAATGGTAAAGGAATTGTACTGCCATCCGGTAACTTAGTTGCTTCTGGCACCATTCCATTCACATTTACAAGCGCTCCATAAGCAGCAACAGACCAACGACTTAACATTAGCCAAGAAAATTTACTCGCTACACCTGTCATTTTGAATAAAACACCAGAAAAAATAATCTGAGGCAACAATATTAAAGGTAAAGCACTATTAGCTTGAGCAGCACTTTTAACAATAGATGAAATCATTAATCCCAGACTAATACAAGTCATCAAAGTTAAAAAAGTCGTAATACTAACCCCTACAGACCACGAAATTAAATCTGGCTGCGGATTTTTAAAGCCAATTATAACTACTGCTACTATTAATATAGTTTGTAAAATTGCTAATAATCCCAGAACTACTACTTTTGAACCGAGATAAGTAAGTAACCCTAAATTTACTAATCTTTCCCGCATATAAATAGCTGATTCTTTGACTATTTCTTGCAGCGAACTAGAAAGACCAACCCATAAACAAGCGCAAGTAAATACAAATAATACTCGTAATGCTAAGGGAGCTAAACTTGGTTCTGGGTTTCCCACTAATGGATTTTTATCGCTAACTGCAAGTAAAATTAAACTAATACCAATTGGAGCAGTCAACAGAGCCAAACCTAAATTAATCGGGTCTCGAACAATTAATTTAAAATAACGTTGAGTTAAAATAGTAAGTTGTTTCCAAAAAGAAACAGGTTGTTTCTTCGGTGGTAATTTAGTAGTTTGTTTGCCTTCTCCAATACTAAGATGATGAGCAATATAACGCCGATGATATTCAGATTGACGAAAGTTATTTACCCATTCATTAACATTTTCATCACTAGTTTCTAGTTCATTATAAATATCTGCAAAATCACCAGTATTTACTGAGAAAAAAGTTATAGCTTCTCTGGGAGTACCAAAGTAACATAAACGCCCGCCTCGACCTAAAAAGACAATCCGATCGCAAATCCTAATATTAGCCGTAGCATGGGTAACCAAAATAATTGTCCGTCCTTGATTTGCCAACTTTCTTAACAGTTGCATCATTTTTTTATCTAAACCTGGGTCGAGTCCAGATGTGGGTTCATCTAAGAAAAATAATTTCGGGTCAGCTAACAATTCTACCCCTATACTTACTCGTTTTCTCTGCCCTCCACTTAACTGATTTACTAATACATTTTTTCTATCTGTCATCTCAATTTGTTCGATAGTTTTTCCCACTACTTCTTTGACATTAATATCAGGAGGTAATCGTAATTTTGCAGCATAAGTTAAGACTTCCGATACTGTTAATTCTTGATGAATAATATCATCTTGAGGTACATAACCAATTTGAGTTCGATAGATATTAAAATTGTTTCTTAAATCATCACCATTAATGTAAACTTTGCCCTTAGTTGTGGGGTCTATTCCTAATAGCGTTCGCATCAAAGTTGACTTACCAGTGCCACTACCTCCCACCAACGCGACAAACTGCCCAGGTTCGATCGCAAAAGAAATATCATTCAGCAAAACTCGCGTTTTTCCACGTTGGTCTCTGACTATTCTGTATAGGCGATCGGCATCAAGACGAATTTGATTACCGGGGTCAAATACTTCCAAGCGATCGCCACGACGAATCAGAGAAAAAGGTCCGATTTGAATTCTCGCCCCATCCGTGAGAGTCATAGAATTTTGAACTCGCGCCCCATTGACAAACACACCATTTGTACTATGGTCGCGGAGAATGTAGTTACCCTTGCCATCAGGCTCAATGGTGGCATGACGGCGAGAAATAATGGGAGCATTTAATTGTAGAGTAGCATCCGGGTCGCGACCGAGCAAAACCGAGCGCTCCTGTAGGGATATTGACTCCGTGTTTGGCAATGATACCGGAGTTATGGGATTATTCGGATCGAAATATTTGAGTAGGATTTGATTTTGGGGGTCGAGACCAATTTTCATCTCAATGCCGTTTTGCAAAATGTGACCTTCTGTAGGAGTAATGCGGGTGCGGTCAAGAAATAATCCGTTTGTACTTGCTCGATGACCGTCACCATCATAAATATGGTAGCGAGCGTCAATTTTCCGGATGGTGGCATGGTTACTGGAGATGACTAACCAATCTGATGGCACTATGAGGTCGGCACGGAGGCGATCGCGTCCTAATGTATGCTCGTCTTGTGTGAGTTGGAGGGCGATCGTCTGGCCTTGATTATTTAGTTCTATATAGGGATTACTACTTAAAAGGGTCGGTTGCCCTATTTTGTTATTCATACTAATATTAGATTTTAGATTTGATTTTACAGATAGACAAAAACTATTTATATTTAATCAGAATCAGGTAACATTTTGCTAGTTAAATGCACGATTTTATTGAACTAATATTAGCATAGAATATAGTTTTATTTTTAGCAAAAACTCTTCTAAAATTATTTAAGAGAATGCTTTTTTGTGAAAACAATTAAAAGCCCAGAACAAAAAAAATATGGTGGTGGTGGATAGTAATGGTAGAGTCCGCAGGGGAGTAATAATTTTTTCACGACCAAAAAACTCAAAGATATTTGGAGGAATAAAGATTTAAGTGAAGAGCGAGTTTTACTCAATACCATTACTATGTAGGGATACCAAAAATACATATCTAAAATCATAGTTATTTTTCCTGTTAGCTGCTAAAATTAGTGACTGAGTAAATAACGAGCACATAGCCATCCTAAATAATCTGTAAAAATTCCAAGAATAAATAAAAAGTCTAAAAGTATTAAGTAGTCATGCTGGCATTAAGTACACATACTCTAAAGCTGAAAAACCTGTATTGTAAAATTAGAGGAAAAAAATAATGGTAATTCATTTTGCCTAGGCACTTACCCTTGTTTTCTGTTTGCTGGATATTTTTACAAAACAAAAATAGGATTGCTATATTAAGATTGTGAGTTTGATAGTCTAAAGTGCAATGACCAAACACTAAATTTTCAAGTTATTTCATAACTATCAACGATTAATTATCAAAGCGATGAGCAGAAGTAGTAGACAAATGATTAAGCCAGATAAATATGGTTTTCCTAGAACTAAACCTCAACTCAGACAAAAATAATTTTATGGTATTATGACTGGAGATATTGTCAAAGCTGTCCTCACTAAAGGTAAACATTTTTGGTGTTTATACTGGTCTGGTTGCTGTTATAAAAACTGGTTAATTTCATACAAAAAAACCTGAAATTGTACAATAAATCAGCGATGAATCTTGTCAATATTTGCAGATAGCGGATGGCTATACTTATAGCTTTAGTGAGTTAGTCAATCAGAAAACCACTAATTGTCTTAAAAAAAGAAAGTAGGATTTTTGACTAATCCAGTTCAGTTAAATCTGTAGGATATTTCTGAGTAAACTATTGAAGTTAAACCTAAATTCAGAAATCAATCTACTAATAAATGCAAAGGTACTAACGGCGAACAATTAAGTTTATTTTAAATTAACGGGAGGAAGTAATTTATATTGCTGGTTGCTTTCTTCCCAACAGTAAATCACAGATTATACTGTAGGTTTCCAGCAACAATTTTCGATAAAAAAAATGCTAAAAAAACTTTCAATAAGTACAATTTTATCTCTAACTATTTTACATCTAACTGGATGTAAAACTCCCGAACCTGAAATACCATCTCCCACTCCAGAAACAATACCTTCTCCTCAAGTATCAGTGGAAATTCCTGAAAAACCCTTAATATTACCTCCAGATAATCCAGAGCCAACAACTTCTGCTGAAGTACAAACATATTTAAACAGATTAACCAATCAAGGATTTTCTCAACAAAATCAAGGTATTTGGATACAATCAAATGATACTTTATTAGCAAATCATCAAGGTACAATTCCTTTACCAGCAGCCTCAATTACCAAAGTAGCAACCTCCTTAGTAGCCTTAAAAACTTTTGGTGCAGACCATCAATTTGTCACCTTAATTGGAACAACAGGAACAATTAAAAATGGAGTATTAAATGGAGATTTAGTAATTCAAGGTGGCGAAGACCCATTATTTGTTTGGGAAGAAGCGATCGCTATTGGTAATTTATTAAATAAAATCGGTATTCAACGAGTTACTGGTAATCTAATTATTACTGATAAATTTTACATGAATTTTGAATCTAATCCTCAGACTGCTGGTAATTTACTTCGACAAGGATTAAACAGTCAAATTTGGCCGACAGAAGCTTTAACTCAATATCAAACATTGCCTGTAGGTACGCCAAAACCTCAAGTAATAATTGACGGTATTGTAGAATTTTCTCCCACTCCTCCAGAGAATATCAAACCATTAGTTAAACATTATTCTTTTCCCATGGCTGAACTGGTGAAAAAGATGAATCAATATAGTAATAATTTAATGGCAGATATGTTAGCTGAAGCTGTAGGAGGCCCTCAATTAGTTGCCGAAAAAGCAGCCAAAGCAACAGGAGTATCAAAAGAGGAAATTCAACTAATTAATGGTTCAGGTTTAGGAGAAGAAAATCGCATTTCTCCTAGAGCTGCGACAGGAATGTTTCTAGCAATTGATAAATATCTTCAGCAATATAATATGAATGTGGCAGATGTGTTTGTAATTGTTGGGAAAGATAAAGGTATTTTAGATGAACGTAAACAACTTCCAAAGTTAGCAGTAGTAAAGTCTGGCACTCTAGATTATGTTAGTGCTTTAGCAGGTGCTTTTCCAACAGAAAAAGAGGGAATTGTTTGGTTTACAATTCTGAATAAAGGACCCAATGTAACTGAGTTAAGGAATCAGCAGGAAATTTTGATTAAAGATTTTTTGAACAACTGGGGTGGTGTGAATTTATCACCATCAGAATTAACAGCTAATCCTGACAGAAAAACTAAAACTTCTCGCAGCGAAATTATTGAAAATGGGAAAAAATCCGAAGCTAGATAAGTCAAAAATAAGATGAATACTATTCACAAAAACTTCTGAAAAAAATCTTATTTTGTAATAGGCGTGTCAATCCACTAAAATATAATCAGGACTTACACATTTTATAGTTGTAAACATTACATCTAGTGTGGCACTATAGTTTTTGTTTACTGTATATAATATTTTTGCGTAAGTCCTAAAGTTATTAAAAGTATCTAAATGAAAAAAAATACTTTGACAAAAAAGAAACACTTTGCTCTGTGGACTTGTCCGAGAAGTCGTTCGACATTAATGACAAGAGCTTTTGAGTAGTTAGATGGCTGCGTTGTTTTTGATGAGCCTTTTTATGGACATTATTTGTTAAAGTCTGGCTTCGATCATCCCCATCGACAAGAGATTATAGACGCTTATGAAACGAATTACGAGCGGGTCATTCAAAAAATTACTGGGGATTTACCTAATGGGGCATCTTTTTCCTTCCAAAAGCAGATATGCAAACACGTTCTACCAGAATTTGGCAGAGACTGGCTTCAGAGTCTTCATAACTTTTTTTTAATTAGAGACCCCAAGGAAATTGTTGTATCTTGGCACAGAGTTTATGGAAAAGTGACAAGGCACGATATAGGCATGGAGGAACTTTACAACATATTCAAAGAAGTTGAGGCATTCAGCGATACGACACCTCTGCTTATCGACTCAACTGATTTCATAAAAAATCCGAAAAAAGTTCTCAATCTCTTATGTTCTAAATTCGGGCTAGAATTTTCTGAAAAAATGCTGGCTTGGCAGCCAGGAATAAAAGACTCTCAACTATTATTTACAGGTGTTTTGTCATCTTTTGCCCCAACTTGGTATTCTACAGTAATGAATTCTAGCGGCTTTCTTCCTTATGAAGAAAAGCAAGTAAATTTGCCCGATGAACTTAAGCCTTTGGTAGAAGAGTGCTTACCCTTCTGCAACAAGAAAAATACGCAATAGCAATGAAATAGAGCTGTTAGTTCCTGGGGAAGCCATCGCGACCTACGCCTTTTCACCTCAATCACAAGAGCTTATTTGGCAACTAATTCCCCTGTACCTCAATCTGCTCTACGCACCAGAAAATGCTGCCATGCCTTCTTTGCAGCAATTAAATACTCCCGTGACGGGTAGCGAAACTTTTAAATTAGGGGATATTCATCCTTTTGTTGCCTACGCGATCGCTCTTTTCCATCAACACAAAAATCCGACCCCAGAAATTAATTCCCTGCTAAAGAGCATTGTCAATGGGAAAACGAAAACTGCTTTGGGAGAACAAAAACCAAACTCAGAATTATTCGGAGACTCTTTTGCCGTGGTGGATACTTACTGGGAGCAAGCAGACTAATTTGAGGAATTATTTCCAGGAGTAGAATCTGGTGCGCGATCGCCTTTACCAAGCAAGAAACTATAAAAAACCGAAGGGTAAATACCCACATACTTAATAACTAGAGCACTCAGCCAAATATTCCACAGAGCCATCGTCAAGCTAGTAGCGATCGCCGCTCCCATCGAACCGAATATAGGAATTAATATCCCATTCAAAACCACATTAATTAAGGCAGTATAACCATAAACAAAAACCCCTTTATTTTGATGACCAGTCATTACCATCAAATAGCCGACAGAGCCACATAAAGCATTCACCAGTTGTCCTAAAACCAAAATCTTGAGCTGCCAGCTAGCGACGACAAATTCTGACCCAAAAATTCCCATAACAGGTCTAGCAAAGGCAACGAGAATAGCAGTGATGACTAGGGAAGACCAGAAAATCCAGACAGTCACCGTGGAAACTAGGTTTTGTAGCCCCTGCCGATCGCCTTGGGTGTAAAGCGTAGTAAAAACAGGAGCGACCACGATATTAACCGTTTGCAAAACAAAAGCCACCCATGCAGAAGTCTTTAGCGCCGCGCTGTAAACCCCCGCCTCCTCCGGCCCAATTACCGAACCCACCATCACGATATCTGTTTGACTCAAAATCGTCTGAAACCCTGTTTGTAATAACAAAACTAGGGCAATACTTACCCATTCGCGGTAAGAATAAACAGGAGCAGTCTCCTCAACCTCTGCATTTAATTTGCCCCACAACAGCCATAACTGGAATAATAAGGCGATCGCCAACATCACCATTGCCAGTTCGATTATTGTTATGCTGCCGAGACTGTGGTTTCTATGCCAAAAAAACAATCCTCCTAACAGTAATAATGTTGGCCATACTATCTGAGAGGGAGCGTAAGCTAGAGTAATATCTTTCATCCCCCTAGCTGTTTCCAAAAGCAACAGCACAAAAGCTTGTAGTGGCACCAACCAAATCCCGATCAGAAGTGGTGTGACGTAGGCAAAGCTCAGATAATGGTTAAGCAATAAGATAACACCCGTGCTGACCAGACACACCAGGAAACTAGCCAACAGAGTCAGCAACAAGCTGCCACGGATAATACCGCCCAAACGTCCCAAATCTTGTTTAACTCGGTATTCAGAAATTAAGCGCAACACCGTATCAGGCAAACCCAGCCCGGCTGGAATAGCTAATAGTAAAGACCAAGAGATGACATATTCATAAATTCCGTAGTCGGTCTTGCCCATCCATCGGGCTAAAAATACTTGAACTAAGTAAGTGAGAAATAGCCCGGTTAATTTAATAATTAAGGCTACTTTAACATCTTTAACTAGATGGCTAAAATTGAAACTGTCTGAATTTGCTGATAATGAGGTTTGGGTCATAAATGGTGATTTTTTAATGATGGCGCAGTTTTTAAAAATAGCAAAATTTTCTGGGTTCGGCTTGCTTTGGTTAATGGTGCGTTGCAACGCACCCTACTAGTGCAAAAAGGCAGCTATGCTGGAGGCAGCTATGCTGTTTGCGCAGCATTCCGTAGGAAAGGGAAGAAAGGTTATTGTACAAGCTTTTGAACGTTTTTTAACTGGTTAGTTATTTCCGCCATCCTCCACTAGACTGCTACTGGATTGACACACCAAAAATAGTGCATTATTGTAGAGTGCGCCATTACGGTGACAATTATTCGCTCTGACTCATTGATTTAATAATCCGTCGCCAGGTACAATTTTTAAGCTTTAAGCTATCAGTGCTTCAGCTATCAGCTAAAGTCAACAAGATGACGCACAGACGCGGGGACACGGGGACGCGGAGCGTGATGTGTCTCGACCGGAGCGTCCGGGGCTGAAAGCCCCTAAGGTCCCTTGTCCCCCATCAAAATCTACGATTTGATGGCGGACGATTGGTGGTGGGTTCAAGCCCCCATCATATCGGTGTCTCCGCGTCTCCCTTTCTCCGCGTCTGTGCGTCTCTTCGTGACAACTATTGGTTGTAAAGGATTTCAATTTTATTCATGTCCGCGCCCTATTTGCGTAGTGCTATGGCAATCCTAAATGATTTGTGAAAAATTTAGATGTATTTATTTTGTCTTCTACCTACCACCTAATACCTAACACCTACCACCTACCACCACCAAAAATTTATAACTGAAATAGGATTGGTATATAGATCGGGATTTACGCAGAGACTCTACATATATATAGTTAGGGGCGAATACCATTAGCCCCTACTGTAAACTTTTTATGCTTTTATAGCTGGTAAAAAACACTTTGTATTAGTTAAACTTATCAATTAAGTTTAAATATATTTGGAATTTAAACTCACTTTTTCAAAAAAAGTTGAAATGAGCTATTTATGGGAAAATTGGGGGTAATTTGGCTGCAATAGCGTTCTCGTCGGCTATTTGTTGTAAGTCTTGACGTGTAAGGAGTATAGGGTTGTTGCTTGGAAATGAATTTTAGTGTATTTTTGAAGTAAGTGATTCGCTCTGCGTAGGTGCTTATTAAAATGAACAAGAGAATTATTGAGTGGGAGTGCGATAACTACCTTTAGCTGCGCTATCGCTTTTAGTTATTTTTTGCTGAAATAGTATATTGGAAGAGGAAGAAACAATAGAAATGAAAAATGTGAGTTTTACCGAATAGATATCTCCAATCAAATTTTTGGAGATGTCTAATAATTAAAGTTTAAAGCAAGAGTCGCATCAAAGATAAAGATAAAAATAAAAAAAATCCTTTTAATCAATCCTATCCGTTTGAAGGAAATGTAGTTATTAATTGTTAATTATTAATTGAATGCCCACTCCCTACCGCCGTGGATCGACAGGTCTTGCCACTAAAATTCCTATGGCACTTTCCACATTCCAAATATATCTTTCTAAATCATAAGCAACAGTTACTTTTCCAGCAGGGGAAGCATGAATAAAACCAATATTACCATCTGAATTACGATAAACCAAGCCAGTATGAGTAACATCTAATCCATTAATTTCTGTTGCTACGGCGATAATATCTCCCGGCTTTAGCTGAGAATAAACACTACTAATTTTATAGTAGGGAATATAATCAATTTTCAGCTTACTAATATTATCCTCCATATTAACAATGCACTGATAATTATCATCATTACTAGCAATTTGTGGATATTTTCTTCTATTTTTACTCATAAAAAACAGTTGTTTCTTAATCCTTTCTCCACCTAATTCTGCACCAATATTCTTGACATTACCACGTCTTTGATTATCAGTAATCCATTCCGAAAAATAATGTAAACGGCTGCAATATCCATTTATTTGACCATTCCAATAACGCTGCCCTCTAATATGATTAATAAAAGTGAGATAAGAATAATCTTGTACTGCTATACCCCTAGCCATTGCCAAAACAGTTTCCACAAATAATACACAATCAAATCCATCTAAAGTAATAACTAAAGATTCTTGATTTGACTGGTCTAATAATCCAGATATGTAGGGAGTGCCAATAAAATAATCAGCGATCGCCTGCATAATTTCTCCCATCGAACCTTCAGAAAGCTTCTGTTGAATAGCATATTCCATCACCGGTTTAAACCTAGGGTCTTCTGGAATATTATCAAGTGGTAGTTTGTTAATTTTTTTTTCTCGACTACTTTTATTTAAGAGAAAATCTATTGATGGTCTTGTGGGGGGTTGAGATGGACCAACAGGTGCTTCTTTTAAAATATTTTCAGTTGATAAATTAGATGATTGTGATAAAGTTTGACCAGATAAATCTAGGGATTTTAAAGTAGTATCGGAGATAGGAATTAGAGGCAATTTTAATGATTTTACTGAAACAGATAATTGGCGAGAAATTAATGTTTCGCCATCAGATTGAATTTTGTTATTGTCTTGATTTTTACTAACAAAGTTTGCCTGAATATTGGTATTTTTTGGAGTGGCATTAATCAAATTCAAAAAAGACATATAAGTATCTAGCAAAATAGACAAATTTCCTTTAGAGCAGCCAGCAACTGCTACTCCTAAAATAGTTAATCCTAATAATTTTCTCATTTTTCTATAATGATTCTTAGCTAATAAGTATGTTATCCTGAATTAGAAGAAATGGGTAATACTCCCATATATGAAACCGACACTTTTGAACAATCGCTATCGAATTATACGAGCACTCAGTAGTGGTGGCTTTGGGGAAACTTTCTTAGCCCAAGATACTCAAATGCCTTCCGGTCGCTACTGTGTAATTAAGCAACTTAAATTAGTCACAAATAATCCCCAAATTTACCAACAGGTACTACAGCGCTTCCAACGGGAGGCGGCCATTTTGGAAGAATTAGGGGAAACTAATAGCCAGATACCCCAATTGTATGCTTATTTCAGCGATACAGCAGGTCAATTTTATCTGGTACAAGAATGGATAGAGGGGAAAACCCTGGCAGAAAAAGTAGAAACTACAGGCCCAATGACAGATACTTCTGTTCAGAAGATTTTGATTAGTTTATTATCGGTTATTAACTATATACATAGCAGAAATATTATTCATCGGGATATTAAGCCGGAAAATATTATTTTGCGCCAATCAGATGATTTGCCAGTTTTAATTGATTTTGGAGCAGTAAAAAATTTAATTAGCACAGCAATTAATTCTCACAATACGACACCTATTTCTATTATGATTGGTACTCCTGGATATATGGCTTTTGAGCAGGCAGCAGGAAGACCGGTTTATAGTAGCGATTTGTATAGTTTAGGATTAACTACAATTTATTTGCTGACTAGAAAAATTCCTCAAGATTTAGAAATGGATTTACAAACGGGAAAAATTATTTGGCAGCAATATACCAATAATTTAACTCCTAAATTAGCAGCAATTTTAGATAAAGCAATTCAACCTAATATTAGCGATCGCTTTGCCACAGCTACAGAAATGTTAGCAGCTTTAGAATCTGAATCTAATCAGCCTTTTACTAATCTTACTAATAAAATAGACCGCCCTGCTTCCCCATTGGCAGTTATTAATAATACAGATAAAATCACAAGATTCGAGCGACCTTTACATCAACTATCTGTTAATTTCAAAAATTGGCAGAAAGCTGTAATTATTGGTAGTGCCGTGGGGGGATGTTTTTTAATCGGTATTATCCTCAATCAGACCTTAATTAAATCTTCTCAAACACAGTCAGTCACACCAACTTTTCCAGCGCCTCCCCCCACATCTTCAAGCTTACCAAATCCCACCAAATCTGTAGAATCAATTTCTCAAAAACAAGCTGAAGAATTAATTCAGACATGGTTAAAAGCAAAAAAAGAGATATTTGCTCCTCCTTATAATCGAAAACTTGCTGCAGAATTGACAACAGAAAAAGTCTATAATACGATTACATCTTCAAATGGATCGATCGCTTGGTTAAAAGAAAACAATGCTTACTATCAGTATGGAGTCCAAAAAGTAGAAAGTGTTGAAGATTTCTCTGCTCAAGGAAATCAAGCCACAATCAAAGTGAAAATTACCGAAGAATACAAACTTTTTAAAAATGATAAATTAGAAACTAAAAGGTCAGCTTCTTCCGAACTAAAAGTTATCTATAATTTAAAATTTATAGATGGTAAGTGGAAAATCGCATCCTCTCGGATTATTTAGACCGTAATGTATATAGCAATCCTATTTCAGTTATAAATTTTTGGTGGCGGTAGGTGGTAGGTGTTAGGTATTAGGTGGTAGATAGAAGACAAAATAAATACATCTAAATTTTTCACAAATCATTTAGGATTGCTATATAAATTTAGAAAATTTATATATAAATTATATTGAACTTGTAAATTTTTGGTATAGGTAAATTTTAGGTATGAGGTCATAGGTTGTAGTTTAACAATTAATAATTAATAATTACCTCTCCTTAAAACGGATAGGATTGACGAAAAGGATTTGTTTGATTTATTTCTTCAAAAAAGAAGAGGCTTTAAACCTTGATTATTCCGTAAAAGAGATTATTTAGTCACCAGTTATCATGTAATTTAACAGCAGCACAACAATACTACTGGTTGGGAATCACAGATTAATAATATATAGCAATTCTCAAAAAGCGTGAGGTATAAAATTTTAGGTTTTAGGCAACAGCTCCGTCAGGCAATAGCTCCGTCAGGGAATAGGAATAAAAAAGATAACTGTACCTCACAAAGGGTGAGAAATGCTTTAACTATCTTTATTGAATTTGGTGTTATATATAGCAATTATTAAAAAGCATGAGGTACAAAATTCGTTTGTTTTAGTCAACAGGCAACAGCTCCGTCAGGGAATAGGAATAAAAAAGATAACTGTACCTCACAAAGGGTGAGAAACCCTTTAACTATCTTTGTTGAATGTAGTATTCTACCAATTTGAAAAAAGAATATTATGAATAATAAGGGTCATTAAAATATTTTTGGTAAAATGTCTCTTTAAACCCCGCCCTTAAGGGCGGGGTCTTAAAAATGGATATTAACTATAATAAATGATATTTAAGCTACAAATTGCTGACTCCTGACTCCTATAAAAAGTCTAACTATTTGTAGCAAACATTGATAAAAATGGTATTACAATAGCAATTCTTATACTTGTGAGGTACAGTAAATTTTATCTCTTTTCCTGTGTAAAATAATATTGAGATATGAGGTGTACCTCATTAGCCTGAGAAACGCTATCAAAGGTACATAGCATTTCTTAAATAGATGAGGTATACAAGTTTTGGATTTTAGGGAACGACTTAATATCATATCCAGTTGAACAGTTATAAATAATTAGGGAGGAGTCAGGAGTCAGGAGTCAGGAGAAAAGAGAAGAGAAAAAGGAGAAAATAACCCTAGCCTGAGAAACGCTATCAAAGGTATATAGCATTTCTTAAATAGATGAGGTATGCAAGTTTTGGATTTTAGGGAACGACTTAATATCATATCCAGTTGAACAGTTATAAATAATTAGGGAGGAGTCAGGAGTCAGGAGTCAGGAGAAAAGAGAAGAGAAAAAGGAGAAAATAACCCTTGTAAAAATGGGGGGAAGGCAAAAGGTAGAAGCAAAGAATTAAGGTTGTGAGGTAAAAGGAATTATGACGCTATTACCCGGACTTGATATAAGAAGTAACAGGGAACAAGGAAAAATCTATATCTGATTCATAAGATAACCGTTATAGCAAGTAAAAAAGTATTTAAGAGGATGTTTTCAAACAAAAAAATTAGCATTTATTACTTTGAAATTAGGAAGTTTTTGTTCTCTATATAGAACCAAATCAATATCTATATAATTACCATTTGCAAGTGTTTTAAGCATTAGTTTTGAGGGAGAAATCAGCCCTCAAATTATTTAATTTTTCTGTATTGCTTCACCTATTCCTTTAGGGGGGTTACGGAGTATGCCCAAGCTAACGGTCGTTTGCTCCTACGAATGACTTAATATTAACTAAAAATACCAAATGGGTTTTATACTTTCTGTACATCACCCAATTCATAAGTAGATGGGCGTAATTAAAAGTAACTATGTCATTGCCAGTGGAAAAAAGCAATCTCAATTATTTCAGGAATTTTACAGTAGTTTCCATTTTATCAATTATTTATCCCTACCTTATAATGTAAGTAGTTAAACAAAATTAATTGTATATTTGATGGTCATTTCAGTTAGTCTCAGAGGAACTGCGTTAACAGTAGTACCTCCCGGAATAGGGAGGCTTGAAAATGGGGATTTCTCTTTTTTATCCCCTTGTAGAGCGACAGCTCGTGGCGCAGCCAAGGGGAGGCTTGAGACCTGATTTATTTGGTCAGGTTAAAGTGCGGAGGAAAATTTATTTTTAGATGCACTGTAAAATCCCACAAGTATATTTTTTATTCCCTACTCCCTACTTACAAATGTTAAATTAATGCTTTCCCAGGTACTTATCTTTGAAATATTTGAAATAAATGGTGGTATGGTATGAATCAACCAATTTTGAATAACCGTTATCGCATCATCAACACATTAGCAAGTGGCGGATTTGGTGAAACATTTCTCGCCCAAGATACTCAAATGCCATCTGGTCGCCTCTGCGTTATTAAACAACTTAAACCCATAGTAAATAATCCTAAAATTTATCAACTTGTACAAGAAAGATTTCAAAGAGAAGCAGCAATTTTAGAAGACCTAGGAGAAACAAATAATCAGATTCCGCGATTATACGCATACTTTACAGAAAACGGAAAATTTTATTTAGTACAAGAATGGATAGAAGGAGAAACCCTCACAAAAAAATTACAAACTGAAGGATTATTCAATGAAAACTCTGTGCGACAAATCCTAATAAGTTTACTGCCAGTTTTAGAATATATTCACAGCAAAAGAATTATCCATAGAGATATCAAACCAGGTAATATAATCTGGCGAGAAACCGATGACTTACCAGTATTAATTGACTTTGGAGCCGTCAAAGAATTAATGGGAACAGTATTCAATTCTCAAGGCAATCCTGCTCGCTCCATAGTAATAGGTACTCCAGGATTTATGCCCCCCGAACAAGCAGCAGGACATCCAGTTTATGCCAGCGACTTATACAGTTTAGGATTAACAATAATATATTTATTAACAGGAAAAAATCCTCGCCAGTTAGAAATAGATACCCCATGGGAAAAATCTGTGACAAATATAAGTCCTACCCTCATAGAAATTTTACACAAAATAACAGAATCAAATCCAAGCGATCGCTACTCCACCGCCACAGAAATGCTTCACTCCCTCAACTTTGGCCCAACTGCCATGGCTCCCACAGTTCCCTCCCCGCCTCCTCCGATTCTTCTGCCTGTCTCATCTGTCTCAGCACCTCCTCCAGACCCAAAGTCAACTTCTGTCACCTCACCTCCACCAGAAGCTTCCGACCCTCCTCCAGCTTTAGTCTCAAACTCAGCCACTGCCAAACCAACTGCTTCTCAGATGGGTGACTGGCCAAAAGCAATAATTACAGGTAGTATAATTGGCGGATTTATTCTCATTGGTATTGTTTTAAGCAGTATATTTCCCTCAATAATGAAGACAATTTCCCAAGATAAATTCCAGGAAAAAATTGATTCAAAACCGATAATTGTCAAGCCAGATATACAAACTTCTCCATCACCCATTCCAACAACTTCAACTCAGTCTTCTACACCTGAACCTTCCCTACCTTCAAAAATAAATTCAATCTCAGAAATAGAAGGAGTAAATTTAATTGAAGCCTGGCTAAAAGCAAAAGAAAAAATGTTTGCTCCTCCATACAACAGTCAAATTGCTGAAGAATTAACCACAGAATATTTGTATGAAAAAACAGCAGGAGTAGATGGTTCGATAAATTGGCTAAAAAGCAACAATGCTTACTATAAATATGGCGTGCAAAGACTTGAATCAGTTGAACAATTTTTTGCCAATAAGAACACCGCTACTATCAAAGTTAGAATTACTGAAGAATATAGTCTTTATCGCAATGGTAAAATAGACCCCAATGAAACAGACTTTAAAACTCTGACTATTATTTACAATTTAAAATTAGTAGACGGTCAGTGGAAAATCTCTAATTCCCGCGTTCTTTAAGTAATCAGAAACAATTTCAAGTTAACTATGAAAATAAGGAAGCAGGGAACAGGGAATAGATAATATTATGTCCGGTTATATACTTATCATTTAAATAGTAGGGAAGTAGAGAAGTAGAAGAGCCAGAATAAAGAAAGCTTTGAAAGTGCTGTGTAGATAGACAAAATCAAAACTAATCAACTGGATTTTATATAATTTAAAATTAAAATGTGTCTTAGCTTAACTGTGGAATTTTTGCTAATTTCCCCCAAACCCTATATCCCTAAACCCTACTCCTTGCACAGTCACCATAATTTATATCCAGCTACTTAGACTAAATTATTATGAAAATTTTGCGTCAATTATTGAATCAATTTTAAATATTTATAATTGGGGAATTCATGGCAATAATAGTTGTGATTTTCGGGCTATCAACTATAAAATATTTTGCACCAAAACCCGAAATAGATGCTGCTCCTACAGTCATTGTTTCTCCCCAATATACTCCGGCAAAAACTGATTTAAGTAGGTGGGCGCGAATCAACCTCACTATGTAACGAAATGTTGATGCACCTCATACCCTTGAGATTGCTTCTTTCCACTCCGTTCCAGTCGCTTCGGACGTACTGGTAAATTTTTCCACCTACCTACTTATCTAAATCTAATCCTCATCAAAAAATAGGTAAAGAAACAACTTTACTCGGACACTTTTCTGATCAAGAAGCTAATGGAAATAACCTAATTATAGTTGCTAATTATGGTATAGGAGAATATCAGAGATTTGAACAACTTAACTTAACCAAAAAGCAGCCAAAGAATTAATCAAATTAATATATGCTGCTAGAACCGAAGGTGTTTAGATAGTTGTAGTTTCAGGATTTAGAACTATTGTGCAGCAACAAAAACTATGGAATAAAAAAGTTCAAAGTCTTAATTCAGAACAATCAGAACAAAAAGCCGCAAAATTTAGCCCACCGCCAGCATATAGCGAACATCATACAGACTATGCTGTAGATTTAGGAGATGATCAACTTCCAAACCTAAATTTAATCCCATAATTTGAAAATACAACAGCTTTTCAATGGCTAAAAATTCACGCCAAAACATACGGTTTTGAAATTTCATTTCCTTCCAATAATTCCCAAGGTATTAGTTACGAACCTTGACATTTTAATATATGCTGCCAGAATCAAAGGTGTTTAGATAGTTGTAGTTTCAGGATTTAGAACTATTGTGCAGCAACAAAAACTATGGAATAAAAAAGTTCAAAGTCTTAATTCAGAACAAAAAGCCGCAAAATTTAGCCCACCGCCAGGATATAGCAAAAATCATACAAGCTATGCTGTAGATTTAGGAGATGATCAACTTCCAAACCTAGATTTAATCCCATAATTTGAAAATACAACAGCTTTTCAATGGCTAAAAATTCACGCCAAAACATACGGCTTTGAAATTTAATTTCCTCCCAATAATTCCCAAGGTATTAGTTACCGAATAATTAAGGTTTAAAGCCTCTCCTTTCAAGGGGAAATAAGGAAAACTTTTCCTTTGAGTCAATCCTCTCCTTGAAAATAAGAGGTAATTGTTAATTATTAATTATTAATTGTTGAAGAACCTTAGCATTGGCGATTCATCAATTCACCAGCAGCAACAACCGTATTTGCTAATGCAAAAAATCCAGATTTTTGAACTTTTTCATAATCCTTCAATAGACATCTTGTGAAAAAGAATAGACTTTTTGCAGAAGTAGGCAACAGCGAACAAGCAACAGACAACAGGCAAGAAAATTTCCGAGAAAAGACACGAAAAAATCTCTATATATATAATTTCCAGCAGATGTCTAATATCCTTAATTTCCAAACTACGGTAGGAGCAGATTTAGACATTAATCTTCATCCTTCATCCTTCAGTATTTAATCCTCAACAAAAACCCACCCTTAGAGATTTTTTTCAGAACCTTAATATATTTCTAGTACAAGTAAAAATCAATAACTTTCTATTCCCTTCTCCTTTTTATTTTTCCTATTGCCTATTCCCTATTACCCCTTCCCCACCTGTAGAAAAAATCCAATTAACCAAGCCTAATATTAGTGGTATATTTGCCATTGGTAGTGCTGAAACTAGGGTAGAATTAATCGAATTTACGGCCCTATTTCCCAACAAAGGCCATTCAATAAAAATCCGGCCAGGTTGAAATTTTAGCACTATTTATAGTAAAGTCCTGGAAACCAATAAAGCAATTACCATTTATATTTCTTAGATATTACTCAAATGCACGCAGAAAAGTTACCACCTCAGACATTTCGTCGTCGAGTCCGTCCATCATATCAAGTAGTCAAGCAACGGCCTGTTAAAGTCCTTCGGCGAGTTGAAACTAAAAATACAAAAGTAATATTATCCCAGTTAAAATATAAAAATATACTTATTTTAGTTGCTGTATTAATGACAACTAGCTGGATTATTACCCTACCTTTTAGAGGTCGCCCAGCTTCAGAAGCACCTCTACCTACTCCAATATCTTCTGTCTCACCGACTCTCGTTCCGCCCTATATACCCCCAATTCCCGAACAAACTCCAGAAGATTTAGGATTTGCCTACAATGTTCGTAGACTACCCTATCAGAGTTATATAGAACATAGTTCCCAACTACAAAAAATTGTTAATGAACTGGTGGATATTGCCCAAGAAAAGGGGCTACCTACTGAAGACTTATCTATTAGTTTGATAGATGTTAGTAAGAAGGAGAAACACACATTTGCCGCCTATCAAAGCCAAGTTCTGAGATATCCTGCTAGTGTGGCTAAATTATTTTGGATGGTTGCATTTTATGGGGGAGTTGAACAAGGTTTAATTGATAATAATGAAGAATCTAAGTTTCATAAAGACTTAAGACTAATGATGCAGATATCCCATAATGATTCTGCTAGTAAAATACTTGATGCAATTACTGACACAAAATCGGGCGCTACATTGGAGGGAGAAGAATTAGAAACTTGGTTAAACAAGCGCAAATCAGTTAACGATTTTTTTCAGAAAGCAGGTTATCAAGGTCTGAGAGTGAGTACAAAAAATTATCCGATATATTCTCCTAGTCAAACAGGCCCTGTAGGTCGCGATCGCCAACTAAGGGATGAGTCTGATAAGTTTCTGCGAAATCTGATTTCCAGCGATCATGCTGCCAGACTAATGTATGAAATTTACACCAGGCAGGCAGTTTCGCGCAAGTACAGCACCAGAATGGCTTATTTGTTAACCCGTGATTTAAAACCAGAAGCATGGCAGAATGACGATACTAATGGAATTGAGGGTTTTCTAGGCGAATCTTTACCCACTAATATTTATTTCGGTTCTAAAATTGGCTACACTTCCAAAGATCGTATGGAAGTAGCATTTGTGAGAACTTTAGATGATAAGGCTATTTATATTTTGGCAGTTTTTGCAGAAGATGCTGCCTATGCTAATGATAAGCAAATATTTCCCCAACTGTCTCGTCATGTTTACGATCGCATGATGGCGATGGCAAATAAGTAGTACCGCGTCAGGGCTACATTAGAAGTTTTGCAGGGTGGGGAGTGGGGGAAGTGGGGGGAGTAGGGAAGGTGTGGGGAGTGTGGGAAGTGTGAGGAGTGTGGGACGTGTGGGAGTAGGGGAGAAACTAAAAAATATATATACTCACCATTACGGCTGCAGGACGACCGAAATAGCTAACGCTGGCAAAACTTGAGACTGGCCGGACTTACGCAGAGACTCTACCTGTAGTCAGGTGCCTTGCAACGCACCTACCCCTAAACTAGCGTATAACAGATGATGCGTAGCTTTAATCCTGTTGATATAAGTCTGAATGAATAGAGGTGCAATTCGAGCGAAATTGCTATTAACCATTGACAAATCAGATAAAATATGAATTATGAATGTTGAATTTGAACGGGGATAATGAGACCCATTACCTATGCGATCGCCAAATAATTAGGACTTACGCACAGACGCTACTGGTAGGGGTAATTCATGTTTGCTCCGCATTCCGGAGGAAATTACCCCTACCATAAACACTATTTATAAATACTTTGCGTAAGTCCTGATAATAAAAAAGATTAACTTATCGTTTTTTCTATTGACGCTCTTTATTTCTTGAGTTTATTCTGGTACAGAACTTAACTTCGGTGGGGTCAAAACCAGGCTTATGCGTCAACTTATAGGGCCTAAACCCATCATTTTTCAGAGAAACCGGTTTTTTTTCCAAGTCCTAATTGTATAATAATCCGTGCAGGATTTGTGAAAAAACTGTAGGGGTTTGGATATCAAACCCAAGCCAAAATAGGATTGTCCGACCAAACCCCGTTAGCTCAAATATTAGACAGATAGGAACGGATTGCTATATCATTATTAATACTATACTATTACTATATTAATGTGGTGCTACTTTTTCAGCGGTGGGAAAGTCAGTGGATAACGACTTTATATGACAAAAAAATTGAAATCTGCTAACAGACAAATTTCAAAATACCCAATCAATTTATGAGGATATTTCCCATGAGGTCAAACACAAGGAAGCAAATAATGCTCCCGCAACTTGTGACAATTCTTGACGATCGCTATCAAACTGTGAAAAACGATGGACAAGATGTGATTCAAGGATTAAACCAAATTCCCAAGACTTTGCCCCCCAAATATTTTTATGACGACCGCGGTTCAGAATTCTTTGAAAAAATATGTGAATTACCCGAATATTATCCGACTCGTACAGAAGCTTCCATTCTAGAGGAATATGCAGATGAAATTGCTCAACTAACTGGATGTTGTGAATTAGTAGAATTAGGCAGTGGCAGTTCGACTAAAACTCGCTTTTTGTTGGATGCTTATCAAAAAATAGGTGGTTCTTTTAGATATTTACCTACTGATGTGAGTGGAGGAATACTCAAAAATAGCGTACTAGAGCTACAAGAAAAATATCCAATTTTCTCTATTGAGGGATTGATTGGTACTTATGATGAAACTTTAGCTCATCTAAAATCAAACCCTA
>JBARXI010000570.1:0-17662 GCA_049647275.1 Microcoleaceae cyanobacterium
GGTAATCCCGTAAACCATAGCGTTTAGTCATGTTAGAGAAGCTCTGATTTTTTTTGATTCTGCACGCTTAACCATAAGCATACTATACTCTCAATGTCAAAATTTTAATTGATGACACGCCCTAGACTTTTTGGTTGATGGAGAAATATTGAGTAGAATTTTTATACAGATATTTATACAGCGTACATTACAAACGCATACAGCAGAGTAAAATTATATTTAGGGGCTAAGTTTTATCTGCTATAGCAGAACAACAGGAATAACTTAAAATGAAACCTAAATAAGTAGACTAAAAAATGTCATACTGATTCGGATGAAAATATTTATACTAAACAGTAACATTAGTAATAAAAAAATTAATAAACTAAATATAAATCAGCTACCTGAAGCCCGGTAACTATAAACTAAAATGTATAAGCTGTTGTAGTAAGTAATGATTCGTGATTATTTCCCACTATCCTAGTAGGCTAGTTGGAGAACTTAGGCAAATTGTATTGAGGTAATTAATGCGTCAAGTAAGATTTTGGGCGATCGCTCCTTTTGGCCTACTAACTATTCTGGGAGAAACTTTACTTTCCCCTCTGCTTTCATCCGAGCAAGTAGTTGTTAGTTCTACTTATACTCAAATTTCAGCTCGGTCTGAAATCTTAGCTCAGGATAGTCCATCTCCAGAAACTACTCCTTTCCCAGAAGTGACACCTTCCTCAGAAGATAGTCCATCTCCAGAGGTGACACCATTCCCAGAGGTGATACCTTCGCCAGAGGTGACACCTTTCCTAGAAGATAGTCCTTCCCCAGAAACTACTCCATCTCCAGAGGTGATACCTTCCCCAGAAGTGATACCTTCGCCAGAAGTGATACCTTCGCCAGAGGTGACACCTTTCCCAGAAGATAGTCCATCCCCAGAGGTGACACCTTCTCCAGAAGATAGTCCTTCCCCAGAAGTGATTCCTTCCCCAGAAGATAGTCCATCTCCAGAAACTACTCCGCCTACCCAAGCATCACAGGTAATTTTAGAACAAGAAGGTGAACTGATTGATGGTGACTTAGTGCTGCCATCAGATGACAGTATTTACGATGAGCATACGTTTGAAGGTAATGAAGGGCAAGTAGTAACTGTAGTTCTAGAAAGTCCTGATTTTGATACTTATTTAGCAGTCTTTAGCCCTACCGGTGAACTACTTGGAGAACATGACGATATTAGCCAGAAAAATACAAATTCTCAATTAACAATTACATTACCTGTTACAGGTACTTATCGGGTAATTGTTAACTCTTACGATAAAACAGGTCGAGGTCAATATAATCTTCAGGTAGTTGAATCAGGTCAACAATCAAATTTAGGTGGTGGTGCATAGTAATGTTATAGGAAGGAGAGGAGTTTGGGAGATGTGGGAGGTGTGGTCTGTGTGGGAGAAATTAAAAAATATATCCTCACCATTACGGCTGTAGGACGACCCAAATTTATAACTGAAAAAAAGTTAATGGTTAACTAATTTGAGGAGTTGTTTGCGAATATTTCCCGTGTAACTCCACGTCGCAGTAACGAAAAACCAAGCTCCATGTAGTCTCCCCCTATGCCATGAAACACAGCATCGAGGCTATCAAGTTCAGCCTCATGGATCGCCTTAACAAAGTCTTTTGTAAGGTAATCAATTGGCTTGGCATTGCTCCATAGTTGGCCAGAATATTGTGCTTGTTCTTGGACGCTATTCCATACATTGTGAGATTGGCTAGCTGACCAAGCTGTAAATTAGCCCAAAAATCATATCTACATATTTTTTAACGCAAACCCAACCAAGAAAATAAATCCTGATGGGTAAATAATTCTAGTAATAATAAGATTATGAATCCTACCATTGCAAACCTGCCGTTAATTTTTTCAGCATAAGTACTCCAGCCAAAAGCAGGTTCAATTTCCTTAGAAATTGTTACTTTTTTAGTAGATTCTGATGTAGTAGATTCTGATGTAGATGTAGATTTCAAAGTAGAATTTTCAGACATGATATTGATTTTGTTTGGTAAACTTAAAAACAATTGCTAGAGATTTTATCTAGTAGATTTTTTCTCTAAGCTTTGTACTGAATAAATCAGCGATCGCACAGTTTTTGTACCCTCTGAAGCTTCAAAAGTCAAAGGAAATTTACCCTTTGCTAACATTCGTAATCCTAATGGGCCTAAACTCAATAATCCTTGAATATCCCGAAAATAGTTACCAACTACCTGAATACCAAATTTTCGCTCATCAATCCAACCCCCATCCTTAACTAAATCAATTAATACTTTTCGGTGACGAATTGAACGACTAGCTTGTCCATCTTTACGGTTGAGTATTTCCTGTTTAATTTTACCAATTTGATCCATTGGTGCAACTTCCATAGGGCATACAGAATTACAATAATAACAACGGGTACAACCCCAGACTCCAGAAGTATCAAGATTATATTTTTCTAATCTTTGCTCTACTTGACTATCGCGAGAATCAGCCACCATTCTGTAAGCTTTAGCTAAAGCATGGGGGCCAACAAACTCTGGATTAACTTCACGAGCATTACATTCAGAATAACAAGCCCCACAAAGAATACAATTACCAGTTTGATTAAGTTGAGCACGTTCGGCAGGAGTTTGTAGAAATTCTCGTTCTGGAATTTTTCGCGCTTGTGTACTTACATAAGGTTCGACTGCTTCTAAATTTCCCCAAAAACTACTCATATCTACTACTAAGTCTTTAATTACTGGCATATTGCCCATAGGAGAAATAGTTATTTCTGGTATAGATTTTGCAGCAGTATCGGCAGAGTTATTATTAGTTATTTTTTGTAGTCTGGCTACCTCATTTCTAATATTCTCTTTACAAGCTAAAGCTGAGCGACCATTAATTCGCATTGAACAACTACCACAGATAGTATTGCGACAATTTTTGCGAAAGGCTAAACTCCCATCTTGCTCCCATTTTATGCGGTTGAGGCATTCTAGAATTGTATTGCCTGGTTCAACTTCTAAGGTGTAAGTTTGAACTTGAGGGGAAGTATTTTGATTCTGGCGAAGTATATTAAAACGAACTTCCATTATGAGATAAAGTTAGGGTATGGTTTATTGGTCTAATCTTTATATCTTATCTGAATTTTGATCATTTTCTCTCTGAAAAATTTTAAGTTACTAATTTTTTGAAGGTAGATTAAATATTATTCCTAGAACACCAAGTAATTAGCTTTTATTATGAGTAGTGAAATTATACCCCAACTGCCAAAAGCTCCACTATCGCGTCGTGTAGCAGCATTTTGTATTGATGCTATAGGAGTTTGGTTTCTCAGCTCCATTATCAGTAATAATTGGTTCACATTTATAGTATTTTTTATCCTGCTGTGGATAGCAATACGAGTGCTAATAGTATACAAAAACGGTGGTCAGAGCCTAGGGCGATGGGCTCTAGATATGAAAGTTTTAGACCCTAAATACCAAAGAACACCAGAAATCCTAGAGCTATCCAAGCGAGAAGGATTGTTAGCATTGGCTGGGGCCTTGGCCATGTTAGGAGTCAGTAATCTGACATCAGGAAATGCGGCCGTTTTACTACTAATAATCCCCTTATTATTGGACTTTACAGTAGCTTTGGTAGATATAGAAAGATATCAGCAAGCTTTCCACGACAGAGTGGCCCATACCATTGTAGTCGGAAGTATGCGAGGTTACTCCCTAGATATTAAAGTCAAGTGGTTACTTGACGAAGCCAAGCGTTATGTGAGAAGATAATAATTTGTGTCTAATACAATTAAGAGAAATTAACTAAAGTTATGGCTAAAGGAGTCAGAATTATTGTCACACTTGAGTGTACAGAGTGTAGAACAAATCTCGACAAACGCTCGGCAGGCGTTTCTCGGTATACAAGTACAAAAAATCGTCGGAATACAACAGCAAGATTAGAATTGAAAAAATTCTGTACTCACTGCAATAAACACACAGTTCACAAAGAAATTAAGTGAACATTCAGTCAGTATTAAAAAACTTACAAGTGCAAACCCAAACAAAAATAACTAACAAATAATTACCAATGGCTTACTTTCGTAAAAGAGTATCACCAATTAAACCAGGAGACCCGATCGACTATAAAGATGTCGAATTACTCAAAAAATTTGTTACAGAAAGAGGTAAAATTTTACCAAGAAGAATTACAGGTTTAACTTCTAAACAACAAAGAGACTTAACAAAAAGTATCAAAAGAGCTAGGTTAGTCGCATTGTTACCCTACGTTAATCAAGAAAGTTGAAAATTAGGGTGTTTGAGATTTTAGATTTTGGGAAAATAATAAATTCGATCGAGTCAATACTCAAAGTAAATTATCAAACTCCCAAAGTCAGAAAATCTCAGCTTGAGATAGAGGGCTTGTAACTGTTGGCTGTAATCTGGTATGATCTATAACAATCACCAACTATCTATTTGATGCTACTAGGATTCAAAACTGAATTACACCCAAATAATAAACAAAAAACAATGCTTGCTAAACACGCGGGTGTGGCGCTTCATGCTTATAATTGGGGATTATGGCTAACCAGAAATATATTGAACCATAATCAACATAATCCAGATAATAAAATCAAGTTTCCAACTGCTATTGACTTACATAAGCTTTTAGTCGCAATGGTAAAAACTGAATGTTGTTGGTACTACGAAGTATCCAAAACAGCACCTCAGTACGCTTTAAGACATCTATCAGAAGCTTGGAAGCGGTGTTTTCAAAAAATATCAGGTCAGCCTAAATTTCATAAAAAAGGTAGAGACGATAGCTTTACTCTAGATGGTTCAATACCACTAGGTTTTAATCAGATAAAATTACCAAGAATAGGATGGGTAAAAACATTTGAAATATTACCAGATAATATTCATCCCCAGTCAGTAACTATTAGTAGAAAAGCAGGCAGTTGGTTTATTAGTTTCAAAATAGAGAAAGAACCTCAAATCACAGATAAATCAGTAGATGTTGTAGGTGTTGATTTAGGTGTAAAATCTCTAGCTACATTATCCACTGGTGAGGTATTTGAAGGTGCTAAGTCGAAAAGAAAGTTTGAATCTAAACTATCCCGACTGCAATATCTCAACAGGCATAAAATCAAGTTTTCTCATAATTGGAAAAGAGCTTCTCTGAAGGTAGCTAGATTACATAGCAAAATAGCTAATATCAGAAAAGATACATTGCATAAACTTACTACTTATTTGGCTAAAAATCACAGCCAGATAGTAATAGAAGACCTAAATGTATCAGGAATGATGGCTAACCATAAGTTAGCTAAGGCTGTTGCTGATATGGGCTTTTATAAGTTTCGTAGACAGTTAGAGTACAAGTGTCAGTTATATGGTTGTAACTTAGTGATAGTGGACAGATGGTATCCGAGCACCAAAACTTGCTCTAACTGTGGACATATTAAAGAAATGCCGTTGCAAAGAATTTTTGATTGTCCTGAATGCAACCTATTAATAGACCGAGACTTTAATGCTAGTTTAAATCTAGCTTCGGGGGTCAGTTCGACCGCGTGTGCTTGTGGACTCGATAGCGCCGACGTTGCCAGAAAGAAGCAGGAATTGAACAGGCTATCAGATAATTATAGATTTTACTGATAGTTGTAGGTTTCTAAGAACGGCTAAACCACAACCAACCAGGCAAAGAAAATTTATATAATAAATTAAAGGTAAAGTGGAGAAGGGAAAACTAATTGAATTTAGACTGCACGGAGAGCGCCGATTAGCCGTAGCAGATCGTCCAGATGGGAAAAAGAACTGGGTTGTGGTGGAAGCTAACAGTCAGTCTCACAGCATACCCCCAAAACAAATAACTTATGAAATAGCAGGGGAAGATTACAAGTCATCAGAAATTACGAAATTTCTTCAGGAAGTAGAAACCTATATAGACCCTTCTAGTATAGAAGTAGCCTGGGAACTATTGGTCGAAGAAGGAGAAACAGTAAATCCACCAGAAATGGCACAACTGCTATTTTCAGAACAAACACCAGCCCAATGTTACGCAGCTCATATATTATTATCAGACGATAAACTATACTTTAAGCAAAAAGGCGATCGCTACGAACCCCGCCCAGTAGCCCAAGTAGCAGAAATTAAACATCAACAAGAAGTTCAACAACAACGACAACAAGAATTAGAAGAATTCCTACTACGGATACGTAACCGACTTGCAGGAGAAGAGGTAGAGTGGCAACCTAGCGACCGTACTCGTTTAGATTCTATAGAAAGACTTGTTGTTCAAGGAGAAGAATCATCTCATCGCATCCCGGCAACCGAAACGTTGGCCACCCTAGAATTACCAGAAACACCAGAAGCAGCCTTTAAACTATTAGTAGATCTGGGTCTATGGAGTGAACATGAAAATCTATTTCTGCGACGTAGCCAGATCCCAACACATTTTTCTACCAAGGTACTAGAAGTGGCCCAAAGCTGCCTAAGATCGCTCCCACAAGATCCAGACACAAACCGTTTGGATCTAACCCATCTCAAAGTTTATACTATCGACGATGAAAGTACGCGAGAAATAGATGATGGCCTCAGTATCGAATTTTTAGAAGAAGGTAAACAACGAATATGGGTACATATTGCCGACCCCACTCGCTTGCTGACCCCAGGAGATGAATTAGACCTAGAAGCCAGACGAAGAACTACTACTTTATATTTACCTACAGGTATGGTTCCCATGTTCCCCTCCGAGTTGGCAACAGGCCCAATGAGTTTGCTAGAGGGGAAGATTTGTTGTGCTTTAAGTTTTGGGATAATCCTGGATGAAAATGGAGGACTCACAGATTATAGTATTCATGCCAGCCACATAAAACCGACCTACCGCCTCACCTATGAAGATGTAGATGAAATGCTACAGTTAGGCATTAAGCCAGAACCAGAAATTCATGCCCTGCGTGATTGGGCTAAACAGAGATTTCAGTGGCGACAGTCTCAAGGCTCTATCAGTATTTATATGCCAGAGTCAGTCATTAAAGTCGTAGGTGACGAAGTAACAGTAGAAGTTATCGATGACTCACCATCAAGACAGCTAGTGGCAGAGATGATGATTCTGACAGGAGAAGTGGGGGCAAAATACGGTCAAAAACATGATCTTCCTCTTCCCTATCGCAGTCAGCCTCAACCCGAACTTCCACCAGAGGAAGAACTAATGTTATTGGCTGCTGGGCCAGTTCGTTCTTCAGCTATGCGTCGATGTATGCCTAGAAGTGAAATGGGTATTATACCAGCTCGTCACGCTAGTTTGGCTTTAGAAACTTACGTTCAGGTTACTTCTCCTATCCGTCGTTATAGCGATTTATTAGCCCACTTCCAAATTAAGGCTCATTTGCGAGGAGACTCTTTACCTTTCGCTCCAGAACAAATGCAAGAAATGGTAATGAGTTTGACTCCTGCTGTCAGGGAAGCTTCTAGTGTGGAAAGGTTTACTAACCGTTATTGGGGATTGGAATATTTACGACGTCATTCTGATGAGATTTGGCAAGCTTTGATGATTCGCTGGTTGAAGGAAGAAATTAATTTGGGGTTGGTGTTATTGGAGGAGTTGGGGTTAGAGTTGGCGATGCGTTTTGGTCGGTCTGTGGAAGTGGGCGATCGGCTAGAGGTGAAAGTTGCTCATGCTGACCCTCGTAAAGATGAAATTATATTCCAGGAAATAATTACTCCTGTTGCAGAGGCAGCTACAAATTATTAAGTTCTATTTTCATGCCCATCAATGGAAAATACTCTTTATTTTATGGTTCAAGATATCAATAATTGTTGACTAAAGAGAATGAAGACAAATTTTCTTGGTTAGATAGAGGTATATATTGCCAGTGGTTACGCCTACATATCTTTGACCTGTAAGTAGCAGTACAAATTGTATTTAGAACACCAACCACTTTGTTTTGATTGCTACAACATAATGCAAAATCTGTCAATCACGCGGTCGATGGCTTGAATAAAATTAGTTGCTGATGAATCCACTAATAGAGAAATATTGCCTCCTAAACAACGATGCTACTAGCATTTAGAGGCTCATAATTAAATTAAGTAATAACTCTCCCACCGAGTATACAACTGTTCATAGTATCACAAAATTGAGAAAAAGCGCTGAATATCTTGAAAATTCGTGAGGTGATTCAGAAAATTTTTTCACAGTTATTGTTATCAATCTCTGACAAAATTTTGAATTTTTAAATTAAAGGCTGAAACCTATAAGTAAAACTATTCAGATATTTATAAACCCTAAAGTAAATTTTGAGTGCTGAGATTTAAGTCAAAATGTCAACTACCCAAATAAAAAAATGGGGGACATTTTGCCTAAACGGGACTAGTGCCGCTATGCGGAAGTTAAAAGCGAGTGCTTAATTGGTCGGTCTTCATTTCCTGCCCAAACGGTACGCGAACAGAATGTAAGACATACTCAAGACAAGCAAAAGTCAAAAGTATTGATTGGTAAGTCTTTGAAGATTTTGTTATTGGTGGGTTATTTCCACCGCACTGCACTAAAGCGATCGATTCCTAATATTGAACAGTTGATGGGTTTAGATATTGCTGGGCTAGAGATAGTGAGTTTAATCCCAGAAAAAGGAAATGTCACATTCCCTCAACCGATCGGAAGTTTAAACAGGTGGATTTATCTAGTGTTTAAACAACTTGCAGAATCCACGTGCTTTTAACCTGTGGAGTATCAATTAATTCATTATGAAATAACAAAATTTTATTGTGAGACAAAATAGGGATGCCACATTATTGATATTTCTGGATTTGCTGTTGTACAAGTTCTAATGGAAGTTTTAATACTCTAGCAATTTGTTCAATACTCAACCCTTCTTTTATTAATTCTGGCACTGCTTCTAATTTAGCTTTTTGATATATTTCCGAATGTTCGTTTTATGGTAAATTGTTGCAAATATTATCTCGATAAATTTGTACGCTATTTACAACATTATGATTAGAAAAATTATAATAATGCCTTGGCAAAGTTGATTTAATATTAGACTTACTGACTTCTTCCTCTAATACTGTTGATATTGTTTGCCATAACCTAGCCCCTACATCCTTGACATACTTCTGGGAAAGATGATTTTTTTTAGCTATTTATGCATATTTTTGATGGTCGAATGCTCCCTACTCTACTCTCCAGCACTTCCTTTAGTTGTGGCATTAATGAAGGTAAATATTCTTGAATTGTTGGCTAAACTATAATCACATTAACTTTCAAATCTTCGTGAATTCAAACATTTAGCATCCATCCGATGAAACACCAATGAATTAGAATATAGGGATACTAAATGTCATTAGGTACATTTATAGTTGCTTTTCCAATAATTACAAAATCATACAGAATAGCTTTGATAATTGTTGAATTTTTGGCAAATTCCTCAAACGTTATCCCCCCTATACGTTCCTCAATTTCAGTAACAGATTGCAAAATATCTTGAATAGGAACTAGCCAATTTATAGAAGACATGAATTAGATTGTTTAGTACAGGTTCTCGAAGATGTTCTCTCAAAACATCCTGAGTTATTAAATCCACAGAACAGCCCAGAATATCTTCTAAGTAATACTATACTCGCAAAAGTTGAAACAATCCTCCTTGTTGATTAAACTCTACTAAGAAATCTACATCACTATCGAGACGAAATTCATCCTGTGCCACCGAACCAAATAAATTAAGGGATTTTACTCCCAGTTTTTGCAATTGTTCTTGGTGTTCTGCTATAGTCGCTAATACATTAGCCTGTTTCATTTATTATTCTATATTTGAGGTAGTAATTTTTAGGTTTTACCACAAGATAAGGAAGTGGCTATACCGATAAAAACATATCTACTTGGTTTGGTCATGTCCTGAAAAGTGCGGAGCAAGATGACCCCCTAGAAGAAATTAATTTGGGGTTAGAGTTGGCGATGAGGTTTGGTCGGTCTGTGGAAGTGGGCGATCGGCTAGAGGTGAAAGTTGCTCATACTGACCCTCGTCAAGATGAAATTATATTCCAGGAAATAATTACTCCTGTTGCACAGGCGGCTACAAATTAAATTTTTGTTTCAAAGTCACCAATGGAAAATACTATTCTTTGTTTAGATAACAATGCAGAATTATTCAAATCTTTGAAGTATGTTTCTATAGTCAAAAAATTTACTTTTGTAGATTTATTTGCGGGTATTGGTGGCTTTAGAATTGCATTGGAAGAGTTGGGTGGTAAATGTTTAGGTTATTCTGAAATTGACGGCAAGGCTATTAGTGTTTATCAGACAAACTTTATTAGTTATGTCAATTAGGATGAAATCAACTTAGGCGATATCCAGAAACTCTGTACATTACCATTTACAGAAATAGATATTATCCTTGGTGGAGTGCCTTGTCAACCCTGGTCTATTGCGGGAAAAATTAAAGGTTTTGATGACCCTAGAGTGCAACTTTGGTTTGATGTAATTAGGGTGGTAAAAGAAAATAAACCGAAGGGATTTATATTTGAAAACGTTAAAGGTTTAACTGAGCCTAGACATCGAGAATGCTTTGAATTTCTGTTGAAAAGCTTGAGAGATTTAGGATATAAGGTTAATGCTAAATTACTGAATTCTTATGACTTTGGTTTGTCTCAAGATGGGGAAAGAATTTTTATAGTAGGAGTGAGAAATGACCTGGAAGGTAATGAGATTATATTTCCTAAACCTTTAGGTCTAAAACCAAAGTTGTATCAAGTTATTGAAGGAATTAAACCCTGTAAAATTACCAAAAAAAAGTTTCCTCCAGAAGTATTATTTTTGGAAAAAGTTCCTGTTTCTAGGGGAAAATTTCAAAAACATGATGAGTTGAATGATTTTTTTACTTTTGCAGATATTAGAGATAGTCATACCACTATTCATTCTTGGGAATTAATGAAAACTAGCGAAAGAGAGAAATTTATCTGTCAAGTTATTCTGAAAAATCGCCGAAAAAAGCAGTATGGAAATCAGGGCTATTTCATTCTAAACTGTGCCATGTTATGTATTTACGAAAAGAGGTTATTTATAGCTCTAGACAATTTATCTTTCCCTATCTGAAAGTAAGTAAATTCATTGCTAAAATCTAGAATGAAATGACCCTGGTATGGAAATAAAGACGGAAATCAGCTTTGTTTAAATAGTTTAGTGGAATTAGTACCAGTTTGTTTGATAAACGTTTGCTACAAATAACTAGGCTATTTATTAGGAGTCAGGAGTCAGGAGTTAGGAGTTAGGAGTCAGAATGAATGGTTTAGATACCATTTTTTAGGTCATAAATTATCTTTTTTGTCACAGAGACATCTCCTGCACCTGTCTTTTAATCACACTTATTATTCATAACATTATTTTTTCACCCTTGGTATAATACCGAATCTGGAAAAACAGGAAAATGAGCAGTTAATTGAAAAAAAAATCTCCGATATATAGAAGGAAAAGGGTACGATTTTTTTAACTCTAAAATTTCTTCTGGAATTAATGGAGTTGCAAAAGTTTATTTACCTCATGCCGACGTTATAGGTACTTTAACCGCTACTAGTACTAGAGATTTTGTTGCTAAAAAATCGATATAATTTCAACAACCTCAAGAATATAAATAGACATTTATTAGAGAGATTTATCGAAAAGGAAAAATTAAGCCTTTATCATCTAAGGATTATGCAAAATTACAGGGATTTCCCGATCGGTTTATAATTGCTGAAAAGGAAAGTGTAGCTAAAAAGCAATTTGGTAATTCTGTTTCAGTGCCTGTAGTTTATTATTTAGCAAAATCTTTGCTCAAAGTAATTTTATAAATAGAAAAATATGACAACTATCAGTTCAAAAACCCGTGAGAATATTAAGGGTTTTCTATAAGGTTTTATTCAAGGTCTGGTAGAGGAATATCAAGGAAGAACAAGAGAAAAACCAGTAAGTGCAAGTGATTATTTATCTCGTAAGTTAACCAAAGCTGAACTAAAGCCATTTCATGCAGCAATCATTCCGCCGGAATTAATCAGGATTAATCAATTTAAACCTGGGTTTAGCACCAGACTTGGTACTTCTCTTGAGGAATATGCTCGGTTAGTTACTCTCGAACATCATCAAGATGCACAAAAAGCTTACGGTCTTCAAGCAGAAGTCAGTAGAGTAGCTTAGGAATAAATTCAGCGGTAAAAACAACATTATGATTCTATTACGGGCAAGAAAAAATATAAATTTTCTCTAGAATAAATAATTTTATTTGTTCTTAATAAAAGACCCTCGGATGACTTAGAAATTAAGAAAGTCAGAGCAGACCTTTATATACTTACTAATAATGGCGAAGAATTATTTTTTGAAATGAAGTCTCGGAAACCTAATAAAGGTCAATCTTTAGAAGTAATATCATGTCCGTTTGAATAGTTATAAATAAATGCTAATAGGCAACAGCTCCGGAAGGCAACAGCCCATCTGGCAATAGGGGAAAAAAGAAGATAAAATGAGAAGAGGAAACAGAAAGTTTTTTATCACTAATTATCCGGACATGATGTAACAGAACGTCTAATGAAGTTTCACTTACTGCGAGATACAAACAGTCCTCAAGTAAAAGCCTATTACACTATATCTTATAATCCTTATGACTCTAAAAGAAATGATTAGAAATAGTCATAGGCACTTAATTATATGCCTTTCGATCAAGCTGTAGTCATTGGAAATGAATTCAGGAATATTATAGGGGGAGAAAGCATATATAGGAAACCTAAATCATTTGTGATAAATCAAAACACAGATAAAAAATCTTAGACTCTGTTGCCTGACGGAGCAGATGAGCTGTTTCCTTTTTGTGAGATATTTTTACAAGGGCTAAAATAAAATAGGACTGCTATATAGCAATCCTATTTTAGTTGTAAAATTCTTGGACTTATTAAAAACTTCCTACTTCTCCCTTCCCTTCTGTCTCCTGACTTAAAGTAGCCCATTTTTTTTGCGAATTATTTCATATTGCCATATCACAAATTGCTAGAAATATATTTAGAAGCGGATAAAGAAAAAGGTAAGTATATGATTGATACACTCGCTTTAAGATTTTGAACAAAAGCAAAAAAAATCATATTTAAAAATCATATTTATCAGTGGAGGTTGTGAGTGTTAATTCCTGTCAATACCGATAATCCTCAATTATTGGAAGGTTTAGATATTTGGTTACGCTTGGGTTTAATATCTGACGAGGAAGTTAAACAACTATGCCAAAAATATCTAAGTATCCCACTGCCACAATCACAAATTATTCAAACTAAACCAACATTAGTAACTAATACCGAAATAACTCAACCAGAAACAGATTCACCCCCCATTGTCAATACTTACCCTCCTCAAAAAGCCCCTAACTTAATCACTCAATTATTACAGTCACTAATGGCAGAAATTAGTCTGCGGTGGCTACTTTTTTTGGGTTTATTTATGGTAGTAGTTTCCTCTGGGTTACTTGCTGCAAGTCAGTGGGAAAAATTTCCTCCCGCCGGACAATATTTAGTGCTTTTAGCATATACTCTTGCTTTCTGGAGCACATCAATTTTGACGAACAAAACAGGAAGTTTACGTTTAACTTCTGAAACGTTACAACTGGTGACATTACTGTTAGTGCCTGTGAATTTTTGGGCAATAGATGGTTTGGGTTTATGGAGTAATATTGGCGGATTATTGACTGTTGGAATAGCTACGATTATTTTGACTGGAATTACTATTTATTTTGATAAACGATATAATAATTCTGTTTCTACAAACTGGATTTCAATTGCTTCAGTCAATTTATTGGGTTTAAGTTATTTACAGTATGGATGGAAATTTTCAGGATTTCCGATTTTGGCAATTTATTTAGGAGTTATTGGTACGGCAATTGCTACTATTTATCACAAAAAGAACCACCAAACGCCAGAAATAACAGAAGTTGAAAATCGAACTATTACTGGCGAGCCATTAACAGGAATTACTATTGTAATTTATGCTCTGGGAATTTTATTGGCTAGAGCAATTTTCGTTGCCAATGTAGATATTACAAAATTGGGATTAGCTTTGGGAATTAGTGGATGGATTTTATTAAAAAATCACAGAGAAAGTCAGATTAAGCGAAAATTATTTGTGCAAAATCGGATTGGGATTAGTTTACTGTTAATCGGATGGTTGGTTTCAGTAGATGCTCAACCTTGGCAAGCATTCATTATTAGTATTATTGGCTTATTCTTGTTGGCTGAAAATCTGCAAAAATCTTGGCGATTTATTGATTTATCTGCAATTTTTATTATTGGATTACAAATAATTTGGTTAGGATGGCGCTTAATTCCAATTACTACAAGACAAATTTTAGTTGCGACAACAACCGAAATTTTTAACGCTCAAAACTCACCCGAATCATTGCTCAGTTTAGCTTGGTTTCCCTACTTAATATTTATGGTGTGGATGACAGATTGGATTTATCGCCGTCAACAAAGCAATTTAGCCAAGTTTAGCGAGAGAATGTGTTTAGGGTTTGGAGTATTTTTAAATATATTATGTTGGCAAAACCCTCTGGTTATCTTTCTCAACTTATTAGCTTCAACTATTACTCTTGCTATTTTTACTTATCGTCATCAACCCACCAGAGTTAGTCTCGTATATCTGACTCATATAACTGGTTTATTATCGATATTTTCTGGAATTAATTATTTCTTGCCTGGTTTAAGTTTGGAAGTATGGGCAATAATTTTATTGGTAATGATGGTGGCTGAGTGGGGAATATTTAGTTTACAGACCAGGATAATAGGAGAAACCAGAATAATAGTAGCTAAATCTTCTGTTTCACTTTTCAGTTGTTTCTGTTTGAGTGGTTGGCATTTAGGTTTAGTATTGGCAGTTATCAGTTATCTTTTGTGGCTGAGTAAGTTAGGAATTTTTCAACTGAATATTTGCACAACTCTCAATTGCAGATTATCAGCAGAATGGGGAATTATTTGGTTTATTACTCCTCTAGCTTTAACAATTATTGCCGGCTGGATAATATCTTTCAGAAAAAGAGCCAGTGAGTTAAGTGTAGTTGCTGCGATAATGCTACAAATTTTAACTTTATGGCAGCCAGAAACTCGGTTAATTGCTTTGGGTTTAGGCACAATTTTAATGTTGGTTAATACCAAATACTTACTAACTCAAACAGCAGCAAATATCACGGTAAGTTTTGTCTTAACTTTCTTAACTTTTTGTCTTGGGGAAGGTGTGCTAGGTTTACCTCCTGTGTCTGGAGTTAGTTGGTTATTAACTATTGGGATATTTTTGGTAATTTTGTGGCTTTTGTATTCTCGAATAGTTTCGTTATCAGGGCAGTTATTTAATATTTACGCCAGAGCAATAGATGGTTGGGCTTCGATTTTGTGTGCCTTAGAATTAATTATATTAACAATTCACTCTTTAGGAATTTATTGGGAAACAATTAACCCATCAATCACAGTAATTATTTCTGCCATTTTGACATTATTAGCAATTGGTTATCGAGGCTCGATCAAACAAAGCGAAGAAAACTCATCAATTACATTTAGCCTCAATAATATTGTGCAGTCTACTCCAGCAGTTTATAGTCTTGCTTGGGGATTAGAATTATTAACAATAGAAACTTTAGGCTTAGTAAATAAATCAGTAATTAGTTTAGCTACCGCCAATATTGCATTAGGATTATTTACTCAAGTTTTAGGAGACTGGCTACAGAGAAAAATAAGTATTAATAATTTACCAAAATCCTGGCAAATAATACCATTACTCTATGGTATTTTAGGTATTTTATTGCGTGTAGGTATTTTTGAAAGTTGGACTGGTTTAACTTCCCTAGCTTTCTCATTGATATTAATTGGAGTAGGCAGAAGAGAATCCAGATTAAAACCAATATTATATTTAGGTATTATCGGAATATCTTTTGCTGCTGCCGAACTACTTTCATATCAAATCTCTTCCCTACAATTAGGAGAAAAATTAATTGCTTATGCCAGCCTTGGTACAACTATCACTTATAGTTATTGGTTATTATTTCCCTGGTTATTAGATTACTTAAAAGTCACAGAAACAGAAATTAAAAATATTGCTAATATACATTGGGCAGTAAGTAGCCTTCTCTTGCTTTTATTAGTAGGATATAATTTTACATCCAACCCAATATTAGGATTAACTACAGGTATACTCTTAACCAGCTATGCAATTATGCAAGGCAGAAATAATTCTAATTTTAAACAAGCAGAAACCTGGATTTATTTAGGTGTTTTAGAAGCATATGCAGTAGCCGTCTATATAGTTAATTTACTCTCCGTCACAGAATTTTTACTATCTTGCTTAGTTGTAATAGCAGTAATAATTTCCTACTTTATCTATATATCACCTTGGGAAAATTGGGGATGGAATCTACAACCTTGGCGACGAGTTTCTGTGATAATCCCAATCACAACCATATTCATTACTAATTTAAAATTAGACTCTGCTCCACCTTGGTATTGGTATATTTCAATTTTAATAACTGCTGTATTTTATCTGGCGATCGCCAAGAAAAATCACCAAATTCGATTAACTTATATTAGTGTTGGTTTAATTAATTCTGCTCTAATAATTTGGCTAAATAATTTAGCAGAATCAATTCAGACATTAGCTTATGTTACCCCCGTAGGATTATCTTTACTTTATATAGCTAAAGTCGATCCAATTCTTAAATTACCTAAAAACAAAAATATTCGCCATAATTTACGACTATTCGGCAGTGGAATAATTTGTATTGTAGCTTTATTAGAAAATCAATGGATTGGTTTACTGCCAGGAATAATTAGTATTATTTTTGTTTTTGCCGGATTAGGAATGCGAACTAGAGCTTATCTTTATGTCGGAACATTAACATTTTTAATTAACGTTTTTAATCAGTTAATTATTCTCAATTCGATGTACTCTTTTGTTAAATGGATAATAGGTTTAATTCTAGGTATTGCTTTTATTTGGATAGCTGCCAGTTTTGAAACTCGGCGGGAACAAATTACTAATATATTGCAGAGTTGGATTGAAGAATTGGAAGAATGGGAATAACTAAGCAAGCAAAATTATCTGTACATCTAAAAATACTCATATTTATCTTAATTCCCCCTAAAATTAGAAACTTGATTTCTAGTTTGAGAGTTATAAAGAGTAGAAATTCTGTGAAAAAAACTCCATTTCTGAGACACTCCCTGTGGAGCGGAAATTTTCCAACTTTTCGGCTCGGAAACTTTAAGGGAAAACAACTGATAAATTGAGAGGCGATGCTTTATTTATAGATATATTTTTCCACAGACGAGTTGAGACAAAAAGCTTTTTCACACCAACACAAATTCTAACTATCTTCAACTTCCACGCGGTTTAGACGTATCTATAATTTTTACTGTAGTTTATTGTGAAAACTGCTATAAGGCAAAACAACTGATAAATTTAGAGGCGATACTTTATTTATAGATATATTTTTCTAGATACGAGTTGAGACAAAAAGCCTTTTCACGCAAGCACAAATTATGACTTTCAACGTGATAGGTAGTAGGTAAATAAAATTCTTATATAGTATTTTCAAATGAGATGTAAATCTAGATTGAGTTTTTTCTAATCAAAAAATCCTGTCTTGAGTATCCATTAATTCTTGTAGAAAGCTACTCTTTAATGCTGTTTTCTCTTCTTTACTGTTCCCTGTTC
>JBARXI010000571.1:0-17581 GCA_049647275.1 Microcoleaceae cyanobacterium
CCAAATCTCCCGAAATTCAAACCCTATTCTGGCATCCCCTGATTCGCAGAATTGCCGGACTCGGTTACATCGGTTTATTACTCACCTGGATACCATTCCTCCGCAACCGACTCCTCTCCCCTTTCCAACCACTCCTCATCGCAGACGCCAACCTCGACAGTTTCAACCCTCAAGATTATTTTCCCGACTCCAAAGTTCGTCTCCAAGATACCCACAACCTCCAACCTATCAAAAACGCCATTGCCAAAGTGCAATCTCCCATTATCCTGGAAGGAGAATCAGGTCTGGGCAAATCCATGTTCCTGCGCTACTGGGCGAAAACCTGCAAAAATTTCGTGGTTTATCTACCCGCCAGCAAATGTGCCCAAGGAGCGATCGCTGCCATCCAAGCCAAAATTCCTATTTCTCAAACCGACCCCCAGTTTCTAAAAAACCTCATCTACAATAACGCTCTAGAAATTTGTATTGACGGTCTCAATGAAGTCACCCCCGACACCCGCACTAAAATTAGTTATTTTGTGGAGCGTCATTTCCGGGGTCATATTCTCCTAGCAACTCAACCCATAGATTGGATTCAGCCATCTACCAGCAAAACCTACATTCTCCAACCATTAAAACGTCAGCAAATTGGGGATTTTCTGAAGACTCGTCAGTTTACCCCATCGGCAGAAACTTCAATTTCCCGGTCTGAGTATGAGGAAGCTTGCGAAGAATACCTAGAAAAAACTTTTAACTCAGCAAAACATTCAGAAGAGGAGCGCAAAACAGTACGTCGGTTATTATCGAATCCCATGGATTTAACAATTGTGTCGCAAATTCTCGCCCAGGGAAAAACCCCCGACTTGCTCAACCTGCAACAACAGCAGTATAACGTTATGGCAGCAGAATACGACCGGGCTAATTTTCATTCTTTTCCCTTAGCAGACTTTGCCGAAACAGCATATCAAATGCGCCTCAATGATGAAATAAATATTCCGTTGGAGTGGAAAAAAGAGCTACATTGCATGGAAAACTACAAAATGGTTTTGCGTCGCCAGCGTCATGTAGAAGGTGATTCCGGTTCTCAATGGTATTTCCGCCATGATAAAATTCAAGAATATTTTATCGTGCAGACATTTCTCGGTCAGGAAAATCAAAAATTAGAGCAGCATATCAACGACCCCAGATTTCGAGGCGTTTATCTATTATTGGCAACCTTGTTACCTTTTGACCAAGCGCTGTTACTACGGGAGAAATTATTAACAAATGCAGCGGAAACCAAAGACCATGTTGTGAGTGATGGATTTATTCAACGGTTAGATTCTCGGTCGGAACTTTCTATGAATGGTTATAATTTAGTTGAGCATTTACTGGAAATTATTAAATTAAATGCTGAAAAAAGTAATAATAATGATATTAAAGTTGTTAACCAAGTTGAAACAAGGAATGAACAAATGAATGATTCTAATAAATCAAAATATGATATGAGTGGAGCTAGTATTAATAATTTAGTAGATCAAGAGCAAGATGGCACTATTGGGGTAGTTGGGACAGCCGAAAGTGGCAGTCAAGTTGTAGGAAAACAAAATAATTATGGCTCCCAAGAAAAGCAAACACTCGCCGAAGCTGCTGCGGAAATTCAAAAGTTATTGAAACAATTAGAATCAAATAATCCCGATGCAACGGATGCAGAAAAAGAAGCCTTTGTCACTGCCTCCATTCCTCAAAACAACCGCCAACGCGTTTTAGCAGCATTACAAGCAGGAGGCAAAGAAGCATTGAAAGAATTATTAGATAATCCTTACGTTAATATTGGAGTTGCTATTGTTGAAGGGTGGCAAAATCCTGGGTAAGATGGTTTGAATCAATTATCAGTTTAAGCCGATAAGTATAGGGGCAGGTTTAAGATATAGATTCAGGTGAAAATTACCCAGTTTATTGATTAATATCATGTTCGGTAGAACAGTTATAATTAGGCTCGTAGTTGGGCTTTAGCCCTAATCGTAAGTATTGTAAGGGCTAAAGCCCAACTACAAACAAAAATTTTATTATAAGTAATTATCCAAACATGATATAAAACTGCCCCAAAGATTTTTGAGTTTTAATTAATTTTGATTAAGTTTCATTAGCAGATTAATTCAAAAAAACTGGGTGGAAATGTGAGAAAAAATTGATAGAAAATACTATCTGTTTTCACGTTTTGCTGTTTTTTTCGGTATTGAAAAATAGTTAAATATTAACATTTAACCCTCCCAACCCCACCACGGACTAACCTCTAAAACACCAGTCGGGGTTAATATCACTCTAAATAATCCAAACGACTTTTTAGAAACATTTTTATCCTTCCGAGAATCAACTAATTTTGGTAAAGGTGTTTCTAACACATAATCTTGAGCCGATTGATTTATGGCTTCATAACTAACAACTTCACCATCAATATTTACCCTCACTCGATACTCCAAATACTCATACCAAATAGGTGTTTCTTGCCAACTTTCATCTATTTTTTCATACAACTTTTGATTCAAATTTTCTAACTGCGCTATATTCGTAACTTCCTCTGACACCACTTCCGGTTTCTCCTCCATATTTGATTGGTGAAGTAATTTTTTCGCCACCGAAACAGACCAAATTTTAATAGTTTCATCAGCACTTCCACTCACAATATTTTCCCCATCCGGACTAAAACCAACAGACCAAATAGGTTTAGTATGACCATTATATACTGTCAGTAATTCTTGAGTTTCTACCTGCCACAAATTAATTTTTCGGTCATAACTACCACTAGCAAGAGTCTGTCCATCCGGACTAAAAGCCACAGAAAAAACTGCTCGATCGTGCCCAGACAAAATACCTTTCTCCTGACCTGTCTGTGCTTCCCATAATTTTATGGTTCGATCCTGACTCCCACTGGCAATAGTTTCTCCATTGGGGCTATATGCGATCGCAAAAATAGGCCGAGAATGTGCTGCCAAGGTATATTTTTCTCTACCTGTTTTCACAAACCATGCTTTGAGCTTTCCATTTTTGCTGCCACTAACAAGAGTTTGCCCATCGGGACTAAAAGCTACAGAAGTCACTGCCCCAGAATGTCGAAAACGGCGTACTTCTATTGCACTTTTGAGATTCCATAACTTAATGATACCGCTATAACTACCAATTCCTAGAAATTCTCCATCGGGAGTGATAGCGACTGCTTTAATATCGTCAGCATTCAGATTGAGTTTACGAATTAAACTCCCATTACTAAGATGCCAAATTTTGACACTCTCATCCCACGATCCACTGACCAGAAATTCTCCATCGGGAGTGATGGCAAGGGATTCGATCGCATCAGTGTGAGCATTAAAACTGTGGATTAATTTACCAGTGGGGAGATGCCAAATATTAATCATGCCATCATAACTAGCACTAGCTAAAGTCTGACCATCGGAGCTAATGGCTGTTGCATAAATCCAGGTTGAATGGTTGGATAATGTTTGCCGTGGGTTGTTTTTTTCTGGAAATAGAGGCTGTATTTGTTTGCTGGTTATTAGTGGCGTTCGCGCAGCGTTGCGGATGCAATATCGGTTCTTCTGTCTATTGTTAATGAGAGTGGTTGTTGTTATTGCTGTGGCGATCGCGATTATTGCTATGGTTGATGTAGATTGTTTTCCAATTTGTTTTAATAACATTGGTTTTTTAAATTAAATAATTATGATTTATTGGCAAAGATTTTATCTTGAGATTTTGTAATTTTTTGCTTGTATTCAATCCACTTTCTGATAATAAATAAAATAGTTATGCCTAAAATACCGGTAATTGCTAAGGGAGTTATATAAGTCCAATGATCGAACATTTTGTCACCAACGTGCCATACTAAAAGAAACATTGCTAGATAAGTTAGTTGATGTAATTGTCGCCAATTTTTCTTGAGTTTCTTTACACTCCAGTCATTAGAAGTAATGGCTAAAACTGTGAAAATAGCTAACAGAACAAATCCTTGTAAATAGATATAATAGGCTTTGACATCCCAGATATCAAAATTTCTTTTCATAAACAATAAAATGCCATGAGCAGTACCTAAAAAAAAGGAAATCACTCCAATTTGACGACGATATTTGAGTAGTAATTTAGGGAGTAGAGTTTTCTTAGTGGCTGGAAAAACAATTCTGAGAATTGTCGGTAGTAGGGTAATAATATAAGCCCCTAAAGCTAAAAATCCCAGATAACTCTCTAAATTTGGTGTATTCATCATAAAGCATTTTGTTTTTTAAGTTATTTTGGTAAATATTAGTCCGATAACCATGGTCAACTATATATTTTTAAGATATTTTTAGTTATCTAGTATTTACAAATGAAGTATCACAAATGTAGGGAGGTTTTGCTGCGCAACATCAAAAGGCAAGAATATTAACTCTTGCTTGCTTGCCGAACTGAAAATTATCTGCCGTAAACCACCGAACATACCTAATATTAAGCACGGTTTCCTGTTCTAATTTTTTTTGCTTTATCAACAGCTTATAATATTTTTTAGCTAGCTGGTATTTACAACTAAAGTATGACAACTTGTCATAGATAAAGATTATGTAAAAGCCTTTACAATCTCAGGCTATAGATGCTACTATCCGCTCAGTTTTACACAGATTAAGGGTTAACTAAGATTATGTTCAAAAAATTGAAAAATACCAGTATTAGTTGTTTTACCACATTAGCTATCCTATCTGTTGTTAGTGGTCAAGCTCAGGCAGCAAAAATTACTTATGATGCAGAAATCTATTTCAATTCCAACCCCAACACTTGTACTTCTCCATTGAGTGCTGGTAAATGTTTCATGGAAAAGGGATTTAATGTAGCAGCATTTTCAGCCCAGGAAATAGGTAGCCCTTCTGCTTATTTTAGTGATACTTCACATTTTCATGCTAGTAATAGTTATGAAGCTCAACATTTTACTAATGAATTAGGACTTTTAGGTTCATTTCTTACTTTAGAAGATGGTGGTTTGTTCTCTTTAACAAGTTTGGATTATCAATTGCGGAAGAATGAAAATACAATTGTTGATTATACAACTGACGAGCCTAAAATTTTAATTTCCACAACATTTGACCCTACAATGCCAGTGGCTGGTCAATTTATGGAATATTCTATTGATAACGATATATCTTTACCTTTTCAAACTTTATCAATAGCAGGTTTTGAAAATATTACTCAAGTGTATATTGCTAGTTCTGGTGATGTGAATTTTGATAATATTAATGTAGTTCCCGTTCCCGAACCTGCTTCAATCTTAGGCTTGTTAACTTTAGGCACATTCGGCGCAGCTTCCATCCTTAAGCGCAAGCATAAATAATAATATCATGTCCGGTTGAATAGTTGTAATAAACGGTAATAGGGAACAGGGAATAGGGAGGAAAAATAAAGATAAAGGAGAATAGGAAACAGAAAGTTTTTTTATACCTAATTATTCGGACATAATATAACCTATATTTATCAGGAGTTACGCAATATAACGTATTTTCGTCATTGCGACCGATAGGGAAGCCATCTCAAATCCCTAGTTTTTCGTACCTCATGCGTAAGTTCTGTTTATATTAAAAATAGCTGTACTTTCTGGTGAAATATACAGCTATTTGTGATTAGCTAGGTCTCGGTGAATAACTGTTTTTGTAGAGGGTAAAAGTCAGGAGTCAATTTAATTACCAGTAATAAAAATGTTGCGTCTATCTTTTCTTAGTTCACCCTTTTGGGGTTAGGGCGATCGATAGTTTCTTCTGAATGATTATCCTGAATTACCAGGGATTACCAATAATAGTAAAAGCAGACCAATAATAAGGGTGAGAAAAAGTCTCATCACCAAATTCTGCTAACTCCGGTGGCAGTTGCAAACCACCCCTAGTTCCATTTAACTCACCCATCTTTAAACCCACTTCCCCTTTCAACATAGCAACTTGCGCTTGTCGTAACGCCTCTGCTTTCAGTGGTGTCTTTTGTAAATGCTGATAAAATTCTGTCATCAATGCTAACGTTCCAATATCGCTAACATTCCACAGACTTGCTAATGCTGACCTAGCTCCCGACTTCACTGTTAACCCCGCAAAACCTAATTCTGCTTCTCGATCTCCCAATGCAGTACGACAAGCACTCAAAACCAATAATTCCACTGGTGGTTGGTCTAATTTCAACTTGTCAATATCATCTAATCTTATTTTTTCATCACCCCAAAATTGAATATAAGAATTATCTGGTTTTCCTGGTCGAAATTCAGCGTGAGTAGCCAAATGAACAATTTCAAATCCTTGTTTTTGTCGTTGCTCTTGAAAATTTTTGACTGTAAAATCTTGATTCATAAATGCTTTGCCAGGCCACACAAATTGTGTAATGTTATCTATTTCTACAGGTACTGCAGGCAAAGATTCTAATTCTGTAAATTCCGAAGCTCCCATGGCTAAAATTTTTGCATTTTTAATAGGATTATATTCAGTTTCTATCAAGTTAAAAGCAGGGATACGAGCAATAGCATACTTTTCTATAATAAAATTTTCTCCATCATGCAATGCTGCTAATGGTAGAGTCCGTAAACCAATTCCCAAACAGAACATTATAGTATCTATTTGTTCCGCTTCCAGGGTAGACTCTGCTGGTTTTACCATCCATTCGTACAGTTGTTGAGCTGGTTGTAAATATGATGTAGTATTACGTCTTCTCGGATTTGTAATTTCTACATTTAGCTTTTTTACCATATTTGTCAACCTCTGCTTATTAGCTTCTGTAACGCTGTAAACTTTCGGTTTTTTTCCAGGAGTAATTAATATTAATTGCATTTGCTCTGCTCGTGACCATATCCAAAGAACAGCAGGTTTTGTACCAGTTTCCCTAGATAATTTTGTAAGTGTATCAGCTATATCTTCAGCAGTTACCGAAAAATCAGCTAAATTTTCATCAAAATACTGTTCATAGTCTCTTTCCCAATGTTGCTCAACTTGATTAACTGCCTCAATAAAATCTTTATTTTCGAGAAATCTATCCCAGTCTTCTTCTTTCACAGCCATCGCCGACTGCTTTGGCAAAACTATACTAAAGGTAATGGTACTAAAAAAGACTAATGTAAATAATAAACAAAAATAAATTCGTTTTCTCAATTTATTGTCAACCATAACTTTACTCCAAAGGTGATATTTTTATCTGTAGTAAATAGCACTTTAGCTATCAGCTATCAGCTTTTTTTTTGATTTGAATGTCTGGTTTGAATGGCTTGGTTACTGTACTTCATTAACATGAAAGCAACTTAACTCTCTTCATCTGTAAAATAATCTCAGACTTTAAGTAGAATAATCTCAAGTCTAAAGTAAAGATGACATCCCCAGATATGAACCTTCTCCCAAAGGCATTAAACATTAATTTAACACTTCTTACTTAAAATCGTCTGAGAATCAAACTAGATTGTAAGTAGGTAGGTCATTTCAGTTATCCGTACCTCCGGCTTAAGTGGAAGGCGAGAAGATGCAGAATTTTCTTTATATCTAATAGCAAGCGTGAAAAAAGAATGTTACGAATAATCAGGGAAATTAAAAGACTTGACATTGACTAAAAAGAGAACTTCACCCTAATAAATAGCCTAAATACTATTTCTTTTGAGGAGCTAAGTAGGTCGGCATAAATAAACGCATAATGTGGGCAATACGTGCAGAAAGCTAAAACCTTTATACAAAGACATTTCTAGCCATTGCCAACCCTACAATTGTTTGACTTAACTTGGTGACTCCCCACACTCCCCACACTCCCCACACTTTCCCACACTCCCCACTCCCTAAAACCATAAATATATGTACTTCATAAAGTTGGAAAATGCTGTATTTATCGCGCCTATTATAATGCCAATTACTAAAAACTTTACCGAATAATTAAGGTCTAAAGCCTCTACGCATCAAGGAGAAAAAAAATCCTTTTAGTCAATCCTATCCGTTTTCAGGAGAGGTAATAATTAGGGTTTGTTCAAAAAGTTTTTTGGTCGTCCTGCAGGCGTAATAGTGAGGATATATATTTTTTAATTTCTCCCCCATCTCCCACACTCCCCCACCTCCCACACTCCCTACACTCATCTCCTTCCTGTACCATTACTATGCACCACCACCAGTTTTTTTTTGTAGGAGTAAGTCATCAGCTACTCGTTATTTATAATTATTCAACCAGACATAATGTAACTTATCCTGTTCTTTTATAGCAAATGCTAGTTCTTTTTATAGGGAAAGATTAATCGCAATCGTACTCAAACAAATACAAATAAATAGCAACAATCAAATCAGATTTTTTTCCATTTTTGGTTAAACCTAATTTGACTCCAAACCTTCTATTATTCACCGTCAAAAGTATTGGCAAGTAAAAAATTGTCGATGCAAAAATTACAACTTAATATCTCATGAAAAATCCGAGTAATTTTAATTTATAAAAGTGATTATGGCTCCCTAGTAAATAAAAATAATTGCTGTCTAACTTACTTTCTGAGTTGATTAAATCCTTTACCTCGCTACAATAGTTTATACCAATTTCAAATCCAAACTTTCCCACAAATAATCCAAAATCCAAAACAGATATGACACCTCCAGAAATGAATAATTCCCCAGAAGGTTTAGATAACAATTTAGCACCCGTAAGTTTGAAAGAGACCGAAAGGCCAGATAATGATGAGCCAGTGAGCGATAAAACTCCGTTTCCCTCTGGCAATCGCCAAACCTCAGCAGATGATTATCTTAATCAAGCCCCCGACGACATTGAGATGTCATTATTTGACCATCTCGAAGAGTTACGGATGCGGATATTCTATTCCCTCATCGCAGCAGTAGTTGGTATCATCGCTTGCTTCATTGTCGTTAAACCTATTGTTCAACTTTTAGAAGTGCCCGCCCAAGGAGTAAAATTTCTGCAACTGGCCCCTGGAGAATACTTTTTTGTTTCGATCAAAGTAGCAGCTTATAGTGGCCTTCTATTAGCAAGTCCTTTTATACTTTACCAAATAATTCAATTTGTCCTGCCAGGTTTAACTATTAGAGAACGACGATTTCTAGGACCCATTTTCTTAGGCTCTACAGTTTTATTTTTAGTGGGATTAATATTTGCTTATTTTGCCATTGTACCTGCAGCTTTACAATTCTTTATTGGTTATGGTTCAGAAGTAGTAGAACAAGCTTGGTCAATTGAAAAATATTTTGAATTTGTATTATTATTAATGTTTAGCACAGCTTTAGCATTTCAGATTCCTATCCTGCAATTATTACTAGGTATTGTCGGAATCGTTTCTTCTGGGCAAATGCTATCTGGTTGGCGATATGTAGTGTTAGGTGCAGCAGTTTTAGGAGCCGTTTTAACCCCTTCAACTGACCCTTTGACTCAAAGTTTATTAGGTGGAGCAGTGGTTGCTCTTTATCTAGGTGGTAGTTTTGTAGTTAAACTCATAGGGCGTTGACACTCCCCCCAACTCTAGCAATAATTCTTTATGCACCGCGGAGCAATGACTACTTAAGTGTCATTGCGAGGGGGGTACACAAAGCAATTATTTTGATTGACCCACCCCAATACCCCCCGTGGCAATCTTTGGCTTTAACAGTTAAACCAAGAGATTGCTTCGGCTGAGTTATAGACTTTCCGTTGTCATTGCGAGGGGGAGATAGGAAAATAATTATTTGATTTTACCCCCCAAGACCCCCCGTGGCAATCTTTGAGCGAACAGTTAAACTAAGAGATTGCTTCAGCTAAGTTGATGTCTTTTGCTTGAGATTAAATTCTTTAGGCACCGCCTTGCTATAGCTAACGCAAAGCTGGCGCTAACGCAAAGCTGCGCTAACGCAATGACAGTAATAGACTACTTGAGTGTCCACAGCAAGGGGGGGTACACAAAGCAATTATTTTGGCACAGCCAATTATCACCCCCCGTGGCAATCTCTTTGTCAACAGTCAAACCAAGAGATTGCTTCGGCTGAGTTAACACCTTCGCCTAGAGATAATTGTTCTAGACATCGCCTCGCAATGACAAGTTGTAGATTTTTTTTCTCCAATACTACTAACCGACTGACAGTTTGCAGCAACTCCCCAGTACTTATCTTAAATAAATAGGCTGCTCCTGCAGATGGGAAAAACTATTACTATTGGGCTTGACCAATAGTACAACAAGAGGCGATCGCTTTTTTGTTAAGAATTTTGTCTGATTTTAATCTTCCTTATTTTCCTTATCTTCTTTATCTACCTTTTCACAAGAGGTTCAGCCTATTTATTATAAATATCTGTCAATTTCATCTCCTGCTGATAGCCGAGAAAAATAGCGATCGTATCTCCCAAAAAATCTATAGCAGTACGTTACCATACAAGACAAGAAAAAGCTTGATTTTTACGTCAACTATTGTACAACAGTTGATTTAAACTTCAACTAAAATAGTACTCCATACCACCTGAGTTATTAAACACGAAATTCGACAAACTCGTAAGGCACAAAGCCTACTCTACAAATTTTTCTGAGCAAAAAGCGTACGTTAACATACAAGACAACAAAAAGCTTGATCTTTACGTCAACTGTTGTACAACAGTTGATTTAAACTTCAACTAAAATAGTATTTTCCCGCCAAGAAAGTTAAATCCCAAAAAGAGTATAAATCCGATTCCGTACCCAAACAAGAGCCGTCTCTTGTGAAGTGGCTTCATCCTTTAGTAAACCTAAATTTTTTAAAGTCTCCAAACGTAGAGATAATTCTTCAGAAATTTTGTCTGCTAGCCTTTGGTGTTTTGTCAAAAGATTTTGTAAATTTTCTCGGTCTACTACAAATAAAATTGTATCTTCTATTCCTCGAAGACTAGCCGTACGATTAATCCCTAAAAGTAGTGACATTTCCCCAATAAACTCTCCCGCATATCTATTTATAATATGCTTATTTGCTTTTTCTGAAAATACTTCCACTGACCCAGAAAGTATAATATAAAATGAATCTCCAGGCTCTCCCTCTCGACAGATTATTTCACCGGTAGGAATAATTTTTCTATATCCATTTTCAATCACATCTCGTAGTTCAATATTATTACAATTACTGAAATAACTAATCTGGCGTAATAAATCTCGTAAATTCCATTGCGAAGGACGTTTTTTGCTATTTGATTGACCTATGACTTGGAAAGTTGAAACGTCTTTTTCACTTCCTACCACTGTTGCTAATGGTTTTTTGTGATTTTGTTGAATTAAATCGTTAATATTCCGAATGTGTAAATCTCTTTGGGGAAAAGGAATAGAAATATTTCGAGCACGTAATTCAGATTCCATGAAAAAGTTTAAAGAACTTTTGATTGGATCTGTCAGAGGAGGTTGCTTAATCCAAACTAATAGTTCAAAATTTAATGCACTGTCTCCAAACTCTTTAAATAAAACTTTTGGCGAAGGATTTGATAAGACTCTTTTTTCCTTTCTAGCTGCATCTAAAAGAGCCTCTGTTACTAATAATGTATCACTGCCATAAGCAACACCAATAGGAAGACGCAGACGACATTTTGGGTCTTTATGACTCCAGTTAATAATATTTTGTTCCACCAGACCATTATTAGGAACAATGACAAAAATACCATCAAGAGTACGAATCATAGTTGAACGAATTGAAGTTTTTTCTACAGTGCCTGATAAATCATCTACTTCGATATAATCTCCTACTTTAATTGGTTGTGCTATAAGAATAGTTAAACCACTAATAAAGTTACTAATAATATTTTTTAGTCCAATACCAATACCAATACTTAGAGCACCAGCAATCACAGTAATTGATGTTAAGTCAATGCCTGCGTTATGTAGCACGATTAAAATACCGACTATTGTAATTATGTAGTTAATAACGGATGCTATCGCTACTCTTGTACCTTTTTTAATACCTAAACTAACTAATACCCATTCACTTATCCACTTTTTTATAGTGCGGGATAAAAATACTACTAAAATGATTAAGAAAATTATTTCAGTGATATTCTTGATAGAGAATGATTTATTCCCTAATTCAAATATTTCTGTTTGAACTATCTGGGATAATGAATTAAATATTCTGTTTATTTGTAGGATAATCCAACGCATATTTTGACTAATTTTTACTAAAAAAACTTTATACTAACTTCATTTATCTAAAGATAGCAAAAAAAAATTATCTCTTAGTAAGTTGTGTAAACACGCGCTCCAAGATTCGTTCTGATGGCTAGCATATTCAAGATATGCCCTTGTATTTAACAAAAATAGTGAGAAGTCCCGCCAACTCAAGCAAGAGAACGTCGTATGGGATAACGACCATGTTATAAGAGAAAAACACAGGGGAGGGGGAGGGCATCACCTGGAGTATAGACAGCAACTCCGTGTGCGAGTTGAAGAATCCGTTACTGTCTGCCCCAGCACGGGCGTCTGGAGTATGTTAAAAGCTTAATTACTGCTTCGATCTGGTGGATCTTTTGTTGACACTCTGACAATTAAATCTAGCGATGATAAATAACGGGAAATTCTTAATTAATTTGCTGGTTACAATCGATCTCCCCCTAAATTCAGAGAGAGGCTTGTTGCGAACAATGTTAGCTCCGCATGACCTAGGAAAGCAATCTAATCTATGTCCGGTTGAACAGTTATAAATAAGGACAGAGGAGTCAGGAGGAAATTTTTTATCACTAATTAACCGGACATGATCTAACGGCAGTCTTCTTGCAAGACTTTCTGATAGAGATTTGGATGCTTCTATCAACCTAGAAAATTTAGTCGGCTTTCCCCTTAATGCCTGATATCGATTTCCTACCGACGGTTTCGGATCAATTTAGGAAGTTAACTTCCATTTGTCAGTTTGTGAGACTTTGTCTAAATTCAACAATTGGAGTAGAAATAATTATTCCAATTGAGCCTGTCTGAACTTTATACAGTCGATCGATCAACCATAATTTTATAGAACCAATTTGATATCTATTATTAATCTATTTAAAAAGAGAGGGGGAAGAGGGGAGACCAGAATCTGAGGATACGATTCGTATTTTTCAACTTTTTTCCCTATTTCTTTCCTGTATCTCCTGACCTTATTGTCCGTCTTCCTGACAAAGAAGTGAACAAAGGGCAATCCCAGGCATTCATACCAAATAGGTTTTATCTAGTTTGAGCACTCTGTACTGAAATTTACCCATCAAATAATTTATATCAATATCTGTTGGCGAGTGCGATCGTAAATTTATACGGGTAGGGTAGGGGCAGATTTTCAGATCAAATAAATACTTAGTTTCCAGTCTTTTTCACAATTTATACATACAAAAGACAATATTTTTATTTACACAAATCAAACTTGCGATCGCACCAGCAATCCCAACTAGTTAATTATCAATTACTAGCCCTCATTCAAATGCTTGAAAATTGTCAAGACAAATTACCAAATACAGAAATCTATAAACACAATCCTAACTTTCTGTGCCTCAAACCCCTAGTTTAAATCGATCGAAAGTCCCATAATTTTTTTCCCTCTCAATTCATTTCAAAACTTACCCTATCAGGCATACTACCACCTGATTTGCGTAGTTAACTTCAGAATACAGATGATTATTCAAATTTTTCACTCAAAGCAAAAAAAAAACTAGGGAGAATCAGGGAATCTGTACAATATTTATACATTAACTAGGCAATTATTTCAGAAGTATAATTAAGCTCCAATCCTAGTAAATTTAACTCCCCGGCTCCCTGTTTTACTTATTCATCTACAGATGAGCCATTACCATTACTCTCACTGGTTTTATCATCTTCTACTTGAATCAAGTGAATATGCTTATATCCTAGTTTAATTTCAAATTCATCTCCAGGTTTTAATCCCATTGATTCAGTGTAAGTTGCGCCAATCACAATTTGGCCATTCTTATGAACGCTAACTCGATAGGTTGGTTCCCTACCTCGCCCATCTTTTCCACTACCAGGGTCTAAAGGAATTCCTTTTGCTCCTAGAAGTGCATCGTAAAAATCTGTAAGATTAACACGAGTCTCATCGTTTTTTGTTACTGTGTAATATCCACAACGTTTAGCAGTTTCCCTACGTGGTAAGTGCGAAAGTTCTTTTACTTTTTGAAGTAAAGCCTTTCCCGTTAGTGGAGTTGTTGCATTTTCAACCATCGTTCTTAATAATTCTCCTTCTCTATGTACTATAGTAAATCAATTCTACTAAAAATTGTTAGGCTTATTAAAAATATATCCTGAAATTTCTCAGTTGTGCAAAAAAAAATTTAATAAGCCATAAGGCCAGTTATATTTGAGTAGCTAACCTAAGTTTCCTTAAATTAGCAACTTACCCTACCAGCCTAGCTAAAATTCTATCTTAACTTTATACCAATTCCTACCCCATGAGATTATTTTTGTAATTTTTTTTAGAGGAGGAAAGAAAAATGTAATGAGTGTAGGATACATTATTTATATCTGTTCTATAAAATTACCAACGCAGATTTTCCTAAAATTAGTCTATCACCCTAGATACACTTAATTTTATCCACAAAAGCAGGGCCTTAATTTGAAGAGTAATTTAAAATTTTTGCGCAAATTCCATTATTGATAATAGTGTAAAAAAGTAGTGCTTTATGGCTGATGTTACTTAACTACTTGAACAAATTTGGTAGTTACCAGACTAACTACCTCCGTCTACTTTATATTTCCCTACTACCAGCTCTAGCACTTCAGAAACAAAGTGCTAGTCAGTCAAACAACTAAAGCCAGCAAATACATATGGACTAATTTTGCTATATAAATCAACCCAGATCGCCTCTGCTACAACTCAATTCTACTCTTCGTCCTGATTCCCGATCTGCTATATTTTAGTAAATACCACCCAAAAAAGTTATTTGTCACAAACTTAACTATTTTTTATTCCAGGTCATTCCTAATCCAATAATCGAAAGTATTCACATCCACTACTAGCCACCCTAAAAAATTATTTAGTCACTCTAGCCAGCAGTACCTGAATATATGTAGTTGTAAATTATTGTATCTTTAGGAAAAGTTTGACAACTTAAGGGACAAACTGATTGTGAATGGCCATTCACAATAAAAATTATTATCCTACCATCGATTGTTTGAGGTGGCGAAAAAAGGAGCCTGGAGATTCCGAGCGTTCATTTATGGGGAGCAAGTCTGTTCTTTTGAATAAACAAATGGGTGTAAAAACAGAATTTCAAATATTACCTAAATATATACTGATACTTAAAAAAAGTATTGTTAAGATTTATCGTGATAGATGGTCAAGCTTATGCTAATATCAAATACTATAAAATCAGTTAAATGGAGTTCCCAGCGATTTTAAGTCTGTGGAGAAGTATAGATTACAGATAATTTTGGTGGCAGTGTCAGCGCCAGTCACTCATGGGAAGGGGCTGCATACTGTCAGCGAAGCTCTTCTATTTGCGGAGCATGACCTAGCAAAAGAAGCACCTGCTTCCTCACCGCTTTTTGCCACGTGGAAACTCCCAATACCCCGCTGGCAAGTCTTTGAAGCACGCCTTTAGACCCGAAAAGAGTAAATCTAGCCCATGCTGGTGCACAGAAACTTAAATCGTAAGTTGATAGAATCACGCGGTGTCGTATAAACGAACCGTCTGGAAGATTTCAAGAAGCAGTAGTCAAGCATAAATATTTTATATAGCTTGAAACCATCGCCGTAATTCCATTGCTGCGGTGTGGCAAAAACTTCTTCTGAAGCCAAAATTTAGTTTACAAATATTGAGTGAGAAAATATGTTCCCATTGCATCGACCTCGCCGCCTTCGTAGCCATCCTCAACTACGTCGCATGGTGCGAGAAAACATCGTGACCACTAACGATCTCATTTATCCCCTGTTTGCTGTACCTGGAGAAACTGTAGCTAATGAAGTGAAGTCAATGCCAGGAGTCTTTCAACTATCAGTAGACAAAATTGTCGAGGAAGCCAAGGAAGTATATGATTTGGGAATTCCTGCGATCATTCTGTTTGGCATTCCTGACAATAAAGATACTGAAGCTACTGGTGCTTGGCATGACTGTGGTATAGTCCAAAAAGCTACTGCTGCAGTCAAAGAAGCAGTACCAGATTTATTAGTAATAGTAGATACTTGTCTTTGTGAATATACTAGTCACGGGCACTGTGGCTATTTAGAAGTGGGAGATTTAACTGGGCGTGTTTTGAATGACCCAACCCTGGAATTACTCAAAAAAACTGCCGTTTCCCAAGCCAAGGCAGGTGCTGATATTATTGCACCATCTGGTATGATGGATGGCTTTGTGCAAGCAATTAGGTCGGGTTTAGACGACGCAGGATTTGAAAATATACCAATTCTATCCTATGCAGCTAAGTATTCTTCCTCATATTATGGACCCTTTCGAGATGCTGCAGATTCTGCTCCCCAATTTGGCGATCGCAGAACCTATCAAATAGACCCCGCCAACGCTGAAGAAGCACTAAAAGAGATTCAGCTTGATATTGCCGAAGGAGCTGATATGTTAATGGTTAAACCAGCTTTAGCCTACATGGATATTATTTGGCGAGTCAAGCAAGCAACTAATCTTCCCGTAGCTGCTTACAACGTCTCCGGTGAATATTCAATGGTAAAAGCTGCAGCATTAAATGGCTGGATAGATGAGCAAAAAGTAGTTATGGAAACTATGACCAGTTTTAAACGCTCTGGTACAGACTTTATCTTAACTTACCACGCTAAGGATGTCGCCAGATGGTTACCTTAGCTTCGGTCGAACAGTTGAGTTGCATCAGCATCATCATGGGATGACCGGAATCGGAAGGGAGCGGGGAGAGGCTTTTGAAATTAATCATGCAGCACGCATCATCCCGCAAATATACAACGCCATAAAGATTCTGATGCGTAGTTTTAACCCGTTTAAGAAAGCGTCTATAATCCTCGTCTTTTGAATTCTATTAATTCTTTTAACCTGGTCTATTGACTGGGTTTTTTAATGATTAATATCATATCCGGTTAAATGCTTAAATTTTGGTTGTATGAAGACAAAAATCTAAAGTGAAGGATAAAAATTGGAAGGAAGAAGGTTTTTTCTCACTAAATAGACACACAAAATTAATTACACATACTGCTAAATTAAAATGCTGATGCTGTAATAGACATAGGCGTGAAAAAGAATGTAGAAACTTGAGTAGGGAGTAGAGAGTAGGGAGCAGGAAGCAGCAAGCATAGGAAAACTTGCTCTGGGTCAATAGTAGAAGTTATTTGAACCCTAATTAAACGGACTGTATATAACTTCAAGACAAGGGTTGCTCAAATAGGAATATTTAATTTCCCCAGATGTCTAATAGTTACAGAAAATAGAAGTGGATAATTAATGAGTGCTTAAGCACTTAATATAGCAGTCCTATTTGAGTTGTAATATTTTAGTGGTATTTAAGAGTCAGATAGGGGAGCCGTCGAATTAGCGACCTACAGAATTCAAGAGGTTTGTAGTTAATATTGACTGTTATTATATAGCGGTTCTCATCCTTTATGAAGTACAGTATTTTTTCTTATTTCTTATTTCTTATTTCTTATTTCTTATTTCTTATTTCTTATTTCTTATTTCTTATTTCTTATTTCTTATTTCTTATTTCTTATTTCTTATTTCTTATTTCTTATTTCTT
>JBARXI010000572.1:0-1586 GCA_049647275.1 Microcoleaceae cyanobacterium
TCACTGATTATTGTGGAAGCAAAAAAGCCTACAGAAAAAAATTTAGAACCACATATCAAACAAGCTAAATTTTATGGTGACCATCTTAAGTCTGTTTTTTTAGTAGTAACTAATGGCTATCAAGTAAAGGTTTTCAAGCGACCGCCCTACCGTAGAGAAGAACTTGTATTTAATATTACTACTGATGAACTTAAAGAGAAAAAAATAGCCTCAGAATTCTATAATCAACTCAACTTTTCAATTATCAAACAAATTAATGAAAAGGCAGCTAATGACTTAACTCATAGTCAATATGTATCTCTAGAAAAAGCTTTACAACGCCATCCAGATATACAAGCTATTTTAGATAAAGGTGATTTTATACCCTCTATTACTAGAGGAAAAAAACGTTTAACAGTTGTGAAGCAAAAAGTAGCAATAAAATGTAATTTTCCCATAGCATTTGATGAAGGTAACTGTAGAATAGAATTCAGTAGCATAATTTTAAGAGGTTCAATAATTTATCTCACTCATCAAGAGATACTAGGCAACTTAATAACTGGATTAAATACTAAACTTCAATGGAAAAATCGTAGTTTTATTAAAAAGTTAGAAAATAACAATTATGAAGCTAGCTTAGGTGAAGCAACAGTAATTTTATCAGCAGCAGAAACTCAAGATTTATGTGATTGTGTTGATGAGGTTTTTTCAGAGTACAAAAGGATAATTATTGAAGCTGAAAATACTCTAAAAACATGGGAATTTGAGCCTGTTAATTTTGAAGGTCGAGGTCTAGGTTTTAAGCTTTTATCTGTTGGTCAGGAACTTTGGGAATTAATGGTTAAATTTTCTGAAGAGTTTGACTATGCAAAAGGAGACTCTGATTGGCATATTTTTAAGTATTCAATTGCTTCTATTCAAGTTAATAAGAGAGTTAAGGATAATATTTTAAATTTTCCTGCAGTTAGGATACATTCCAAGTTTTCAGAGGAAAAAATTGATTTAATCTATGCTCCCGATCCATTGGATTTAGAATTGTTAGAAAAGTATGATGGTTCATGGCAAGAAGATGTAGGATGTAGAGGAACTTGGACTGCTACCTACACTCAAAAGTGGTTATTAGAAGAGTTTATTCCCAAAGTTATTGATTACTATTCAGGGAAAAATTTTAATTATAGATATACATTAGAAGAAACCATAGATAATATAGAAAATAAAAAGATACCAATTGAAGAAATTGATGAAGCTAGCCAGTTAGCACCTTATGTTCGAGAAGTTCAGGAATCGATTCATTTAAGTACCTTTGAAGCTTCACTTTTGTACGCGTACTATAAAAGTTTTACAGACTTAATTAGACGTACCGATCCTCATATTATTGGGATGAATTACATTGAAGAGAAACTAGGTAGTATTGAGCATGGAGATTTCATAATAAATAAAGGAAAAGAAGAAGATTATTCAAGAGATAATAAAAATTGGAATTTTGAGCAGGCCGTAAATTTATTATATCAACAGGTAGAAAGAATCAGTAAATCTGAATATGAAAATTATAATCGTACAGATTTAATATCTCGCACGTTTATTTGGGTTCTAGAAAATGGAAATCT
>JBARXI010000573.1:0-1587 GCA_049647275.1 Microcoleaceae cyanobacterium
TCGCTCTCGAAGGAATATCCCAAATTTCTGCTCCTATTGAGTTTTCCCTCTTGAATTTACACCTACCACCTACCACCTACCACCTACCACCTCAGAACTTTATTATTACTTATTAAGCGGACATGATATTATATATAATTTGAGTGATTTTTAGACTTTACCCATAATATCTCTTTGATTAAAAATCTAGCTTCAGCCCCATAAATACTGAAAACTGTTCCTACTGACTACTGACTACTAGCAATAACTTAACTATTTTTAGCAAACACTTATCAAAATGGTATATAGAACCCCTAAACGTATCTTTGTCAATGAAGAGCGTTTTTTTAGTTAGGAGTCAGGAGACAGGAGACAGGAGACAGGAGGGAAGAGGGAAGAGGAAAGAGGGAAGAGGGAAGAGGAAAGAGGGAAGAGGGAAGAGGGAAGAGGGAAGAGGATCGAGCTGAAAAATTTAACAAAAAGAGCAGATTTTTCCTCAAAATTGATGCGCGAGAAGACTTAACTATGGTAATTATATAGATCTCAAATGGGTTCTATAGCGGTTCTCATCCTTTATGAACTACAGTCTTTTTTCTATTCCCTATTCCCAGATGAGCTGTTGCCTAAACTCCCAAATTTCTGTATCTCACCAAGAGCGAGAAATGCTATAATACCCCACCGTCTACAGGGTGTTTAGAATTGCTTGGGGTTTGTAGAGGTAGAGCGATAACTTTTCAGTATCCCCATCCACTTTTTCCTTCTCTCCTAGATAACTAATCCCCTTCTTCCTTCTTCAATATTTGTTAATTGTTGAACCCTCTCCCAACCAAGCAAAAGCTCGACTTAATTCAGCAGTACCATTTTCTTCATACCATTTTCCGTGGGATAAAATAATTTTTTGAGGCTCCCATTTTAACATTTGCTGTAAACAGAGACGAGCTTGATTTTTTTGCCCCCAAAATGTTACTCGGAAATCCAGTGGTGCTTTACCGTCTGGAGCGACATTGCCAGCCAACTTCATTAGAAAGCCAAATTTTTTACTCATTTTATTCAGCTCAAAATTTTCAATCAAATCTGCCAGAATAAGAGTAGAACTTTGACGATGAAAAAACACAACTTCATCCATAAATCTACTACCTCGAAAAATCAATTGAGCAATATATTCTGACCATTCAATGGGCGCTTCATCTGCTAAAAAAGCATGAAAATTTACCTTAATTTTCTGTTGTGCTGCTCGTTCTAAAACTCCTGGTGAAGCCCATGCAGTAGCTTCTGGATAAGCTTTTTTCCAGGTATTAATATTGGCATAATGAATTTTGTTAGGTGAAATTAAGTGACGGACTAAACCTAATTTATCAACTTCTGCTTTTAATTTTGGAGTTAATTCTATAGGAGAATGACACCATAATTCACTATTCTTTAGTCGCACAATAGTCATGCGTGTAGGAAATGGAATTTTGGTTCCATACATTGCCATTTTGACAATTCCTCCATCAACAATCCAAATATTTTCATCTACTATTTTAGGAATATTAATTGGTTCATATAAATCGATAATATTTTGACTCATAGGAAAACCTATTTTTTAGTTTTATGCTTAATTAAAAT
>JBARXI010000574.1:0-2012 GCA_049647275.1 Microcoleaceae cyanobacterium
TTCTATGGAAACTGTGACCATCGGCGAATGGCCGTTACCATTACTGTCTTTATGTCCATCTTTGCCGTTGCTGTTGCCGTTGTTGTTGTCGTTACCGTTACCGCTAGATTGGTGTCCGTTTGCTACTAGGATGGTTGCGAGATTGTTTTGGGTGGAAGCTTTTTCGAATTCCTGTCCTTTTGGCACTTCTATGGAAACTGTGACCATCGGCGAATGGCCGTTACCATTACTGTCTTTATGTCCATCTTTGCCGTTGCTGTTGCCGTTGCCGTTACCGTTACCGTTACCGCTAGATTGGTGTCCGTTTGCTACTAGGATGGTTGCGAGATTGTTTTGGGAAGTAGTTTGTTCAAGTTTTCCTCCGTTTGGCACTTCTATGGAAACTGTCAACAAGACTGAATCACCCTTTCTAATGAAAGGGTGGCGATCGCTTTTAGCTGTGTAGGAGAGAGCTTCATAGCTGCGGATATTTGTCCTGCTGTTAATATAGGCCGGTGCCGGACTTTTAGAAAGTTTGCAATTGTAGGTATCCGGTTGGTATATTAACCAGTTAAAAAAAATGAAGACCACAAAAAACAAAAAGATGGCAAACATAAATTTCATCTTAGTAACTACAGGTTCATTCTAATATGCTTACTAAAATTTTCAACAAAGCTTCAGCAGCTTTAGTACAAACTTTTCTCCAGACTTTAGCGATTGTCTCACCTTTCCTTTGTGCTTATCCTCTAAATAGGGCTTGCTGATTAACTATGAAAGCATTTACAGATAAAGCTTTTAGCCTTTTAGGAGCGAATTGCTCAAAATGTGAGTATTTTGAGTAGACAAAGGCGAAAAAAGAGAAGAGAGAAGGAACAATAGTATGTTTGATTTTTTGGCGTTGCTGAATGAGGATATGATTTTGAAATAAGGGAGCAGGGAGCACCGGAGTTGGGATATCTTTTCAACAATTACATGACTTACGCATTAGGTACGAAAAACTAGGATTTGAGATTGCTATCCGTTCCGGACTGCTCCGCAAACCCTGTCGGTCGCAATGACGAAAAAAGGTGCGTAAGTCCTAAATTAATAATTAATAATTAATTATTAACAATTACCTCTCATTGAAACGGATTGGATTGACTCAAAGGAAAAGTTTTCCTTATTTCCCCTTGAAAGGAGAGGCTTTAAACCTTAATTATTCGGTAATAAATTCTATTGAAGTATTGATGTTTCAGTTGAGCAATAGTTTTTCCCATAATCTTTGCCAACTTTTTCAAATGATTCCACACCAACATACTACAAGCAATATGATTTATTCAAATTCTCGCCCTAGGACATTGATAAAATTCAAGTTCTCTTAATTACTTAATTTCTTCGTGAAACTTAGACATCTGGTGAAAATACTCAAGCACTTACTATAACTATCTTTTTGGAGGCGATGTAGCTTTTCATGTCCGCGATCGCGCAAACGCGCTTGCTCCGCCAACGCTTAATCTCTAAGATAGTTAATTGGTACCTTCAACAATTAATAATTACCTCTGCCTGAAAAGAAGAGGATTGACACAATTGGAAAAATTTTTCTTTTCTCTTGGTCGATTGGATATGGCGTTTTGCTGGCGCACAACGCATCCTATCTCCTGCGGAGGAGCTGCGCTAAGGTCATGCTACACTCTTCGGGTCTCCTTGCTCTTGTCCAATCGACCGAGATATATCTGCTTCCCAAGGACAATTTCTGCTTGAACATTTAGCAATAAAACTTCTGAATTCAAATCAGCTTGTTTTCAATACCACCAAATTGCCCTGAGATTTTAATCTCAATTAATTCTTTAATTTCGTAATCATTTTTATCACTTCTTGATAATCTTCATCTTTGCCCTGTTGTTGATATAAATCAGCAGCTTGCTGGAAGTCTGCTATTGCTGCCTGATAATCTTGGGTAAAATAACGGAGTATACCCCGGTTATAATAAGTCTTAGCATCTGTCGGTTCAAATTCAATTGCTGTTGTATAATCATCTATTGCTTGCTGATAAT
>JBARXI010000575.1:0-18524 GCA_049647275.1 Microcoleaceae cyanobacterium
CTGTGGAAATATTTAGTAGAAAAGCTGCTTCTGTTGTAGTTGCAAATGAAGTAGTCATAACTATAACGTCTTAGTTTTAATATTCTGAAATTATATTTATTGTCTAAATATTTTTTAAATTAGCTTAGATTTAGCACAAAAGTCAATAGGCAAAAATAACTAAGCAGTTATCTCTAATTTAATGGCCTATTTCTCAAAAAGGCGATCGCTGATATAGCAATTCCTAAAAAGCGTGAGGTACAAAATTCTGGGTTTTTGGGGAGAAAAAGACAACTGTACACGGGCGTGCCTGATAAACCCTATATGTGACTTTGGTCATAAAAAAATATTCCTCCTTTCAATTTTTCTCTTGATTTTAAAGATTCGGTAAAGTTACACATAATATAAATAGTTGGCATTGAGGAAATTTTGATGCTAATTATAGGCTGTTTTATGAAGATTCAGTAAAGTTATGCAGGATGTATGGCTGTTTTATGAAGATTCAGTAAAGTTATGAATAAATGCTTGCTATTTACAGAATGCCTATGTCAGTATTCTTACAGTTAGGTTGTTCAAAGACATTTAAGTTAGTTAAAACTCAGCAAATAAATATATATCCAAAAGGTGGAGAATAATGATGAATAATCAAGTACACAAAAAAAATACACTAAATTTTTTACGGTCGTAGACCGTAAAAAATTTAGCTACTGTCGTTGCTGTAAAAAGCGTCAAATTCAGCAGAGCTATTGTTTATAGTGTCCTTACTTTTGGCAGTATCATAACTTTTGGCAACGTTCCTGCACAGGCTTTTCAAATTTTCTTTGGAGAAGACTTGAATAATAGTAATTTTGTACCTTTGGCTTCTTTTCCCAATGCCTCTGGTGCTGAATCCGATTTTCTATCTAATTTAGTTGGGGTAGGAACTGAAGATTTTGAAGGATTTGCTACAGGAACAGGTGAACCATTAAATTTAACTTTCCCTGGTTCTACAGGAAATATTACAGCTACTCTTTCTGGTGGCAGTGGAGCAGTAAAATTTGTTCCTGTTGGTAGCACGAATGGAGCAGGTCGATACGGTACTTCTGGTACTAACTTCTGGGAAGTAGCAGCAGGTGGATCTAATAACTTTCAAGTAGAGTTTGATACAGCAGTTGGGGCTTTTGGTTTCTTTGGTATCGACGTTGGTGATTTTGGTGGTCAGCTGATGTTAGAGCTATCAAACGGAACAATAGAGAGCTTTACAGTTCCTAATACAGTCGGAAACTTTGGTAGTACAGATGGTTCAGTCCTCTTTTTTGGTATAGTTGCCGAGGATGCTTCTGAAACATTTATTTCTGTTGACTTTTTGACAACTACTGGGCAGGGAGACTTTTTTGCATTTGATGATTTTACTATTGGGGATATTCAACAAATTCAACCACCTAATCCAGTACCCGAACCAGCTTCAGTTTTTGGTTTGTTAGCTTTTGCTGCTATTGGCGCTGGCTCAATATTAAAGCGTAAATAGAATTAGTGACGACTCCACACACTGACGGCGAAGCCTTATGCCTGACGGCAGGCTGTCGCCAACAGTGTGGGCTTCTTAAAAAGTCTCGTCATTAGCCTCAGTATTACGTCATGCAAGTAATGCTCCGTTATCCAGGAATATATAGGCATCTTTGAATATAGGTTTAGCAAGCCGTGTTCTAGTTCAAAGCTCTGTGAGTTTCATTAAACATCTCTGTGGGAGAGGACAAGTGTGGAACTATCAAAACCCTGGTTAACATTGGCGAAGAACACCACAAGGGAAACCTTGAATCCTTTAATTTTAAGGACAAACATGAAAGTCTACGTTATCAACAAATATGGCTTACCTTTGATGCCTACTACACCCAGAAAAGCTCGAATTTTACTTAATAGAGGTAAAGCAATTATCTATCGTCGTGAACCGTTTACTATCGAATTGGTTTATGGTTCGACGGGGTATACTCAACCAGCAAATCTAGGGATTGATTCTGGATACGAGAATATAGGATTTAGTGCGGTTAATTCCAAAGAAGAATTAATCGGTGGTGAGCTCAAGCTACTTGAGAGAATATCAGAAAGATTAACAGAGCGTCGGAAATACCGTTGTCAAAGACGAAATAGATTGCGTCACCGTAAACCCAGATTTAACAATCGATACCGTCCTCAAGGTTGGCTTGCTCCTAGCATCCAACACAAGCTTGATAGCCATCACAAGATTATTGACTTGGTCAAGGAAATCTTACCGATCTCGAAAGTGACTGTGGAGATTGCCAGCTTTGATATCCAGAAGATTAAGAATCCAGATATCGAAGGAGAGGGATACCAACAAGGTGAGCAGTTGGGATTTTCCAACCTGCGGGAATACATCCTGCACAGGGATGGGCATAAGTGTCAGAATCCAAATTGCAAAAACAAGGCAAAACAACCAATTTTGCAAGTTCATCACATCAGGTTTTGGAAGAAAGATAGAAGTGATAGACCAGGCAATTTAATCACTCTTTGCTCAAAGTGTCATACACCGGCAAACCATAAGCTTGGCAAATCTTTACACGGTTGGGAACCCAAACTTAAAACTTTCAAGCCTGAAACATTTATGACTTCAGTCTGGAGAAAATTAACAGTTGAGGCTGGCTACGAAGCAACATTTGGCTACATCACCAAAGATGTACGGAGAGAATACGAAATTGAGAAGTCACATCATAATGATGCTTTTGTCATTGCTGGTGGAACGACTCAAAAAAGAATTGACTTAATGAAATATCAACAAGTAAGGAGGAATAAACGCTCTATGGAGCAATTCTATGATGCAAAATACATTGATATCCGAGATGGAAAAATCAAGTCAGGTTCAGAACTTTTCTCTGGCAGGCGGACTCGAAACAAGAATGAGAATACTGAAAACTTAAGGAAGTATCGAGGTCAAAAAGTAAAACCAGGGCAAAGAAGAATAAAAGTACATCGATACCCATACAGTCAACACGATTTAGTTCTTTATAAAGGTCACGTTTACTCTGTTGTTGGAATGCAAAACAAAGGTAAAGGAGTAAAGTTAGCCAACTATCCAGGCGTGGCAAATAAGGTTGTAAAGCCAAAAGCTGTAAAACCAATTAGAAGAAATGGGGGTTTAATATCATGTCCGGATAATTAGTTATGAAAAAAACTTTCTCCAACTTCGGTCTTTCCAACTTCAGTCTTCCCTCCTAACTTCTCACTCCTGACTCCTGAGTTCTCAGTCGTTTATTTATAAGTATTCAACCGGACATGATATAAGTTGTGTTGCCTAGAAATCAAAACCCCGTCGGCGATTCATCCCACACCGACACTTCGTTTTCGGATGTGGGGCTTCTCGCCGTTAAGCTAAGCAAATAGACATCTCTAAAAATACCGATTTGGGAACGATAGCGTAAGGGTTTGAGAACCTTTTATGGAGATGTCTGTTTATTAGCTTTTGGTGTTGCTGGTGCTGGTTCGATGTTGAAGCCCAAATAGAATTATTAGCTGGCAAGGCATCGTCATAGCTCTGAATTTTCAACGCATCCCACTACTAGAATAGTTGTACAAAAGTTCAGATGGTGGGTTGGGTTTAATGTCGCGCAGGGAAACGCCCCCTACAACTTTCCTACTCCCCCACCACCAGGAGTTTCAATCACAAACACATCACCTATATTCATCTCAACAGTGGCGGTACTCCCCAACTCTTCAATTTTTCCATCACTGCGTTCTACATAATTTTTTCCCACTAAACCATCACCCCCACCATTCAAACCAGGGGGAGAAACAACCCGATGACCTGATAATATCCCGGCAGTCATCGGCTCCAAAAAACGTATCTGCCGAATTACTCCATTGCCACCTTTATATAAACCTTCACCTCCACTCCCAGAACGAATGGCAAAATTTTCTAACAATACCGGAAACCGCCATTCCAATACTTCGGGGTCGGTTAACCGGGAGTTGGTCATGTGAGTATGTACTGCATCGGTGCCATGAAAGTCAGTACCTGCACCGGAACCCCCACAAATAGTTTCATAATATTGATATTTATTATTACCAAAGGTGAAATTATTCATTGTTCCCTGAGATGATGCCATTATTCCTAAAGCATTGTATAAAGTATCGGCAATAGTTTGGGAAGTTTCGACATTTCCAGCGACAATAGCTGCGGGATACTTTGGGTCTAACATACTATCTTTGGGAATAATAATTTCTAATGGTTTGAGACAACCTGCATTGAGGGGAATATCATCATCAACTAGGGTACGAAATACATATAATACTGCTGCTTTACAAACTGCGGTTGGTGCATTGAAGTTGGTGGGAAGTTGGGGAGATGTTCCTGTAAAGTCTATTTTTGCACTGAGATTTTTTTTGTCGAGACTGACAGAAACTTGAATTTTATTGCCGTCATCGAAGGTGGATGTGGAAGTTTTTTTGCTCAGTGATGAAGAGAGTTTTTTAATGGCTCGGCGTACTGATGCTTCGGCGTTATCTTGAACGAATTTCATGTAGGTTTGTACGGTTTCTAAGCCATACTTTTCTGTCATTTTCTGAAGTTCTTGTGTACCTTTTTCATTTGCTGCTATTTGTGCTTGGAGGTCGGCGATATTTTGGTTGGTGTTTCTGGCAGGATATTTGCCGGAGGTGAGGATGTTTAATATTTCTGTTTCTTGGAATTTTCCGTTTTTGACGAGTTGGAAGTTATCGATTAATATTCCTTCTTCTTCTACTGTTTTACTATGGGGAGGCATGGAGCCTGGGGTAATTCCACCTATATCTGCATGATGACCGCGGGAGGCTACATAAAATATGGGAGTTTCTATTTTTTCTGTCTTTTCTGAGGGGGTTCGGGGAAGAGTTGTTTGATTATCAGAAATAATAGTTTCATTGGCAGGAGGGTTTACAGATTTTAATTTTTGAGTAATAGATTTATTCTGTTCCTGTTTTGCGATGACAGTAGAATCTTTTCTCTGGGAAAGTGAAACATCTTTGGTTTTTTGGGGAGGTGGAAATACGGGGGTAATAACTGTAATATCTGGCAAATGAGTACCGCCGTTATAGGGATTATTTAAAACATAAACATCCCCTGGTTTGAGAATATTGCCTTTATCAGAAATTACGGCATTAACACTTTCGCTCATGGAGCCTAAATGTATGGGAATGTGAGGAGCATTGGCAACTAATTGACCGTCTTTATCGAAGATGGCGCAGGAAAAGTCGAGTCTTTCTTTGATGTTTACTGAGGAGCCAGTTTTTTGTAATGTAATTCCCATTTGTTCGGCGATCGCTCGAAATAGGTTATTAAATATTTCTAGCATTACTGGGTCTGCTGATGTTGGGATTTTTGTTTGAGAGTTTGCGGTTATTTCTGTTTTATTTTCTGTGGTTTTTATTTTGGTTAATATGAGGTGATTTTTGACGGTTAATTCTGCTTGCCATCCAGGTTCAATAATATTTGTTCCGGTTTTTTCTATTATTAAGGCGGGGCTATTAATTTTTTCTCCTAGTTGTAAGTTTTCTCGTAGATAAATAGGAGTATCATACCATTTTTCGGCTGTATATATTTTTGTTGTTGTAATTGGAGTTATGGCAGTTTTTTGAGTGGGATAATTTTCTGTTTCTTCTAAAGTTTCCATTTGCTGAATTAGTTCGAGGGAAACTGCTTCAACTATGAGGGATTTTTCTGCCATGAGAAATCCGTATCTTTGTTGATGGGCTGTTTCAAATTCGGCTTTCATTGTCGGGATATTTTCGGCAAAGTCTACGATTAATGTTGAGTCGCTACCTTGATATTTGAGATGAACTTTGCATAAGGATGTTTGATTTTGATTGGAGTTTATTTCTTGTTTTGCTTCGGTTTCTAGTGTGGTAAAAATTTGTCTAATTTCTGGCAGTAATTCTGGAGTTAGTATTTTTTCAACTGCCTTTTCTTTCATAACTCGAATATCTGCCAATCCCATGCCATAAGCTGATAAAACTCCCGCGTAGGGATGAATAAATATTTGTTTTATTCCTAAAGCATCAGCAATTAAACAAGCGTGTTGTCCGCCAGCTCCGCCAAAACAACAAAGAGTATATTCCGAAATATCATAACCTTTTTCCAGAGAGATTTTTTTTATCGCATTTGCCATTTTTTCCACAGCGATCGCTAAATATCCACTAGCTACTTCTTCTGGTTTTTTACTATTACCTATTTCTGCTGCTAACTGAATAAACTTTTCTCGAACAATCTCCAAATTCAAAGGTAAATTCCCATCTTTTCCAAAGACTTTCGGAAAAAAATCTGGCTGTATTTTTCCTACCATGACATTACAATCTGTGACCGTTAAAGGTCCGCCTTTTCCATAAGCAGCCGGACCAGGATTTGCTCCAGCAGATTCAGGTCCAACACGATAACGGGCACCATCAAAAAATAAAATTGAACCTCCACCAGCAGCCACAGTATGTATCGACATCATCGGAGTTCGTAGACGTACTCCAGCAATTTCTGTTTCAAATTCTCGTTCGTATTCTATTGTTTGATTTGCTGCTCCGGTGTAATGAGCAACATCGGTGGAAGTACCGCCCATATCGAAACTAATTATTTTATGAAAACCTGCCATTTTACTTGTTTGAACTGCTCCAACAATACCTCCCGCAGGTCCAGATAATATACTATCCTTACCTTGGAATTTTTGAGCATCTGTTAAACCGCCGTTTGACTGCATAAACATTAATTTAACTGGCTGTCTTTCTAAAATATTCTGACTATTTAAAAGACCTTTTCCTAGAGTAAAAGTTAAATCTTTTTCTCTCTCTATTCCTCCTCCCACTTCACCGTCTATTTGCTCTCTTTCAAAAGTAGGTTTGGGGGAATTTTGCAGAGGAGATATATTCTCTTCTTCTCCTCCTCCCACTTCACCGTCTATTTGCTCTCTTTCAAAAGTAGGTTCGGGGGAATTTTGCAGAGGAGATATATTCTCTGTCTCCGAATTTTCAAAACAATTCAAAGAATTACTGACTTGATTGACATATCTGCGTAAAATAGGCGATAAATAAGCATCAACTACAGTAGTATCTCCCCGACTAACTAATTTCATTAAAGGGCTAACTTCGTGAGATACAGAAATTTGAGTAAATCCAATTTCTTGAGCAATTCCTTTAATTTTTTGTTCGTGCTTCGGGTAGCGATAACCGTGCATTAAGACAATAGCGCAACTTCTAATTCCTTCGTTGTATGCTGTTTGGAGTTTAGTAATTAATTCAGTTGTTTTAAGAGGAATAATTTCTTCCCCTTTAGCTGTAAAACGTTCTTCAACTTCAATCACCTTTTCATAGAGCATTTCCGGCAAAATAATTTGTCTGGCAAAAATATTTGGTCGATTTTGATAACCAATTCTGAGGGCATCTTTAAAACCTTTCGTAATCACTAAAACTGTACGATCGCCCTTCCTTTCTAATAAAGCATTTGTAGCCACAGTAGTACCCATTTTAATTACTTCTATTTCTTCTGAAGGAATGGGTTGATTTTGAGGAATTCCTAATATTTCTCTGATACCTTGTACTGGAGCGTCTTGGTAGCGGTCTGGATTTTCTGATAGTAGTTTATGAATAATAATTTTACCGTCCGGAGCTTTAGCAACTATGTCCGTAAATGTACCTCCACGGTCTATCCAAAATTGCCAAGAGTTCTTAGTAATTGATATGTTAGTCATTTTAATTTTCTAAGTAATGAGTTTGAGTATTTTAAGTAACTACACAAAATTAATTATATATTTGATGGTCTGGTTAAAGAGTCAGACAAAATCATTTTTAGATCTACTACTCAAGTATAAGTAGTTGTGCAGAATTAATTGTATATTTTGATCATAGAGTTTAAGATGAATTTCTTCTAGTTAAATTTTTCCAGATTTTAGCTTAAATTAGACCAATAACATAACCGGGATACTGTGATGAGGTATATTAAAGGTTTAACCAAAGAAACTATCAGTATTTTAGAAAGAATTTATACACAAAGTAAATATTATCAAGTCAGACAAATATCTTATTGCTTAATTTTCAGCCATTAAGGTTATCAAATATCTGAAAAATGTTCATATTTTTTAGGTCAGTCGTAATACTATTTATAACTGGTTTAATAATTGGGAAAAATTTAATTTATTTGGATTATATAACGAGTCTGGTCGTGGTTGAAAACAAATCTTTAATAGTCAGCAACAGGAGAAAATTAAAGAATGGGTAAAATCTACACCGAAACATTTGCAATCTGTTCAAAAGAAAGCCCACAAACAATGGGCTATAAAAGTTAGTTATGAAAGTTATGTGAGTTTAGTAAATGCAGTGGAAAATATTCGGAAAAACTTGGGCACAGAATATACAATTAATTTTGCATAAGCACTTATAAGTATATTTTTATTCTCTGCTTTTTGCTCCCTATTCCCTATTCCCTATTCCCTTTTGACAAATGTAATGTTAAATTTATTTTGCACAGGTACTGATGGTGAGATAGTCAACCGCTTCGCGGAAGTCATATCGTATCCGGGTAATTAGTTATTCTATGCTTCAGGAATTAGGAGTTAGGAATTATATCAAACTAGGGTAGTTAGTTACCCGATAATTTCGTCACAGATTCATTTGTTGAATTGGGTGAGCGAAGTTGATTGCTACCATTTTATACAGTAAGTATATAACCGGGTTTTATATCATAGGGAGTTTTTAAACCAAGTAAAAATTATTTATTTACAGAATTTTCCACACTTAATAAACCACACATAATTGCAAATCATATGAAATTATTTTCAGGGTAAACTAGAGCAAGCAAAGTAGATTTTGAGACAGTATATATCGAATATATCGATTGAAAGGAAATAGGGATTAGTAGGAACATAAAATAAAAAGCCAACCTTTACTGTGACTACGTAACACCAAATTCAAAAAAGAAAGTTACAGTGGAATCAGTACAAAACAGTTAATAAATTTGCTACAGACATGAGTGAGAAAATGAAGTTTACCTGAAGAGGTAAAAACAATGTATAACAAATAGTAAACTATTTTCAGTCAATTATGAATTTTTTTTACTCTGATTTAAAATCAATTTAATAATCCGTACCTCCTGACTCCTGACTCCTGACTGCCAGCAAATCAATATTTTGTAGCAATATTTTTTGAAAATGGTATAACACTTACCACCTAATACCTAACACTTAAAACCTAATTTATATATTCTCAAGATGTAATGGGAAAGTTACAGCAAAAGTTGAACCCTCTCCCACTTTTGAGATTAACTCAATTTTGCCTTGGAGAAGTTTAACTAACTGAGAAACAATAGCTAACCCTAAACCAGTGCTTTCTGAAGAGTAATTGTCCGGTGAGTTAGAGCAAAAATAAGGCTCAAAAATTCGCTCCTGGTCTTCTGGAGAAATCCCCCTGCCACTATCAGAAACAAGGAGTAGCCATTGGTCATTTTCCAATATTTTGCAGATAATTTTAATTGTTCCTGAGTCAGTATAGCGAATGGCATTGCTGACAAGATTAGTGACTATTTGTTGTAATCTTAATGGGTCAGTTATTACTTGTTTAGGAGCACGCTCATAATCGACTGTAAATTCTAAGTTTTTTTCATAGGCTAAAGACTCTAAAGTTTCTATACTTATTTTAATTAGCGAACTGACATTTGTAGGGATTAAATTCAGTTTCACCTGCCCCGCTTCGTAGCGAGATATTTCTAGAACATTGTTAATTAGTTTCATCAGATATTGCCCGTTTTTCAAGACTCGCTCTATTAGCTCCAAGTCGAGAGAAGTATCTTGTCTTTGAGAAAGTTGTTGGTGTTTTTGTAATAACAAAGAGGAAAATCCCATCATGGCATTAATGGGATTTTTGAGTTCGTGGCTCAAGTGGGAAAGATTGTCTTTTTGTGTCTGAACTAGGCGAGTCAATTCTTGATTAGCTAATAGCACTTGATTTTGTAGCTGTTGAAGTTCTTGCAAGCGTCTTTCTACATAACTTTCTAAAGAAATAGAAATTACTTCATCTATTTTAGTATTAATTGCGTCAATTGCTTCAAATATTTTAGTGGGAGAAAATGATAATAAGTGTGGCTTTAATACGGCTAAAATAATTTTGCGTAAAACAAGAAATTCTCGCATTATTTCTGCAACATCATAACCTTGTTCTGCTCTAACTAAACCGTGGTCTAAACTTTCTTTTTCCTTTTGTTGAGGTTGGTCAGTTAAAGATTGACTCAGTAGAGTGGCGATGGCTTCTAGAATATTTGGGATACTATCGCGGACTGAGTTATAAGTTAATTTAACAGCACTTTTAATTTCAAAATCCTGACGCACAGCTTCAATCCATTGATTGATAATTATATCTGTTTCAGAAAGCAATATTTTGCCAATATCTTTCATTTTTTTGCACTGATTAATTTCCTATAGATGAGAACTTCAAACATGATTAATCTAGGTAAAACGTTGTAGGCTGTAAGTATTAGCTTAAGTCTGTTTAGTTAACCATAATTAAATACCATTTTTTCCTGTTTCATCCTGGTCTCTGCCCTTTCCTATTTATAATTATTTAACAGATTCAACCAGAGATAGTATCGCCACTTAAAAATTGCAGATTACTTTCAATATCAGTTAGGAAAAATAATACTACATATTACTCTCCCCATCGCCCCTATTTTCCTATTAATCAGGGCAGTAATAAATAAGTAATGATTTTTGCACCTTACCTCCTGACAATGAAAGGGATTTCACAACCACCAATTTCCTTAAATATTTACCGAATAATTAAGGTAAAAAAACCTCTTCTTTTAAGAAGAAAAAGTTAATCATTTTCTCATTGGTATCAACCCTCTTCCTTTAAGGGAGAGGTAATTATCAATTATCAATTTCTTTAAATATTTACGATCGCCTTAATAACATCCCCCAATTTTAACAGTTTGTCGATCGCTTCTACTGACCAAAAATAATCTGTCTCTGCTAAACGCAGCAAAAACAGAGTTATTACTAAATTCACGGAAATATACTTACAGTAGAATGAGTACAAAACTGTTAATATATTTGCCACATACAACGGCAAATAAATGCAAAAATGGCTATGGATAAAAAAACAATTCTCTCGTTTAAGTTTCCTTACTAATTCAACGAGGGAGCAATTTTAGTCTCAGATAAAAGAAATAGTATGAATCTATATCTACTTACTATTAGAAGTCTAATACTTTATAGTGATTTTTTTCAAAACTAGTATAACACTATTTAAAAAAAAGAATGTTACGGATAATTTGGGTGATTAAAAGATTTTACAGGAGATATCCCTTTGATTAAAAAGATAATTTACGACCTAAAAAATAATATTTAAGCCATTTATTCTGTACGTCGCCAATCCGACGACTCCCCTACCTGACTCCTTATTCCTAATAAATAGCCTAGCTATTTGTAGCAAATATTTATCACGCGTTGTATAAAACCACCAAAATCATCTGTAAAAGTCTTGAATAATTCTCCCATTTTGCATTACCAAATTTTGATACGACCTTGAGAGGGTAGCGACGATCATCTCACCATTTTTATATGTGAATTCTGGGTTTATCTACTGCGGATAAATCTATTCATGGGATTATTGCTTTTGTTATTTTCCCAAGCACCAGCTTCACATTTGATTAAACGCTCAAGGGTAACTATATTCGGATCTGAATCTAATCTAATTTTTTTCTCCATGCCAATATTAATTAATTCCATGGCTAAACGGATAAAATAAGCACGTTCTATCTGATTATTTATCTCTTGTTCAGCTATAGTTCCTCCACCATTTTCTATGTAAGATTTTTGAGGGTCTAAGTTCAATATTTTCACTATAGATTTAACTACATATTGTTGTTCTGGTCGTGCTTTTGATATTAAATTCATCATTGGTTGTTCCAACATTAATTTAATATCAGTTTTAGTTGCCTGATTTTGTAACCATACTTCTGAAGTTGAGATTGGTAAATCAATAGTTTTTTCGTCTACTTTGGCAAAAGCATGAGCTTCAGCATAACTAACTTTTCCATCTTGATTATAATCTGCTGATAATACTTTTTCGCCAGTACGGTTATACCCACTTAATCCAGCAAAAAAACTGGAACTATAATCTTTATAATCTGCTTCGTTGACTTCGGGAGTACAACCCACCGAAGGCAAGGTTTTAATAGTCGCAAAAAAACCACACCTTGTCTGAAGTGCCACAGGTTTATTCGGGTCGCCGTCTTGATAAATTATATTGGCAAATGACCCAGAAAAACATTGAGCCATCATTGTGACTACTGGGATTTCTTGAGGCAAATTATCTAGCATTTGTGATAATTCTTGAACTGTCAGAGCTTGATTTCCCCAGAGCATCAGAGCGTTGTTATTAGAATTTTTTCGGTTTTGGATACCATGACCTGTAAAGTAAAAAAATATTGGGCGGTTGGTGGTTTCTCTAGCAGTTTCTTGAAACCAACTCTGGAGATTTTTTAAAGTTGCTTTCCCATGAATATTGGGAATTTCTGGTACTTTAAATTGTTGTCTGCCAAACTCGTCTATATATCTAATTGTTGCTTCTCCGTTATTACCATTGGCAAAAAATGTTGAGGCTGACAATGGGTTATATCCCATAATTTTTAAGGTGCGTTGAAAGTAGAGTACATTTTTTTCAATGGCTATTTCATTTTGTGCTGGTGTACCGCCACCTCCAAATACTAAAAAATTTGGCTGCTGCCGATTAAGTTGGCATTTTTGGTTTGTTTGTTGGCTTAGTATAGTGGGATTATTATCTGCAACTGTGACTTTTTGCCATGCTCCTATAGCTACAACTACTAAGCTATAGATAACTGTTTTGATGATTGATTTTTTTTTCATAGTTTCATACCTAATAATAATTAATCAAAAATATAAAATGCTGGTGAGACGGAAAAAATACCAGATATTAAACAATTTACAGCGTATTCGGTGGTTTATGAAGTACAGTAGACATCTCCAGAAAATAAACAAGCCTTTTATTTAACCATTGCATAGAATAGCTGAAGAAATTCATTAATTGATAATGGATAATGAATAATTACTTCTTTAACAATTGAGCGTGAAAAATGGATAATCGATCATATGATTATTTCTGTTAGCGTTTGCGGGGCATGACAAACGTAAAGCTTTGCGGAACGCTTTCCGCAATTATCAATTATCAATTATTAACATAGGTTTAAACCCCTGGGGATTAATTATCAATTATCCATTGGTAAAAGTCACCCTAAAAATCATTTTTCGCACCTTTTTTCTCAAAAGATATTCCCAGATGAGCTGTTGCTTTCCGGAGCAGATTAGCTGCTCCTAAAAAAAATATATAATAAATATCTTTTTCACGCCTATGTCTAGTAGGGAGTAGGAAAGAAAGAATATAGTTTTTCCCCAACTGAGTATTTTGTTAAATCAGCTTTCATTATTTCGACTCTGAACTACTGTGCCAGATTTACATAGAATCTGCTGTATCCTCATCTCAGCTAACACCTGTCTTTTTGTTTTATATTTATTTGTTTATATCCACCTGCTAAGCTACTTAATATATTTAATTCCAGTAATTAACCCTTGACAAACTCCTGTCAAAAATTTTAAATCTAAAGTTTCAATCGTATCACTATTTTTGTGATAATTAGGATTACGCATATTAGCAGTATCAGTAACCATCATAGCCTTATATCCTCTATCCCAAAATGGTGCATGGTCGCTACGACGAGTATCTGGAACAATTAAACCTCGATTTGGCACTGGCAACCACTGACAATTAGTTCCGATATTATTAATATTCCGGCTCATTTGGAACATATCAACAACTGTGAATAAGTTACCAATTAAAGCAATAAAATTACCCTGGTTTGGATAAAAATATTTTAATCCAGTAGGATATTTTTGGGAATTGGGAGTATCATCACAATAACCAAGCATCTCTAGAGATATCATTAACCGTAGTTGCTGTTGTTTCTGTCTGAGTTTCTCAGCATAATGCTGACTTCCTAATAACCCATATTCTTCCATGTCAAAAGCAACCAAACTAACTGGATATTTGAGTGGGGAAGATGCAAATTCTCTGGCTAATTCTAGTAAAACTGCTATTCCTGTAGCATTATCATCTGCCCCTGGTGTATTTGGTTTTGTGTCATAATGAGCGCCGATTAATATTGGTGGTAAATCTCCTTTTTCACTTTTGCTAATCCCAGGTAAATTCAATACTAAATTATGATGGGTTTTGCCTCTGACCTGAAATTCATCAATGTCTACATTTCCCCACTGTGATAACTGCTGAGAAATATATTGTCTGACAAAAAAATGACCTGCTGATGCTATATAAGGATCGCGAGGGCGCACTATTTCATCCAGATGAGTTTGTAATCTTTCTGTTAAATTTAATGTCATCTTTTTTGGCTCATTTTAGTTGTGACAAAGTAATTAAAAATACTCCAGCTACCATAATTCCCGCACCTAAAAATCTTTCTTTAATCCCTTCTTCTTTAAGCACTATTTTTCCCAAAACCACACTAAACAATGCACTACTTCGTTTAACAGCAATGACATAAGCAACTAAAGTTAAATTTATTGCCACCATTTGAAATCCCATAGCCACGGAATTTATCATACCATAAACAACTAATTTCCACCCTCCTGTTTTAAGTTTATATAGACTCCTATGAGATTTTCGTAAAACCATCGGTAAAAGCAAAATTGAAATGGTAAAAAATATTGAAATTCCCCAAAAAATAGGTGAAGAATTTTGCACGCCGATTTTATCAAAATTACTGGTGAGGCTCCAAATAAAAGAAACTAACAAAGCTAGTCGCGAACCTTTATCTTTAACTATTGCTCGAAAGGGAGCAAGATATCCTTGATGTTTTTCTTTGATATTTAACAGATATGAGCCAACTACAATTAACAACACGCCCATGACACCGAGTGGCTGAGGAAATTCTCTGAGAATTAATGGCGAAGTTATTAATAAAAACAAGGGTGTAAAAGTCGTTATAGGAGCAATAATTGATAGGTCGGAAATCTTAATAGCTCTGAGATAAACTGTAAAGGCAATGGCATTCAAAGACCCACTAATCGATAGAGCTAACCAAAAATTATTCCCCAACTGAGGTATCTCAATCAAAAATAATAAAGGGCTTAAAAATAAAGAGGTAAAAAACGTCAGACTGCACCCAATAATATACTCATCAAAATCTTGCAGTTGTGTTTTGTTATAGACATCTTTAACAGACTGAAGAAAGGCTACCAAAATAGCCAACAAAAACCACGGCATAAATTATCACCTTGCTTAATTGCGCGACCGAGTTAATTTTTCAGAGTTGTAAAATTGAGGGATGATACTGCAATATTCAATTCCTATCGAGTTAATTTTTCAGAGTTGTAAAATTGAGGGATAATAAGTACCTAGGCAAAATTAATTACCTAATGTTATTAGCTGTAATTTTTACAATATAGGTCTTTTAGCTTGAGAGTATGTGTAATTAATTTTGCATGACTACTTACTGCAATATTCAATTCCTGAAGAAACTCAAAAAAACTCTATATTACAGCAGTTTGCAACTTTCCGGAGGTACAAAATTCTGGGTAAGTAGCAACAGCTCTCTTATGACAATAACTCATCTAAAAAGAGCGGTCGAGGAATGGTGTTTTTGCGCTTCGCAGAGCTTCCGCTTTTTCCTAGGAAAACGCATAGCGTCCCGTAGGGAACGGAAACCTTGCCATATCCAATCGACTCCTGTGAGGGAATAAAGATTAATGTAAAATTGTATCTCACAATCCTGAAAAGCGCTGTAAAAGAATTGTATTAGACATTTCCAAAATTATTCTATCCATGTGCAACGCTAATTTTTACACTCCTAGATTATCCGCTCGGCATGTATTTAAACTTGGTTTTATTAAATTAGCTAAATTTTCTCTAATACCAATTATCACGCATTAATACTATACTTCGGCGCAACTTCAACAGTCAAGTAATTAGCAAGATTCAAAGTTTGTTTTTGACAATTATTCACTCAGTCAGTGTAGGTAATTTCTACACTTACCTCTCTCCCCACCTCCTCCACTCCCCAAACTTCCCTACCCGATCGGGTGTAGCAAAAATTTTGAGATTTGGTATAATCCTTTTACTATTGCCTATTTTTAACAACCAATTTAAAAAAATAACAGCTTATCAAGCTAGAAAATAGTCATTTTACTACTATCGATCGTTATTTGCAGAAATACTAAATAATTTTAAAGCTAAATCTGGTTTGTCAGAAATAATAGCAAACGCTCCTTTTTTGACCACCTCAAGCATTAACTTTTTCTCATTCACCGTCCACACATAAATAGGCTTTTTGAATATTTTCATCCGCCAACTAAAACCATAATTTAATAACTGATAATTAGGAGAAACAAAATTAGCTTTAGCTCTAAATAATCTGTATTCTGGAAATATTTCCGATAACCGAGTAGCGATTAAATTTTGAGGATTTTTAACTCCCAATAAAAGTCCAGTAGTAATTTTATTATCTGCCTGCTTGACAGCAATAATAGCAGCATCAATAAAAGATTTAATTACATAATCTTGATAACCTAAATATTCTTTCACTAACTTAACTATTTCTGGCTCATATCCCACTTCTTTCAATTCAATATCAAGTCTAATTTTTCCCCGGCACAACTTCAGTACATCTGATACTAAAGACACATCAAAGCCTTTTTGACGAGAAATATCTAAAACTTGCTGATAAGTCAAATCTTTAAGTTTAATTCCATCAATTGATTCATCGTGAAATACGACAAATAAATTATCTTGAGTTTTCCTCACATCAAATTCTGCCATTGGTAAGCCTAACTCAATGGCTTTTTCAAAAGATGCTAAAGTATTTTCAAATTGTACTAAGCCAGATGCACCCCGGTGAGCAATAATTAATGGTTTTGCTGTCATATTCTTGATTTGATCGGAATCAATTTTTCCTGCTTATTATATCAAGGGATAGCTGCCCAGTAAAATTTATTTTTAAGTACCTAGGCAAAATTAATTACCTAATTTTGTTTCCTGTAATTTTGACAACATAGAAGTTTTAGCTTTAGAGTAAATAGATTTATCTATAAGATAAGTGCCTAGGCAAAATTAATTACCTAATTTTGTTTCCTGTAATTTTGACAATACAATATAGGCTTTCCAGCTTTCAAGTATCTGTAATTAATTTTGCATCACTACTTAGCAAAAAAAAGAATTATAATTGAGGCACGAAGGGTGCAGAGCTGTGACAGAAGTGTTTGCGGAAAATTCCGTCAGAATAGCAATCTGATACTGATTAGCTCAAATAATGTTATAAAGATCAAGTCGGGTAAATCCATGTTTGCGTTTGCTCCGCATTCCGCACCGAAAGGAAAGCATTCCGGAGGAAATTTCCCTTCATTTCTGTTGATGTTTGTCAGAGTAAAAATTAAGCCTCACGTTTGTCACCTTAAAACTAAAATAGTTGCCAATAGACAAAAAATTTCTGGAGAAACGTCAAAAAAAATGCTATAAGGTCGTGGCGACCACATTTATAAATTTTGAAGAAGTAACTTCTACCAACAGTCGAAAAATTTGAGCAAACTTTTTTCTAATTGGTATGAGAAATAAAGTGTCATTAATTAATCACGCCTACCGCCATGGTTTCCTTGCGGTGCTACGCGATTTAATTATGGGGTTTCCCTTTTTCCTTCTTCGATGTAGTTATGAGCTGATTTAACTACTAACAATAATCTGACTTAAACTCTTCAAAATTTGCATAACTCGATATAAATCCTGGAGATTTATAGTTGCAAATAAATTTGAGCTGGTATAGTGAGGATATTCTGCCTTAACTAACTTGATAAAAGTGAAAGTTCCTCCACTGGTAATCAGACCATAGCCAGGTTTATTTTGGTGAGGATTTCCGAGCATATATACTAACATTTGAGCTAATCCTGCTTCTACAGAATATACAGCTTTTTGCGACTCAATTACTATTACCCAAAATTGTTCTTTCAATACTAGAGTATCAATTCTACCTTTGATAATTATTCCATCATATTCACTCTCTATTTCTATTGGCTGTTCTCATTGAACATAGAAGGGTGTAAAATAAAAATCACCAATAAATAAAATAGGATATAGCACTGCCATTTTTACTACATATTCTAATAGTGGTGGATAATTAAGTAAATTAATAAATCCTTTTCTGACTTTATCTAAAAGTTGTTTGTCAGTCTCAGTTATCTCCGGCAGATTTTCTCCCCATTCTGGGAAAAACTCCTCATCTTCAACTAACTGAATATTGAAATTATCAACCAAGTAGTGTAAGTCTATATTTTGAGTTTTAATCGTTTGTACCATTGTTAATTAATTACTGATAAATTCATCAAACTTGCTTAACTTAACTCTCAGAAGATATCTATAAATAAATATGTGTAGGCTGAGTGAGGCGGAAATAATTCCATACTTATCACCCGATAATATTTCTATACGCTGTAACCAAGCAATCTCAGAAATCCGATTTTTCTCGATTTTTC
>JBARXI010000576.1:0-2838 GCA_049647275.1 Microcoleaceae cyanobacterium
TATCAGTTATCAGTTATCAGTTATCAGTTATCAGTTATCAGTTATCAGTTATCAGTTATCAGTTATCAGTTATCAGTTATCAGTTATCAGTTATCAGTTATCAGTTATCAGTTATCAGTTATCAATACCTCTAGCTGTTTGCGCAGCATTCCGTAGGAAAGCAAGAGGCTTGACATCAAGAATATTCTCTTTTTTTATCCCCTTAAAAGGGGAGGCGCATACCCACAATTTTTCGGTAAAAAAACACTAAAAAAACCATAATCTACTTATAAAATATCAAAAACCAAGAAAGCGTAGGGGTAATTCATGTTTGCGCAGCATTCCGGAGGAAATTACCCCTACTTAATAATTGAACTAATTATCAAGCATAGCATTACTTTTTCAGAAAGGTATTATTATAAATAAGTATTCAACCGAACATAATATTATTTAGGAGCTAGCAAAAATGACTACTGAACTTTTAGCAGTAATTGCCACATTTATTATAGGATTTGGCTTGATTTCCGGTCTAATTAAAAAAAGTGTAATTACTCCACCAATGGCATTTGTTGCTCTAGGATTGCTCCTAAGTTCCCAATTCTTAGGCTTAATTAACTTAAATATAGAAAATGAAATAGTGAAAATTGTCATGGAATTTACTCTAGTATTAATCTTGTTTACAGATGCTTCTAGAATTAAATTAAAACAATTGCATCGCGAACAAGATTTACCTACCCATTTACTCGCAATTGGTCTGCCATTAAATATTATTTTTGGCAGTATTTGCGCCATGATTTTATTTGGGGGTAAACTAACATTTTGGGAAGCAGCAGTTTTAGGTACAATTTTAGCTCCCACCGATCCAGACTTAGCCATACCAGTAGTTAACAGTCCCCAATTACCAGTGCGTATCCGTCAAACAATTAATGTTGAAAGTGGTCTAAATGACGGTATTTGCTTTCCTATACTCTTAATTTTTCTCTCTTTAGCAGAAATAGAAACAGGAAACGAAACTGTAGGATATTGGTCTGGTTTTATTGCTCAACAATTAATTTTTGGTCTCATTGTCGGAATTGCTATTGGTTATATTGGGGGTTGGCTAATCACTCAAAGTGTTCGGAAAAAATGGATGACTGTAAGCTTTGAAAAACTTTCTGGTTTAGGGTTGGCTTTATTAGCATATTCCTTGGCTGAATTAGTTCATGGCAATGGTTTTATAGCAGCTTTTTGTGCTGGTTTAACTGTCGGTAATACAGCCCGGTCTATTTCCTCATTTTTCCATAGTTTTGGCGAAGCGGAAGGGCAATTACTGAGTTTATTTACCTTCGCAATTTATGGCGCTGTTATGGTTTTACCTGTAATCGAACAGGTAAATTGGCTGATTGTTTTATATGCAATTATTAGTTTGACCGTTGTCAGAATTATTAGTGTATTTATTAGTCTCATTGGTAAAAAATTGCGGTGGGAAACTATCTTATTTTTTGGTTGGTTTGGACCCAGGGGAGTTGCTTCTATACTATATGCGATAATGACTTTAGAACGCCATAATATTGCCCATCGAGAAACAATTTTTACTATTGCAATTTTTACTATTTTAATCAGCGTATTTGCTCATGGATTAACTGCTTTTCCGGCTTCGAGTTGGTATGCTAACCGAATTGATAAGTTAAAGGAAAGGTCGGATACTCGCGAACATGGTAGAGTTCAAGAAATGCCAGTTCGTTTGCCTTGGCGTGATTAATATATTTACAGTCGATTACTTATGAGCAAAGGTGAATTGACTTAATTGAGATTAATTAAACGGACTTGATGGAATTTATCTTAGTTGGATTTATGATTTATTTGTGATGATTAATCAATTATAGAATTTGGCATTTTCAAAAAAAAATTAAGTGAGAATACAAACTTCGTGAATAAATTGTTAAGTGCCGAAACGTTTTTGTCCAATCGACCAAGAGAAAAGAAAAAAATTTCCTTTTAGTCAATCCTATCCGTTTTAAGGAGAGGTAATTGTTAATTGTTAATTATTAATTATTAATTGTTGAAACACTCCTATTATCTGTAATTCTTACAGCATCAATATTTTAGTTTTATAGAATGTGTAAATACTTCTTTGTGCCTACTTATCTTTTTTAGCTTTACTCAAAAGTTGCAGCAATAATTTGTGAAAAATTAAACTCCCTTTCCTAATCTGGAAAGGTGAGTTAAATTCATAACTAATAAACCAATGGCTATTTTAAATTACTGACTTTTCTGTACCCACTCCACAATTTCATTTGCTAATGCTTTTGCTAACTTCTGTTGTTCCTGAGAATTCATATGGTAAAACTCGTTCGGATGCAACGGTGCCATTTATTAAGTCTATTAATGAAGAATTGAGCGTATCCGCACCCAACCTATTACAAAAGAGGAACTCTCTCACGCCAAAGATTCAACTCTTAATTCGTTTATTTTCAACTTTCAAGACCAGGCTCAAACTTTATCTCGTTTGATGCGATATGAGTATTATGATTATCCTGAAGATTTTATCTTCCGTTATCGTCAGGAAGTGGAAGATACTACAGTTGAAAATGTGCAAAGAGTGGCTCAAAAATATTTACAACCAGAGCAAATGGTAACTTTAGTAGTGGGTAATAAGGAGGCAATTCAACCACCTCTGAGTAGTCTGGGAAATGCTCTTAAAATTACCTCAATAGATATTACGATTCCGGAGCCTAGCTAAATATTATTTTGTAGATGGGGGAAACAAAAATTCCCCCACAAAGTAGAAAATAAAAATACCCAGAAAACCAGCTCCCAAATCCACAAAACTAAAAGTTCGATTCGGGATAAGTTGTTGTATAAATTCTTCAGCAACAG
>JBARXI010000577.1:0-5452 GCA_049647275.1 Microcoleaceae cyanobacterium
CAGGTAGTCTCATCATTGGCAAAAACTAGACTGCCGGGAAACTCAATTTTTAAAAAGCTTGTCGGTCGTAGAAATAACTGGCAAATAAATATCTGGCTAAATATTCCAGCAATATTTCTAGTTAAACCTACCTCCTAGGATGAGACAAAAAATTCAGGTAGTCTCATCATTGGCAAAAACTAGACTGCCGGGAAACTCAATTTTTAAAAAGCTTGTCGGTCGTAGAAATAACTGGCAAATAAATATCTAACTGAATATTCTATCAATATTTGTGACTAAACCAGCTCCCTAGTAGGATGACAAAAAATTCAGCTTGTCCGCTCATTACCAAAAACTACACTCCCCGGAAATTCGGCTTTTAAAATAGGCAAAACAGGGCAAGCTTTTTGTTCTTGTAAATTCTCTGGTTTGTTCCAAGTAAAAGGAGCAAACTTAGCTGCGGACATCCATAAAAAACGCTTCGCCCGCGTCATTGCTACATATAATAAACGAAATTCTTCTGCTGTTTTTAAATATCCCGCTTGTTCCCAAGCAGTGGAAATATCTGGTAACAAATCTTGCCCTTGCAAACTAGCTCTAATTTGTGCCCTTGCCACTTCAGCTAAGTCAAATTCTCCTAAAAAACTAGCTTGAGGTAAAACTCTTACATTACCAGGAATTATTACTTCATGCAAAAAAGGTAGAAAGACATAATCCCAATCTAAGCCCTTAGCTTTGTGCATAGTAATAATAGTAAGTTGCTGAGGACGAGTATAACTTTTTTCTGCATCTTCCTCAACTTCCACAGGTTCAAATCGCTCAGATCCTACAATTTCACTTAACACTTCTAATATGGTATTCATCGAACTATTACCAATAGTTTGTTTAGCGACTCTTTCTGCTAATTTATCAGCCGTTGCTAAATCTGACTGTTCGTATTTTAATGCTAAAGCTAGAAAAGATATTAGTTGATATAAAGGTAATTCTAATCTAGCTTTGAGCAAAGTACGACAAAAATCACGACATTTACGCACCTTTTCTGATTGATAGGGGTCGAGAGGGCCTGGGTAAAGAAACTGTTCTGGCTGAGAGGATAAAGTATTATAATCAAACTTAGGAATTAATCGGCGATCGCCTAAAATTTTTAAGGCAGCTTTTAAATAATCTGGAGAGTGGGGGCGGTCAATAAATTGCATTAATGCTAATATTTCTGCGGGAATTTGAGAGTGACGAGCACCTTGAGAAACGTCATATATTTTAATGTTATTTTTACCTAGGTCGATATTTACTCCATACTTTCCAGGATTAGCAAAAGTATCTGCGATAAATTTGCCTTGTTTATTTTCTCGCACTAAAACTGCTAAGTTACTTTTTGGGTTTTCTTGAAATAAACTAATTATCCTTTTACCCATCAACTCTAGGGTTTGATAAATATCCCTAGGTTCATATATTTCTAAACCTCTACCATAAGCTAAAGGGTTAACAATTTTCTCTGAATTTTTCACAGTTACAGGATGAATAGTTTGGTCTCTAAAAGGTTTTTCTGTACCAGTTAATCCGGAATTATTTGCCCATTTTAGGACGAAATTAGCAGCATCTATAATGATTTGACAACTACGCCCTGCTTGTTCCATACTTGCCAATTTTTCTAACTCTTCACAGTCTTGACAAAACCTGCGGAAATCTATCGGATCGGCAGGGGTAAATGTGGAGTTAATTGCTTGATTTGGGTCTCCCACTCGCATCAGATTTAGATTGTTTAATTTTGATAATCTTTCTGACTGGGGAATAGAAGTAAAACCTAAGTTATTGTCAGAATCTTCACTAGAAGCTGCCAGTTTTTCTAATAGTTTGGTCTGCAAAGGTGTAGAGTCTTGAGCTTCATCTTCAAAGACGGCAAATACTTGATTTTGCCACATTTTTCTGGCGCTTTGGTTTTCTAATACTCGCAAAGCTGCCAGAATCATTTCATCGTAATCAATTAATTGACGCTGGCGTAATATTTCCTGATATATTTGATATAAATTAGCAGCAATAGTTAAAACTTGATAATTATCATTAGTTTGTGATTTTAGTTGCCATAAATCTTCGGGTTTAAGACCAGAACTTTTTGCTTGTTGAATGGCTTTCCAAGCTAATTGAGGTAATATTTCTGTGCGTAAAACTGACTGTCTTCGTAAACGTTCGGTTTCTTCCCCATCAAATTGAATTCCTTCGATTAAAACTTGATATAAGCGACGATTTTCAGCAATCCATTTTTCTACACAAGCACGAGTTATTCTATTACTTGGAGTGGGAAGAATTAATGTCGAATTTTCTAAATCTAACTCCGATAATTCAGGGTGACGCAAAGCAATACTCAGAGCTAAACCGTGCAAAGTATGAACAACAAAACTCCCTTGAGGTAAACATAAATCCTTTAAATGTTGCCTAATTTTAGCTCTAATATTAGCTGCTGCGGAACGAGTAAAAGTAACAACAACTAACTGGCGACGACTATGTAATTGATAATGGGCGATCGCTAATGCTGCTGCGGCTGCCATACCATAGGATTTTCCCGCTCCGGGAACTGCTGAAATTGCCAAAGGCCCACCTTTCCAATCAGCCATTTGTTGTTGCCCCGGTCGTAAGTCGGAGCGAATTTTCTGAATAGCTTGTTGTCTTAATTCTGATGTTGTAAGAGGTTCAAAATCAGCAGATTGTGGTGTAAAATTTTTATTAAAATCGTCAGTCACTTTGTTTTTATTTAAAAGTCAAGATTCAGCCATTCACAAGAGAATATTTAGTATATAACAATCCAATCTAAGTTTATGAATTCCAGAAATTTATTTATGAGTTTTTTTATTCTTATACCAAATTAATATGAAGTTGCATAGAATAATATTTGGATTGGGGTTGACTGTAGCTCAAGATAGACTTTTTAATAAATTTGATAATTCTGTGGCACCTCACATAAAATTGGTATAACACTCAATACCTAAAACCTAAAACCTAAAACCTAAAACCTAACACCTAAAACCTAACACCATTATCTGTGCAGCCTCACATAAAATATGAGTTTTTTTATTCTTATACCAAATTAATCTGAAGTTGCATAGAATAATATTTGGATCGGGGTTGACTGTAGCTCAAGATAGACTTTTTAATAAATGTGATAATTCTGTGGCACCTCACATAAAATTGTTATAACACTCAATACCTAAAACCTAAAACCTAAAACCTAACACCTAACACCATTATCTGTGTAGCCTCACATAAAATTGGTATTACTTCTAACTTTTTCAATCTATTGAAACCAGGGGAAAACAAAGATAAAAAATTGTGCCAGTGGCGGGGTCTGATTCAAAACTAATATCTCCACCATGAGCATCAATAATTGACTTAACAATGGCTGTTCCCAATCCGATACCACCTTGTTTTCCATGAGTTACAAAAGGTTGAAAAAATTTATCGTGAATTTCTGGAGGAATACCAGGTCCATTATCTGAAATTCTAATTTCAGCCCACTGCTCTTTTCTTTTGGCTTGAATTTCTATTTTGCCTCCAGATTTTTCTATGGCTTCTACAGCATTAACCAATAAATTTTGTAAGACGCGGTTAATTTTGTTTTCATCAGCATCAATGATTAAATTATCTGTGACAGAAACCACCAACTTTACTTGTCTAGATTGAACATAGACTTGGTTTAATTTTTCAAATTTTTGTAACAGTTCACCTATATTAACTTGCTGACTATATAATGTTGTATTACCTTGAGAAAAAGCAAGAACTTCTTCTGCCATAATTAACATTCTCTGAACTTGAATCTGAATCAAATCACACCATTCTTGACTTTCTACATCAGGGTGGAGTTCTTTTAACATTGAACTTGATAGTTGAATTCCAGTAAAAGGGCTTCTAAAATCGTGAATAATAGTATTGACCATTTCTCCGATCAATGCCATTTTTTCTTTATAAACTAATTGTTCGGCATATTCAGAAGTAACGGCTCGCAATCTTTGAGATAGAATACTTAATATATTGAGAACTATATCTCCTCTTGTATTGCTTAATATTTCTCTGAGAGAATCATAGTAAATTTGAGCCAAAGTTGTTTCCTTAGTTGAAATCACCCTAGCACTCCTTGGTTTTCTGTCTATAATCCCCAATTCTCCAAAATAACCATTAGAATCAATAGATGTAATCAGAACATAATTATTACTTTCATTTATCTTTTTACTCACCTCCACTTCACCTTCGAGAACCAAGAATAAAGAATCTGAAATCTCACCTTCTTCAAAAACAATTTCTTGAGGAGTAAATTTTTTGATAATAGCAATTTTAGATATTTTTGCAGCTTGCTCTGGTTCAAAATAACGGGTAAACCGATGTGATTCTAGTTTCATTTTGTGGTGGGCTTTAGTATACTTTTAATTAGGTAATTTTAGTGATAATTCAATAAATCTACCATAAAATATCTATTGTGTCAAAATTCCTATGTTATTTGTACAGCAAAAAGGGGCACACAATTACAACAGTTTACAACCTGAATAAACCTCATCAGTAAAAAATTCATTCAAGAATTAGGTGATAGGTGGAGCGGCAAATTAATTTATCTCTTCAAATGAGCTTTTAAGCTAGAAGCTCCACATCTGTTAGCTCCTCTGAAAGAAGTAATATCAATTTAATCAATGTTTGCTAAAAATAATTAGACTTTTTCGCCCTTAGTCAGGTGTCATAATAAATAGCTTAAATATTATTTATTAGAGTTATATAGAAGTCCTATTTTAGCCCTTGTAAAAATATCTCACAAAAAGGCAATAGGCAACAGCTCCCGAAGGCAACAAAGTCTCATATTTTTTATGTGTGTTTTGCTTTATGACAAATGATTTAGGATTGCTATATCATGTCCGAATAATTAGTGAGAAAAAAACTTTCTCCTCTTCTTCTTCTTTTTTCTTCCCTCCTGTACGGGTAATTTCGGACCGAATGCTCCGCTTTCCATGTTTGCTCCGCATTCGGACCGAAATTACCCCGACAGACTCCTCTGTGCTTATGTATAACTATTAAACCGGACATGATATTAATATTCCTTTGAAAAACTCGTTTTTAAGGACGAGTTTTTCAAGAGACATCTGACGTAAAATCTTTTAATTACCCTGATTATTTGTAAAATTCTTTTTTCAAGCTTGGTATAAATGATAATTTCAGTTTGGGATGAATGGCTATTTTTTTTACTATTAAAACTCCCCATTCTCTCCCCCCATTTTTCAAAGGGTAAGGGGGAGATGGAAAGGGGGTAGAGGAGTTAGGTAGGGGTAATTTATTTATGACAAAGACATGAAATAGCCCTGAGACAAAAGCCAGAGTTAATATCATATCAACTCCGGCTTAATAGTAATTATCTTATATCATATTCGGATAATTAGCGATATAATATCAAATCCGGTAGCATCGGTGTAATTAGATGGGGAGATGGGGGGATGGGGGGATG
>JBARXI010000578.1:0-3153 GCA_049647275.1 Microcoleaceae cyanobacterium
GCATCTTTATATAGTCATTTATTTTCTGTCTGTGAAATTGATAATGTGCCCCAAAAGATATTGCCCGGTCAAGAATTTAATCTGGCTGGTGTAGTAATTCCGGCAAATAATCAAATTTCAGTTTCGGTAATATATATTGTGTCTTCTGGAGAAATAGTCAAAGCAGAATTAGGTTTAAGCTCTCCAGTCTATGGCAATAAATATCCTGAAATTACAGGGAGTAAAAATGCTCGTTTTAAGTGTCAGAATCTGAGTGGTTGTGGAAATAGATAATCATCAAAAAGTGGAAATAGCCGCACTTAATCTTAATTTTTTTAACTAAAAGTAAGCCCTCTCTGAAGAAGAGAAGGCTGGCTACACAGAATTGTTAATGGGAGAAAATTTAGTTTAGACTTTGTTGGTTTTTTTCTTGAGTAGCGAACTGCCTAAACCCACTGCTAACAACCCAATAACTGCGGAAGGTTCAGGAATCGAATTGCTACCTTGATTATCAGTAGTCAGGCGGAAAGTATCGAATGTCCAAGCCCCGCCTTGTGGATCTGTCGCACTTTCTAAACGAATCCCTAAAGAAGACCACCCATTTGTAATCGCATTATTAAAAATTGAAGTAATATCGAAACTCAAAGTATCTCCTACAGAAAGACCAGCAGTATTAAATGTATTAACAGCTCCTATAGAAGCAGCTTGGTAGTCAGGAATATTCTCTAAATTATTACCTTGATAGGCAACAATATCAATATTTACTGTAATAGGTATAGAGTTATTAAAGGAGAAGCGATCGATCGCTCTTTTTCAGCCCACCATACCTAAGACGATCTCCATTAGATATCTGGTAACAAAATAGAGGACGTTCCATCAAAGGTCTCTACAAGGGTTTGAGAAAAGGAATATTTAATTTCCACCCCTATGTCTATTGATAATTTTTCTGTTTGTCGCCCCACGAAAAGCCATAGTGCTCCACACCGCTACGCGATCGCCTCTTCCTTGCCAGGAAATAGAAGGACAGATTATATTAATACTTAATTAAGAAATATTAATAATAATCCCATGTCCTCCAAAAGAACTATACAAAAATCAAAAATTGTGATATTAGGCGCAGGTATTGGCGGTCTGACAACGGCTGCCCTACTCGCCCATCGAGGCTACCAAGTCCAAATCTTCGATCAAGCGATAATTCCCGGCGGTTGCGCCTCCACCTTCAAACGGCGTGGCTTCACTTTCGATGTCGGTGCAACTCAAGTGGCAGGCTTAGAGCCTGGTGGCATCCATCACCGCATTTTCTCAGAACTCGAAATTGACATCCCGAACGCCACCCATTGCGACCCAGCCTGCGCCGTCTTTCTCCCCGGCGAAAAGGAACCCATCAACGTTTGGCGCGACCCCGAAAAATGGCAACAAGAAAGACAACGCCAATTTCCCGGTAGCGAAGCCTTTTGGCAACTAATGACAAAACTATTTGAGGTAAGCTGGAAATTTCAAGGGCGCGACCCAGTTTTACCACCCCGTAATATTTGGGATATCTGGCAATTAACAAAAGCACTCCGCCCGGATACTTTAATTACAGTACCATTTACATTAATGACAGTGGCAGATGCCTTACGGTTGTACGGCTTAAATAATAATCTACGGTTAAAAACATTTCTAGATTTACAACTGAAACTTTACTCCCAAGTAGGTACCGAAGAAACAGCTCTACTCTATGCTGCCACAGCTTTGGCAGTTTCCCAAGCTCCCCAAGGTTTGTACCATCTCCAGGAAAGTATGCAGGTTTTGAGCGATCGCCTAGTTGCTGCTCTAGAAAGAGATGGAGGCAAATTATTCATGCGTCATACCGTCGAACATATATATATAGATAACGGTAAAGCCACGGGAGTCAAAATCAGAAATCAGAAAACTGGGGAAACTTGGGTAGAAACTGCAGACCATGTTGTGGCAAATGTCACGGTGCAAAATCTAGTCAAGTTAGTGGGAGACGAAAATCAACAACCTACCCAACACCCAATGCCAGGTTACAAACGCCGAGTGGATAAATTACCTTCCCCCTGGGGTGCATTTGTGGTGTATTTAGGAGTTGATGAAAGTGCTATTCCAGCAAACTGTCCACCCCACTTGCAGTTTTTCTATGATTATGACGGCCCTATTGGGGAAAATAATTCTTTGTTTGTTTCCGTGAGCCATCCGGGAGACGGTCGTGCTCCTGCTGGTAAGGCCACAATTACAGCTTCGAGTTTTACCGATACTCAGATTTGGAGACATTGCCAAGATTATCCGGAGTTGAAACAACAATATACAGAGGAAGCGATCGCTCGTTTGAGTCAGTATTTTTATTTAAAGCCAGAAACAATAATTCATCAGGAAGCAGCGACACCTCGTACTTTTGTCAGATTTACTGCCAGGGATGAAGGAGTTGTTGGTGGTGTCGGTCAGCGTCTTTCGACTTTCGGGCCATTTGGGTTTGCTAATCGGACTCCAATTCAGGATTTATGGTTGGTGGGAGATTCAACTCATCCGGGAGAGGGTACCGCGGGGGTGTCTTATTCGGCCTTGACTGTGGTGCGACAAATTGAGGCTGAGTTTTAGGTTTTAGATTTTATTTCAATTCATTTTTGACTTCCGTGAAACTGCTGCTGATTAAGTTTGTCCATTTCATAGTAATGCTTAATACTAAATCCTATGTTTATACCACTTTATCTATATAGCTTAAATTCTCCCTATAAATGAATTTCCGCTATACAGATAAATGGGTTTTAACAACAGGATTGGGTATAAATTTCCTACAACTGTATCAGGTTAAGTTAAGAGTTTTTTTACTGAAAATTGTATATACCTAACACCGATTTATGAAGGTTTGATGAACTAGTTTCATGTATTTACAGCATTTATTATGAAGATTCAATGAAGTTAGGCAAAATTACTTGCTTTCTCATCATTGAGTGTTTATAGTCATAAGTAGTTTCCACGAGAGGAGTTCACCTACTACCAAGGCGTATGTGGTTGACAAAAAATTGGAAACTTTAAAATACAAAATTTATCGGGAGTTATTTAAATGAAAGTCTTACAATCTCTATTAATCGGTACAACAATGGCTGCTACTACTCTAGCTACTGGCACTATTGCAGCTTCACCAGCTCAAGCAATGGGTCTAAATGGTAG
>JBARXI010000579.1:0-6065 GCA_049647275.1 Microcoleaceae cyanobacterium
GCACCCCGCACTACATCATTTATTTCTTTTACCCAATGATTTTTATCGGAGGATTGATTAATTTTTCTGCTCATAATTTAGCCATATCTGAAAGTAAGTAAATTCATTGCTAAAATCTAGAATGAAACGACCCTGGGGAAGATAAATAGATAGGCAAAATTATTTGTATATTTTCTACTCCCGATTTCCCATTTCCTATTATCCACCTATCCCAAATGTTAAATTAATTTTATACAGGTACTTATAAAATGTAATCACAATGAATGATTTTGACTGGGAATATAATCTCAAACTAATTGTTGCAGGAATTGCATCTAAAATTGGTAAAGAATTTTTTCAGGCTTGTGTTCAATACCTTGCTCAAGTTTTGCAAATAAAATATACCTTAATTGTAGAATTTATAGACAGCGAACAACCACAAGGTCGAGTATTAGCCTTTTGGTCGGGTGATGGCTTTGGTCCTAATTTTGAATACGATTTAGCCGGAACTCCCTGTGGTATTGTTTATCAAAAAGGTCTGCAAATTTATCCTAATTCGATTCAAGACCTCTTTCCTGAAGATCGAGATTTATTCACTTTGCAAGCTGAAAGTTATTTGGGAATTGCCATTATAGATAGTCATGGAAAAAGTATTGGTCATATTGCCGGTTTAGATACTGAACCTTTAAAACACAGTTATGAACAACAAGAATCTATATTAAAAATATTTGCAGCTCGATCTGCGGCGGAAATTGAGCGTCAGTTAACTGAAAAAGCACTAAAACAGCAAAATATTTATTTACAAGAAACTCTAGAAAAGTTGAAAAAGACTCAAATTCAACTCATTCAGGCTGAAAAAATGTCTGGTTTAGGACAAATGGTAGCTGGAGTTGCTCATGAGATTAATAATCCTGTTACTTTCATTTTGGGTAACTTAAATCATGTTGATGACTATACAAAAGATTTACTAGAGTTAGTTCATCTTTTTCAACAAAATTCCCCAAACTTACCTGATGAGATTCAAGCAAAAATTGAAGATATTGAATTAGATTATCTGGAAGAAGACTTACCCAAGTTATTAGGCTCAATGACAGTAGGAGCGAATAGAATTAGTGAAATTGTTAAATCATTGCGAATTTTCTCCCGCTTAGATGAAGCTGAAATGAAATCTGTAGATATTCATGCAGGTATTGATAGTACCTTACTAATTCTTCAAGCCAGTTTACAAAATCGGCCTTTTCAGATTCAAGTAATTAAAAATTATGGCGACCTACCTCTAGTTAATTGTTATGCCAGTGGATTAAATCAAGTTGTGATGAACATTATTAATAATGCAATTGAAGCACTAGAAACAAAATTCGATCAAAATAAATTTGGGGAAGAAAACCGAACCATTTGTATCACAACAGAAAATTTAGAAAACAATAGGATTGGTATTTATATTTCTGATAATGGCTTAGGTATGACAGAGGAAAATCACTCTAAAATATTTGACCCCTTTTTCACAACTAAACCAGTCGGTCAAGGCAAAGGTTTAGGACTTTCAATCAGTTATCAAATTATTGTTGAACAGCATAAAGGTAGAATCAAGTGTATTTCTTCTCCTGAAAAAGGAAGTAAATTTGTGATTGAAATACCAATTTAATTTTCTAATTGCGATCTGAGACAATTTCCTAGCATCTTTACAACAATGTTTGTATAATTTCTTTAATATTACGACTTTACATTTGTTGAGCGTACTCCTGCAACATTTCCTCTGAAGAAAGGGGTATCCTTGTCAAAGTTGCTTGTTGAACGCACTCCATAATTAGGTGACACAAGCTTTTGTATTTACTGAAAGCTGCTCCGATAGCTATCATCTCATCCCATTGATTTTGCTTGCCAATTTCAGCTACCAACCCTTATATGGTATGGTTGGAAGAGGAATATTTACTTATTTGAGCCAGTAAAAATTTAGGAAATGCTCATAATTTTAGCAGCAATCTTCGTTTACAAAGTGGCATTGCTCTTATTGCCAAAATGTTAGGAATGAGAGTTACGTCATTTAGCTTTTCAGAAAAAATATTCAAGTATTTGGGCTTTTTTCCCAACTTACGAGTTCATTTAAAATTATTTAGAAAAAATAGGATTTGGGAAAAGTTATACAGGATATTTTTTATTGTTTGACTGGGATAATTTATCTGCCTAATATTTAGCTTTGTATTGGTCTGTTAAATTATTGTTTTATTGTGAATAATCTTGTCAAAAAGGCTTGACTAAACCCGCCCAGACATTATTTATTTCTATTCGTTTTTTTTACAGTTGAATTAATCAGTTATAGATTATAATTTTCTATAAAGTAAAGTAGTATTTGCATAATTATTATGACCTCTTTTAACGACACCCGACAATACGCGCCTGCAACCGAACGCAACCGAGAATTTATTTTAGAAATGCTACAGCGAGTTTTACCTCCAACGGGCAACATTTTAGAAGTTGCCAGTGGTACGGGAGAACACGCTCTTTTCTTAGCTTCTCACCTGCAACCGCGTCAGTGGTTTCCTTCCGATCCTAACCCCATGTTGCGCGATAGTATAGCAGCTTGGCAAAAACATAGTCCGTCAGATAACTTACATCCCCCCCTGAATATTGATGCACGGGAGTCAGTTTGGGCAGTGGAAAAAGAAGGTATTGAAATTGCAGCTATTGTTAATATTAATATGATTCATATTTCTCCATGGTCTGCTTGTCTTGGGTTAATGGCAGGTGCAGGACGTTTGCTGTCAAAGGATGGGGTGCTATATTTATATGGTCCCTACAAACTGAATGGTGAACATACAGCACCAAGTAATATTGCTTTTGATGAATCTTTGCAGTCTCAAAATTCTGAGTGGGGAGTCAGAAATTTAGAAGATGTAATAGCGACGGCAGAGAAAGAGGGGTTAAAATTTCTGGAGACTCTGCAAATGCCAGCAAATAATTTGTCTGTGATTTTCCATAAAGACTAATATCAAATCCGGTTAAATGCCAATCATAACAAATGACTTTGTGTAGATTGGGTTTCGTATATTTGAGTCGATGGTGAAATTCCTGTAGGTTGGCTTGAGACACGAAACCCAACAGAGATTAGTTATGAGTTTTTGTTGGGTTGCACCATTTACTAAGACGTTTGAGTTTTCCCTTGAGTTTTCCCTAATTATTCGAGTGGAAATTCCTGTAGGTTGGCTTGAGACGCGAAACCCAGCAGATATTAGTTATGAGTTGTTGTTGGGTGGTGCTGTTTACTAAGACCTTTGAGTTTTCCCTAATTATTCGAGTGGATGGTGAAAATGATGAAATTTGTGTAGTAGAGGCACGAAACCCAACAAATATCGGTTATAGGTTTTTGTTGAGTCGCGTCTGACTTGCCTACCTACGAAATCAATGATTTGGTGCCGGATGTCATTAATAACCCCACCTGCTCAACTGTAGTAGTATCAGTATCCAAAATATCAACAAATTTACCTTCATATATAATGGCAATACGATCGCTCATTGCCATTATTTCTTCTAATTCTGTGGAAATATACAAAATAGCTGCCCCACGTTGTTTTTCAGCTAGTAAAGCTTGTTGTACATATTCGGCGGCATCGATATCTAAACCGCGGGTAGGTTGCATAGCTACGATTAATTTTGGCTCCCCAGAAAGCTCCCGCGCCAGAATAATTTTTTGTTGGTTTCCCCCAGAAAGTTGATGAGCTTTTAACTGTGGATGACTGGCACGAATATCAAATTTTTCTATAGCATTTTTCCCGTGGTTATTTATCACCCCAGGCTGCAAAAAACTATAACGACAAAAAGGAAAAAATTTAAACAATTTCAAAATCAAATTCCGAGCAATACTAAAATTCATAATCAATCCCCTTTTTTGACGGTCTTCGGGAATATATCCCACCTTTAATTTATCTGCTAAATTTATCTGTCCTTTCTCAACAAAACGCAAACCATTAATAGCATCAGCTAATTCTCTTTATGACCTAGGAAAAAGCCTCTTACAGAGGAACTGTGTTATCAGTACCTCCTGCAATAGGGAGGGTTGAAATGGGAAATTTTTTTTTGCTCGTTCTGCAGGCGTAATGGTGAGGATATATATTTTTTAATTTCTCCCCACACTTCCCACACTCCCCACACTCCCCTACTCCCACATGTACTGTACCATTACGGCTGCACCACCACCTCTTTTTTATCCCTTTTCAAGGGCAGGCTTGAGACCGTATTGATTCAATCATAGAATATTATAGGTTTTAGGTTGTTGAAATAAGGTCTTATATCATATTCAGATAATCAGTTATAAATAAAATTTGATTGTAGGGATGCTCTATGGAACGTCTCTATTTCCCTCTGTTAATTGTTCCCTATTAGCTATTATTTATAAATAATCAGGAACAGGAAACTGGGGAGACTAGGGAAACTCCGAAGATAGAGAGGAGAAAGTTTTCTGGGATAGTTAATTAAGCGGACTTATAACACCTAAGACCTAATACCTACCACCTAAAACCTCGAACGTAACTAATTAACCGGACATAATATTACTTTTTACTTCCTTGAATTCCACATTCAGCACTTTGTTTTGAAGTTCCAAAAATAGTACAAACAACTAGAGAATGACCAAGTATTTATATCTAAAAATTAACCGATTTAGCATTCGCAAGAGTCAACCCATGGCAAATATATTAAGCATTTATAATCTAATTTTTGAGATTGGCGTTTCGGCATTTCGCCAGATGAAATGCGGAGTATTGCAGAGCGCAAATCGCTACTTTTCAAAACCAAAGTAATCTTCTATACTACGATTTTAACTGCCGGATTTAGATTGAATACAAACTTTTTCTTGACCATCTTTTGAACAATCTTCAAACTTCAATTCTCCAGCTAACATTTGCTGCTGAGTTGCTTCTACTTTTTGCTTAAATTCCGCAGGCAAAGCATCATTAAAACGACCTAACCTAGTAATATCTGGATTTTCAATTCCTAAGACATATTTTTCTCCTTTCACTCGATCATTTTTAACTAAATTAGCAATATAGGCGATCGCTCCTCCAACATCTTGCACTGCACTAGTCAACACTGCCTTGCGAGCTACATCAAGTTGGTCTGTAGTATTACCAATAGCATAAATTCCTTTTTCTTCTGCCGTTTGTAAAACTGCCGGTGAAGAATTATCTAATAAATGATAAATCACATCAACTCCAGCAGAAATCAAAGCCAAAGCTGCCTCTTTTCCTTTAGCAATATCATTAAAATCTCCAGTGTAACTAATTACAACTTCAACACTTGGATTTACTGACTTAGCTCCTAACTCAAAAGCTTTACCTTGTAAATTAGTTCCTTTAAAAGACAAACCAGTAATATAAGCAACCTTATTAGTCTGAGTCATCAAACCAGCAACCACACCAGCAAGATAACCCATTTGGAAATAATTTGTTGTAACTGAGGCATAATTTTTTCCAGCAATATTACCATTAACTGCTAAAAAGAATGTATCGGGAAATTGACCAGCGACTTGTTGAATAGCAGCATCAAATTGCCCGCCATGACCAACAACTAAATCATAACCTTTCCTCGCAAAATCAGTAAGGGTTTCTGTTTGGTCTGGTGGGGAAACATTTTCCACATAAATCATCTCGCTATTTAGCATTTCGTCGGCTGCTTTTTTCACACCTTCATAACCAGATTGATTCCATCCACCATCAGTAATAACTCCAGGCAAAGCAATAGCAATCTTAAAATCTGGAGAAGCATCTCCCGAATCTTGAGAATTATTATTAGAGTTTTCTGTAGGAGGAGTCGAATCAGCACAAGCTTTAAGTAATAAGCTTATTGCTACAGTTGCCGAACTGTACCAAATAAATGAACGTCGATTAAATTTTCTAGCCATAATCTTTTTGTATTATCATCTCAACGAATTTATTGAATAGCTAACCACAACTGTATTATCTCAACCGCTCAACTAAACTTACTCAAACTGAACGAGAAAGTCTGAAAGCTTAGTTGAACGCAAGTGGCTCGACCACTACAGGGTTAAACGGCAAACCCTTTATTCCTTGGTCTAAGACATCAGGAATTAC
>JBARXI010000580.1:0-12224 GCA_049647275.1 Microcoleaceae cyanobacterium
TTTCGCCCTTTGCTTAACCACTTCTGGTGGCGGACCATAATCTCCATCACAGAAATATACTCGCTCTACTATATGTTCGGGTTCTACTTCTATCCACAGACGAGCACCTCCGGCTTGACTTCTATTAGGTTGATGAGGTTGATAGACGATTTGGCAAGGTCCGTTAATTTTCAGGGCGTGGCAATAATCTTTTTTATCTCCCACTTTCACCGCAACTGCAGGATGAGAAGTTCCATTGTTTCGGTTATAGTCAATCGTCTTTCGTAGAACATGAACAACTGTTTTGGCTTTGCGTTGAAGTTTATTCCAAGTACCGCTTGGACCACGACGACCGGGTATAATTTCTGGCATTCCGCGAGGATTAAGAGGAATCATCCAAAGTCTTCCAACTTTTTGAGCATCGACAACTCGGCCTTGATTGAGTAACTCCCGCAATCGACCTGTGGAGATATTGAGTAAAAAAGCAGCTTGTGTAGTAGTAGCTAAAGAGAGTGTCATAAGTACAACGTTGGGGTTTTTTTTTATTTAGATAAACAGTATACGATCGTTGATTGAATAATTTTTAACTAAGCATAGCAAGAAAAGTCAAAAAGTGGCAAGAGGAAGAGAATAATATTTGGACTTTCTCAGATAGTATGGAATGGTGGAATTGATGTTTACCCTGATGCTTTATGACTTGAAGTATATCCTAATCATAATTCTTTGAGTCTTTATGCTACTGAATATGTCTAGAATTAGTTAAGTATTTTAGTGAGTGCTGGTAAATAGGTAAGTATAATTAAGGGTGGGTAACTAACCAACTTTTAACCTTTCATATTTTCTGAATAAGATAATTGTTGCTTAATCATGCAGCAAAATTCTATAAAGTTTTGAAAAGTCTTTAAATGTTCTGGTTCGTCTTCAACTCTCTTGATTAACTCATCTAAATAAGATTGATTTTGAGCATCTTTAGGTAATTTTTTACTATAACTACTATTCCTAGCTACAAATATTTCTTTGAGATATAAATAATGAAATTCTGCATGATTATAATCTTGACTATAATTACCCATTAATTCAGGGTTTTTTACGGATACATCGTAATATTGTACATAATCTAATAGAGGCTTTTCTAAAGGTTGCCTGGAATCAAACATTTTTCTATTGCCTAAAAACCAGGTTTCGATACATCGGTTTTGAATAATAGGAATAAACTTCACATTTCCTAGTTCTAGGTTTAGGTTATTTTGAACAATAAAATCGTCTATTTCCTTAATTTTACTTTCTACGGTTTCCTCTTCAGCATCTATACAAATGACAAGGTAATTATATTTGCCTGTTTCTTGAATTTTTTTGATCGCATCAGGAATGCCTTCACGAATAACTGCAGGATAACCATTCTAACTAAATAAACAATAGTTATATTTGTCTACTTGATGATAAAATTTGACTTTTTTTAGGTCGGCTAGAAGATAGTTAAGCCAAGAAGCATAAATCTTTTTTTCTGTACTTCTTCCTTCTAACAAAAAATAAATATTCATTAGACTTCTACCTCTTCAGAAGATTCTTCAAGCACATTGATTAAATCAATAAAACCTTGATGTCTTGATTTTGAAATTCCCAAGTCTTCAGGCTCTTTAACCTGTATTTTGTTACCTTGACGGGTGACTATTTTCCAATGTTTAGTTCCGATATTATTGATGATATATGGATGATGGCTAGTAATAATAAATTGTACTCCTTTATTCTCTAATATTAAATCGGTGACACTATCAATACAATTCACTCCTAAACTATTTTCAAATTCATCAATTAATATGACACTTCCCTCTGGCGATAAATATAACTCACTAATATACATCAATGTTTTAAACATTCCTGAAGATATATAATTTTGTGAAATCCAATCAGATACTCCTTTTTCTTTCAGATAAACAATGGTAGCCCCTTTGAATATATCGGGTAATGCTACAGGAATTTCATTGTCAATAAATGGTGATTCTATTTTAATATCTTCTACATTATTAAATATTTCCATAAACCCATCTTTGATTGTGTTAAAAGTTTCTGGTAAATATCGATAAACTAAAGATAATTTCATAAAAATAGGAAGCTCGCTTTCTTGAATATCTCTTACAGAGCAATTTTCATATCTTGCTAATAGAGAAATAGGTATTCGCCAAATTATTTCAAAAGTCAGCTCGGGATTTGTCAATATAATTTTATTAATTTCTTCCTGAACAGGACTAATATCTTCTTCTTGATTTAGTAATTCTACTATACTTTGAAAAGGCGATAATTTGGGAGTTCGATTACCTGCAAAAATTATTTTTTCTGAGTCTCTTTCAATAATAACTTTCTCATCTTTATAAAGGTATTCTGAGATAAATTTAAAATTATCTTTTTCCTTAGAATGATTTATTTTTATCCTCAATCCCTCTACATTTTCAAATTCTCCTTTCCAACGATAGGAGATATTATCTTTAGTTAAAAAAGTGAAATTCCAATATACTCCATTTAATGATTCACCATTAGCAATTTTTTTGAGAGATAAAATTGAACGAATTATTTGAGTTTTTCCTGCACCAGAGACACCGACAAACAAAGTAATATTAGGTGATAATTCAACTGGTTCAAGATGCAAATTCTATTCGCGATCGCGATACTCTAGTTTATGAATTTTCATTTATATTATCCTTGAGTTATATTGACAATAATGTTATCATCTAATTTGAATAAAGTCTATTCATGCTGAGGCTATTTTGATAAAATATTTGTTCTAAATAATAGAGAAGCTGACAAAAGGTAGTGATATAAAAGTAATAAATTTTTTACTATCAGGATAGATAGTAAGAGGTTTATATCGACTGAAATCACTATTTATACAGCACTACCAAAGAAAACTATTAAGAGTGGACATAAAAATTTATCAACCAATCCCTTGTCCCTAAAATATTCTCTAATACCAAATTAATATGAAGTTGCATAGAATAAGATGTAAAAAAGAATTGACCGAAGATAAGCAGACATAAAGACAGAAGAATTAATATATTTCATTATTCTGTCTAGCCTTATATCAAATTGGTATAACTCAAAATATTGTCTTGTTCAAATACATTAAATCTCTAGCAACAAAAAGGAAAAAAAATGACAGAAAAAATTCCAGAAGTTACTATCTACACCGATGGTGCTTGTAGTGGCAACCCAGGCCCAGGTGGCTATGGAATCGTTCTGATGTCTGGTGAACATCGCAAAGAATTATCTGGAGGTTATACTTTAACCACTAATAATCGCATGGAATTAATGGCAACAATAGTAGGACTTAAAGCCCTTAAATTTCCCTCTGTAGTTACCCTTTATACCGATTCTAAATATATAGTTGATGCTGTTACTAAAGGTTGGGCAAAACGTTGGCGTGCGAATGGTTGGAAACGGAATAAAAAAGATAAAGCAATGAATCCAGATTTATGGGAACAATTATTAGATTTATGCAATCAACATCAAGTAGAATTTTTGTGGGTGCGAGGTCACTCAGGAAATGTAGAAAATGAACGTTGTGATAAGTTAGCAGTGCAAGCATCTCAACAAAAAGATTTACCACCAGACCCTGGTTATTGAAAAATTAATAATGTTAGAGTGAGGGAAGCGACCGCGGAGCCTTACAGTTTTGGTTGTCCCTGACATTAAAGGCTGCGCGAGATAAAAAGCCGTATCGCCCCCTACTTCCTCTTAAACCTAAACTTTACATCGACACCTTTGACATAAACTCCGGCACTCCCTGAATACCAAGATTTAGACGAAATACAGCACCAGCGCCAGAACCCTCTGCTGCACGGTTATCACCCCCTGCAGTCGTGACATACATATCGGTGTAGTCAGCCCCACCAAATGTGACGCAAGAAACCTTTTTTGCTGGAAATGGTATCCGCAAAACTTCCCGACCATCAGGAGTGTAACGGAATAAATGCCCTCCATCCCAACGAGCTGACCAAATATAACCCTCTGCATCTACCGTCATGCCATCGGGTACACCTTTATTTTCTGGGGTAGTGATAAAAACGCGTTGATTGCTGAGGTTGCCTGTAGTTTCGTCATAATCAAATATATAGATTTTCCGTTGAGGGGAGTCGGTGAAATACATTTGTTTGTTGTCTGGGGTAAATCCCATGCCATTAGGAATATCTAGCCCTGTCAATACTTTGGTAATAGTGCCGTCGGTGTCGAGGCGGTAAAGACTGCCAGGATGGTTTGATGTACTCATGGTGCCACTGAAAACGCGACCCCTGGGGTCGGCAATGCAGTCATTGAAACGACTGTCAGTTTCTTCGGGAATGTTTGTAATATGTATAAGTTGACCTGCTTGCGAACGAGGGGTCGCGGTAGCGATGCGGAGCATTATCGCTCCTTTATTCATAAATAACAACAACGCCCCATCTATCTGAATAGTTATCCCACCAATAGGCTCTCCTTGATATATTTTTTCGTGGGTGTTGGTGGTGGGGTAATAACGAAACATTCTGCCAGTGGGAATATCTGCCCAGTACAAACATTGTTCGTGAGGATGCCACATTGGCACTTCTGCATTATGACATTGGTAATCTGCGATAATTTCAGGTGTATTCATATTTGCTTAAATATAGAACTACTATCTTAAAGCATATAAAATTTTTGTATCAATATTCAATAGATATCTCCGAAAATACTCAAACACTTAATGTAACTATCTTTATGGAGCGCGATGTAGCTGTCGCTAGGCTTCGCCAACGCTATCTCCCTAAGATAGTTAATTTTTACAGTATCATCAAGAAAGTCTTAGTCAGACCCCCTGGTGTAATTTCTGCTAACTTAGCGGCTGTTGCGGCACGAATTTCTGTAGCAGTGCCAGGATGGGCAAACACCAGTTTATCGGCTTGGTCTTTTATGGCTGCGATAACTTTGGGGTGGCTATGACCGATATTCATGTTGACGTACTGGCTGGAAAAATCTAAGTAGCGTTTGCCGTCTTTGTCCCAGAAGTAAACCCCCTCAGCACGATCCATAACAATCGGATTTTGGATGTTTTTCTGAGGTACCCAGGAAAAAAAGACGTGGTCGCGATGGGTTTTGATAATTTCTTGATTGTTCATTACAGTGTTTCTCAGCAATTTACAAGAATTAATGGTTGAAAAATTATCCTGATACTGAAGTACTACTCTGGCTTCCAAGCACGGAGAATAGTCGAGAAGGGAAAATCAACAAAGGATGTGTATCCAGGATCGAACCTCTGAGAAGGTGGCACAAGTTCCAACGTGAAAGGTTCTAGCTTTGGTTGGGAAAACCCGACGCTTTCCAGCACCTGTAGGCAGGTTTCCTCTTCCCAGTGATAATGCCAAGATGTCTCGGTCTGTCCATCTGGTAGCTTCACATTACACTGGCACTGTTCCCCTTCCTGGGTATCCGCAGGGTCGCGCCCGCTGATGGGAACCTGAAAGATGGAAACGCCCGCTCTGTAAGGCCGGTTTATGCTTGTTCGAGTCCATACATCATTATTAACCGCTAAAACCAGACATCTCCCCGGGTTGAGTATATAAAGCACTATCACAGACCCTAATACTATCTAGTTTGATTTGTTTTTTGACATCGGTTAAAATTTGGCCAAATACTGCTTTATCTGATTCATTTCCGCTACTCAGCCCTCATAAACAATGGTATTCCACTATCACTACTAACAATTAAATCTAATACACATTGTTTTAAATCTGGTCGATGGTCGCGAGAGTATCCTTTTGTAATTAATATCGGTTTTTTTTGATGATTTTCAGTAGTATAAATTCGATTATCTTTCCCATGCAAATGAAATAATGTTGAATCTAAATGAGCATATTTGGTCTCAATTTTAAACTTTTTGGTAACTAATAGTCCTATTCATAAAAATAAATTTGTTAGTTTTAATTGATAGATTTCATCCATTAATCTACCGATTTTATCATCGTTTAAATATTCACTTTTTATTCCTGTGCCTAATAATTTTTCTATTGGTTTGTCTTCAAAGAACTGACTAAACAAATATAAAGGACATGATACCATTCCTAATCCGTTGAGAATTAAAGCTTTAATTACTTGTCCTATGGGAATTTTTTCTCGACTATCAATTCCTAATTTTTGGTTAATTATTTCCACAATTCCTATCTCATCAATTAGTCCTGGGACTATCCCTAAGTGGTCGAGATTTTTAACTGTTATTTCTTCAATTAAAGACACTTTTTTTAATAGTAAATAATCAGGCGCTCACGTTTGCGTAGCATTCCGTAGGAAAGCGGAACGGAGTTCTATCATCAGCTTGATGATCTCACTTGAAGTTACCAAACGCCATAAATAATTCTACTTAATTAAATAGATAAGTTTTTTGTAGTTTGTTGTAATATAAATTGAAGTGCGGAATGTGGGTTATATCATGTCCGCTTAATAAGTGATAATAAAGTTCTGAGGTGGTAGGTGGTAGGTGTAAATTCAAGAGGGAAAACTGAATAGGAGAAGAAATTTGGGATATTCCTTCGAGAGCGACAGGAGAACATTTTTATTATACTTAATCATCCGGACATGGTATTATTTAAGGACGGCGAAAATGAAACAGACCCCAGCTAAACATACCTTTTTCAGCGGACTTTACCCATTGACATAAACCATTTTTAGTAGATTCTAACAATTCTGGGGTACATTTTTTGCTGAGTTCGTCGTAATGGGCAATTACCGAATCTCTCAATTTCGTGTAATGAACCAGCAACTGATAGGATTTGTCGATCGCGTTGATAGTTTCAAAACTCAAGCTCTTCGCTTTACTGGTATAGGAATGGAAATATCCTATACGCTCGTGAAAAATATTAACCCGTCCGAGGGAATCCTTTAAGGCTCCATCTGGACAATCATCTGCTTGCAGAATATCCATGAACAGTAATTGTCCGCCTGGTTTAAGCACCCGGTAGGCTTCTTCTAGAACTCGATCTTGCCCGTCACTGTGGAATAGGGCATCTTGAGACCAAACGAGATCGAAACTGGCATCCTCAAAAGGAATATCTTTAAAATTGCCAAACACAATCTTAATCACATTTTCAAGACCCTGTTCGCGATTACGCCGCTCATTTTCCTGATTTTGCTCCTCGCTAATATTGAGACAGGTGACGTGACAACCATATTTTTTAGCTAAATGTCGTGCTGCTGGTCCATATCCAGAGCCGAGGTCGAGGACGCGGCAATCGGCATTGAGGTTCTGTACTTGTTGCGCCATCCACTCGGTGGTTTTCGCCATCCCCTGGGCGATGGGGCGATTTGGATCGTCCTCGTACATCCCTAAATTTAACGTGTCACTGCCAATAGCAATCTCATACAAATTACGAGCATTTTCACTGTTTTAATGGACTCTGGCACGTTCTGTGGCTTGTTCGGAGTTTGCTTTTGTGGTCATGATATGTACCTAAATTTTTCTTGTGTTTTAGATGTGTAGGAAATTCAAAGCACAGATCGGGGAAGGAATTTAAGGCATCATGTAAAAATAAGTTGTACAAATTTTATCTGAAATGGATTGTGAATCTAGCTTCCATACAAAAAGTGTTCAGGTTATTTTTACACAAGTCTTAACTTTGAAGTTGATATGGGGATTCATATCTAAATTTGGCGCTATCTTCCTCGTAAATCGAATCAATGTGAGGATGAAGGCAACATAATCGACTGATTTCCTCTCGAACTTTTGCGATCGTATTAACTGTCGGTTCGCTACTAAGCATTTTATCGATCGGGTCGGCAATGCAATGAATTTCATCCGAACCAAATCCCCGCGTTGTGGTTGCAGATACCATATTCAAGTCTTTTAAGCATCAATTTTGAGGCAAAATATGCTCTTTTTGTTGAATTTTTCAATATGCCTCTCTCCACATCTTCCCTCTTCTTTCTTGTCTTCTGACTCCTGTCTCCTGTCTCCTGACTCCTCACTAAAAAAACTTAACATTGACAAAGATACGTTTAGGGGTTCTATATGGTAGTATTGCAGAAGGCAGCAGCAACTCTACCTGTAGTCGGGTGCGTTCCAAGGCACCTTACACCATCAAAGAGCGTATAATGAATGCCTTAATGCCAGGATTTTGCGTAAGTCCCGATCAAATTAGGATAATTAGTAATAAAAAAACTTGTCTCTTCGAACCTTGGTCTTTCCCTTCTGCCTTCCTTCAAGCAAAGTATAAGTATTCAATCGGAGATGATGATGATTATAAATTAATTTTCACTAACTTCCACAGTAATTTAACATCTCATCTACAATCATAATGATAATTATCAAATATTTAAGCAGTTTGATTTTAATTAATTTCAATCCTATTTTAGTTTGATGACATTATAAGTTTTTAATGTACCTGGAAGTGGGTATCAATAAATTAAATCTATTCTGGAAAAAAGAATTATATATAATTGTGATTTATAGAACTCATTTAGTATCTTTGTCAATATGTGCGTTTTTTTTAGCTAGGAGACAGGAGATAAGAGTTCAATAATTGATAATTACATCTTGAACAATTGACAATGGATAATGGATAATTATTTCTGCAGCAATTATTAATTATTCGGGAAATCTTTCAAGCTCGATCTATTAATTATCAATTATCAATTATTGCTCATAGGCTTTAAACCAGATCGATTAATTATCAATTGTTAATTATCAATTATCCATTAGTAATTATATATACAGCGCTTCCCGTTGCCCGTGAGGTACAATAACCGGAATTTTAACAGGGTAAATATTTTTTACTTGTTTCCCATCACCCTATCACCCCATCACCCTATCACCCCATCACCCCATCACCCTATCACCCTAAAATCGTCAATATATGTATTTCATAACTTAGAAAACTGCTGTATATATCTCAAATGGGTTCTATATCATGTTCGCCTCAACGCTTATGATAAAAATCATGCTGATATTCTGAAACATAACAACTCAAAAAAATGTATGTTGTAGTTTGTTTATAACTCTAACTTATTATTGTATACACATAAGTAGGTAGGCACGAAAAAAACTAAGTATGTAACAAAAAGTCAACTAGCTCCGAAGCCTCTTCCCTTCTGCCTTCCTAAGAGCGATAAATTTTAACGCCCACCTACTTATAGGGTGCGTAATACGCACCCAAATCCTTAAAAATCTACACTAATAAACTGTGATTCTGGTAAAGCTGCAATTTCTGCTGAGTTTGTGTTCAGCACATATCCTAACATTTGATTTGTGCCACTCATTTTAATCGCAGTACCCTCCAAAACACCATCATTATTTGGGTCTAAATCCTGCACAGAAGTACCAGCCTTAGCTAACAGTTGAAGTTCATCACTAATAAATGGTAAAATCAAATTTGTATTAATCCCAAACTCCTCAAAACTGTTAAAATCTTCAAAGATTAAATTAGCTTTTGTCATCCCACCAGTTAATCCAATAATATCTTCAGCAGAGTTAAAATCAGTAATAATTGCATGAGGCAATTCAACACTACTAGGAACTCCTGGAATTATAGAAGCAACTGCACTTAAATCTTGCGTGATTCCCGCTAAATCAGTTCTGAAAACATATAGATCGCTTCCCAAACCACCTTTATAAATACCGACACCAGCATCACCAATGAGAGTATCATTACCGTCTCCACCATGTAACAGATCGGTACCTTTACCTCCACGCAATACATCATCACCAAAACCACCATCAAGAAAATCAGTATCTTTATTACCAAAAAGGCGATCGTTACCACCCTCTCCAAATAACTCTTCTTCACCTTTTCCACCAAACATCAAGTCATCCCCAGATGAACCAATAATGGTATCATCACCGCTAAGACCTAATACTCCTCCTGGAAAAGAAGTAGCTTGTTCTACTGTGAGAATCTCATTATCATCATCGTTTGTTCCCAATAAACGAGGAAGAAGTTCTGACAAGTCTGGAGTAAGTACCATAATTAGAGTGCCTCCTAATTTGCTATATTTTTTGCTATCCCAATATTGACAATGGGATGTGCCGTATTAACTGAACTGGAACATTTGAAAATTTATATTTAAACCTATGTCTATTATACTCGCTAAAAATCTTACTAAAGTCTATCCAGTAGCTATTAAAGAACCAGGAATTAAAGGAACATTACGCCACTTTATCCGTCGCACTTACCAATATATCAAGGCAGTTGAAGATATTTCATTTCAAATCGACCCAGGGGAAATAGTAGGATTTCTCGGCCCTAATGGTGCTGGGAAAACTACTACTTTGAAAATGCTGACAGGTTTAATTCATCCCTCTAATGGCGTAGTTGAGGTCGCAGACTATGTGCCATTTGAGCGCAAGAGACAATTTTTAGAGCAAATTACTTTAGTCATGGGGCAAAAACAACAGTTGATTTGGGATTTACCCGTGTTAGACTCGCTGAAAATTAATGCTGCTGTTTATGGTATTTCTGATAGGGAATATCACTTTAGGTTGATGGAGTTGACTGAGATGTTGTCGCTAGAGGGAAAGTTAAAGCAGCCAGTTAGAAAATTATCTCTGGGAGAAAGAATGAAGGCGGAGTTGATGGCGGCATTGTTGCATCGACCCAAAGTATTATTTTTGGATGAGCCAACTTTAGGTTTAGACGTGAATGCGCAGGTGGCAGTGCGGGAATTTTTGCGCGAGTATAATCAACGTTATCAGGCAACTGTTTTATTGACTAGTCATTATATGGCTGATATTACGGCTTTGTGTAAGCGCGTGTTGTTGATACATCAAGGTCAGTTAATTTATGATGGCAATTTGAATGGTTTACTAGACCGTTTTGCGCCTTATCGGGAGGTGCAAATAAAATTGCTTAATCCTGTGCCTCCAGATGTGGATGATTTTGAGCAACATTTATCTAATTATGGGGAGGTGGAATTATTGGAAGGTCAGTCGGTGAATTTGTTGGTGCGTCGGGAAAAATTAACGGCAACTGTAGCCCAGATTTTGGCAGAGTTAGAAGTACAAGATTTGACGATAACTGACCCTCCAATTGAAGAGGTCATTGGTAGAGTTTTTCGTGCAGGGAAAGTATAGTTATACCAATTTCATGTAGTTGAGCTACTCAGGTGATTAGTAGTCAGTAGCCGTAGGGGCAATTCGCGAATAGCCCGTACAGTAGTCAGCAGGTAAGGTGAGTAGCGTTACTTTTTGAACTTGGTATTATTGCTCAAAAGTCACAAGTTAGAGAACTTACTGAGTATTATCATTTATAGCAGAAGGAAGATGAAGGCAGAAGGAAAATCTTGCTTTGTCTGAGTTTTAAACTTTTAATATGTCCGCGCCCTTTCCTTGGACTGCTATATTTGACTTTTTTTTAGCAAGAGGTCTATTGAATTACTATCCTTTAAACAGTTTATTGATTCTTTCCAAAAATAAATATTATGACTAATATTCCCCCATAAATCCAACCCTATAAACGTTACAATTGGAAACCAATAACTATTGATGGAGATGGTGATTTAACTGCTTATAAATTTGCGCGTAAACCTTGGTTAGCAACCTCCGAAGAATGGCCGAAATGTTCCCATTGTAAACAACCTTTAGAGTTTTTTCTTCAGCTAAACTTAAATCAATTACCAGAAGCATTAAAAAATGAATTTGGTCGTGGTATTTTGCAAATGTTTTATTGTACATATATGAATGTATATGGAGAAGAGTGCTGTGAATTAGATTATGAAGGATGGGAGGCATTTTCAGATATTCATTTTCTCGTGATTATACAACCAGAAGCAGAAGCACAAGATGTAGAAAATCCTGAAATTGAATATATTTCTCCACCAAAATTAATTGTCGATTGGCAACAATCAGATAATTATCCTAACTATAATGAGGCAGCAAATTTAGATGTAAAACTAGATTTAGATTTAGATGAATTATTTATGGATAAATTCCCAGTTCAAGGTGATAAATTAGCTGGTTGGCCTTTATTGGAACAGGAAATAGAGTATCCTAATTGTCCGATTTGTGATGAAAGAATGGAATTAGTTTTTCAACTTTATTCAGAAGATAACTCCCCTTTTAGACTTTATAAGGTAGGTCACGCCTATATTACTCAATGTCAAAATCATAAACATCAGTTAGCATTTTCTTGGTCTAGTTGTTGAGGCACTTGGTAAACTATTAATCTATAAATTAATCCAATATATAATCAGGACTTACACAAATTTACCCAGAACTTGGCAAAAATTATCTGTTTTGGGAATAGGGAATAGAG
>JBARXI010000581.1:0-3481 GCA_049647275.1 Microcoleaceae cyanobacterium
TTTTATCTGGTCTACAGGTGGAAATATAGGTGAAGGTAACTCCGCTCTAGATTTTTAACTTAAAGTGTGGAGCCGTCAATATAATTTAGGTAAAGCGTTTGATTCCAAGACTGATTTGAAATTACCAAATGGTGCAGACCGCTCTCCTGATTCTTCTTGAGTAAAACAAGAATGTTGGGATGCTTTAACTCCTGAAGAACAAGAAAAATTTGTGCCTTTATATCCTGATTTTGTGGTTGAATTAATATCGCCTAGTTATTCTCTGCTAAAAACACGAGAAAAAATGCAAGAATAGATAAGGGGGCTTTACTTGGGTGGTTAATTAATCGTAAAAAACGATAAGGATCAATTTTTTGTCAAGGTCAAGCAGTAGAAATATTATCAAATCCTCAGACAGTATCGGGAAAAAATATTTTACCAGGATTTATCTACTATTTGGTAACAGCTTATTTCTATTTTAAAAAAGATTGGATAATTTGACGTTGCTGATTTGAGGTATGAAATTCAACTAGTGATATATTTTCAGCCAAAACAACGCGTGCAAATTATACTACTGACTCCTGACTCGGTCCTCCTGACTTCTATCAAATCATACATTTATTCAGCAATGCCGATAATTTAAGTATCCTTAATTTGAATATATTCAACATAATCTAAATAAATAAGTACCTAAACAAAATTAATTACCTACTCTGATTATATGCAGCGCTATTTCATTCTAAACTGTGCGATGTTATGTATTTACGAAAATACGTCATTTATAGCTCTAGATAATTTATCTTTCGCTATCTGAAAGTAAGTATATTCATTGCTAAAATCTGGAATGAAATGACCCTGGATTATATGTAATCTTTACAGTATAAGGAATTATCTTTCGCTAAATGCGTAATTAATTTTGTGTACCTGCTTAACTTATTGTTTAACTGAAAAATTTACTAAGCTTGCTATAACTCTAATTTAATTGCAGCCGATAATAATTTGATTCGACTCACATTATAGCAATCCGATCTGAATTGTGAGATATTTTAGCCTTTTAGGCAACAGCTCCGTCAGGCAAAAGGCAATATAGAAGAAAGAACAACCTGTATCTTATGAATATGAAAACCACTATATTCTCTACTTTTAGGGAATAGTAAAATTCTCACATCTGACTCCTGATCGCTATAGTTAAAAAGATATTCAATTTATTCATACCTCCCAAACTTAGATAGGTGGTTTACGACCATATATATAGAAATTCGTGATGTAATTTCAAATCTATTGGTCAGTTTCTAGAATTTTTAATTCATTCTCAAACTCTAATTTTGCTTGGTTTAATTGCTCTGTAGAAAGCTGTAATAAAGGGTGAGGATATTGTCCTGGTGCAGGATGATAAATTCCAGACCACATTTTTTTTGCTGACTCGAAACTAATATAATTACCATCTTGTTCAACTTTTATTTCAACTATCTCAAAGTTCGCTTGACGAAGTAAATCTTGACATTTTTCAATTGTTCCAGTTGGTTGACTCATCCAATATGAAATTCCATATTTTTCAACAATCTTTTATGTAATAACTCTACCAACAAAAGCAGTTTCAGCAAAAGCTTGAATTCCCATAATTCCTCCTAGTTTGAGAAATTTACGCCAAAGAAGCAAAGACTTAACTAAATCCGACATCCAAATAAATGCAGATGCACAAAAAATACGCTCGAAATGATTCGCTGTAAAATCAATATTTTCAGCATCAGCTAGTAAAAATTCTAGATTATTTAGACCGAGAGTTTTAGCTTTATTTTTTGCTTCAGTAATCATTCCTGGTGCAATATCAATCCCAATTACTTTCCCTGTTTCACCGACTAATTTAGCTGCTGCAATTGGACAATGACCTGTTCCTGTAGCAATATCTAAAATTTGTTGACCAGAATTTACTTGTGCACATTCAACTAAATTATTCGCAATTCTCCAGTGCCAATGACTATTATCATATTTCTCACTTCTTAGAGTATATAAGTCTGCTATTTCTTGTTTGTAATTATTTAAGTTAAGTTTATTCATAAAAAAAACATCAAATTAATTGTAACAACAATTTAAATTACAATATTTAACCTCGATTAACGATAATAAAAACTATAGCAATCCTAAATCATTTATCATAAATCAAAACACAGATAAAAAATCTGAGACTCTTTTGCCTTCCGGAGCAGATGAGCTGTTTCCTTTTTGTGAGATATTTTTACACAAACAAAATAGGACTGCTATATCCCATTAATATTTTTTAGGCAGCTTACCTAACAAGAACCAAAGTTAGGCAGCAGTTTCTAATAATTAATATAGCAATTATCAAAAAGCGTGAGGTACAAAATTTTAGGTTTTAGGTTTTAGGCAACAGGCAATAGGCAATAATAATTAATATAGCAATTATCAAAAAGCGTGAGGTACAAAATTTTAGGTTTTAGGCAACAGCTCCGGAAGGCAACAGGCAATAGGAATAAAAAAGATAACTTTACCTCATTAACCTGAGAAACGCTATAGTATAATATTAAATTAAAATGAAGCTGCATATAGCAATTCTATTTCAGCGATAATATTTTTGTGGTGATTAGGATTCAGCAAGTCATAAGTAAGGTGGAAGAACCCTCGGATTGGCAACGTACAGAATTGAAAAGGTTCTCAGTTCATATTAGACATAGGCGTGGAAAATAAATAAACCTTTTAATTAGATCGGTTAAGGAAAGAAAAAGTTACCCTAAAAAATCCTTTTTAGTGCCTTTTTCGGAAAAATATCTTACCTGTTGCCTGTTGCCTTCCGGAGCTGTTGCCTGTTCCCTGTTCCCTGTTGCCTACTCCTGCAAAAAATCTATATCTTTTTCCCAGAGGTCTATTGAGTATACTAAAAATTTTCACAACCAATTCAAGATTACTATAGAAATAAGATATCAAGCAGAATTGACCTCAGATAAACGCAGATAAAGACGGATAAACTAATGAATTTCATAATTCTGTGGAGCCTCACATAAAATTGATATAATAACATTAATTAGCCGGAATAGTTTCTATTGCATCAGTAATTCTGTCATTATCGTTATGATATTAATTATATTATCTGCGGATAAGCGCGTTATCAAAAAAAGTTTTTACCTACAACAGAAAATATATTCAACTTTCTCCCCTATTCCCTACTCACGCTGCTTCCCTACTATTTGAATAATAACTATTCAACTAGACATGAAATTATTCCAGGAGAGACTATTTTTTTGTTCAATTAATTATATTATCTGCGGATAAGCACGTTATCAAAAAAAGTTTTTACCTACAACAGAAAATATATTCAACTTTCTCCCCTATTCCCTACTCACGCTGCTTCCCTACTATTGGGACTTACACAATTTTCAAGCCCAAATATAGCCCAAACTCTCTTTGTGAGAGGAAAATACGTCCGTGTTGTTCCTTAACCAATCAAAAAAACGGAAAGACATCGCTGTACGAAAAGCCTCTAAAG
>JBARXI010000582.1:0-14216 GCA_049647275.1 Microcoleaceae cyanobacterium
GGTGGGAAGTGTGGGGAGTGTGGAGAAGGTGGGGAGTGTGGAGAAGGTGGGAAGTGTGGAGAGTGTGGGGAGAAGGTGGGGAGTGTGGGGAATGTGGAGAAGGTGGTCTGTCTGGGAGTAGGCAACAGGTGAAACAGATTCACCCCATTCGCTTTACCACATTAACCTGAAATCTGCTCTAAATAAATAGGAGTACAATAAATATTGTGCTCCCTGGATTTTGTCCGATTATTAGATAAGGTTAAATCGGAATAAAACTTAGTATTTTGTGGTTAAGGAAATAGCAAAAAATAAATTATCTAATTATTGTACTACCCCTGCTCCCTACTCCCATAAATTCAGTGCAATGGGATATTTTTTTACTTGGAATTCTCTCAACAAAAATAACAACAAAGCCATTTTCATTTCAGTGTTGAAGCAAACGTTTTATGAGTCATTTTCGATATACCCACAAATAATATTAAACCGAATAAGCAACAGCAAATAACCCCCCAGTAGTAGTATAGATAAAAACAATAATCGCAACTATAATCACCCCCGCAGTGTAATTTGTGCCCAAGAAATTCTCGAATAAATATCCACCAGCAACCAAATTACCTGCCAGCAAGAATGAAAAACTCAAAACCATAATCAGGGAGGCAAAAACCTCTGTTTGGCGACCATACTGGAGTCGATAAAAATCTGGGAGTGTAATCAAACCCATCCGATTTATTGGTTTAGCCAAAAATAAGGCAGTTAACAGCAAACAAATTGCTAAACCAATGGGTAGGGATGCACCTGACCAAAAACCAGATGCAGCCACCAGATCGGTATTTCCCAGAGTTGCATTAGAGTCAACTGACTGTGCCATTAATGTTGCAGCAGCTAGAGGTAATGTCAATCTACGCCCTGCCACTAAAACTAAATAGTTAACGCGATCGCCTTTGATTTGTTTTGATGCCTAAAGTCCGATACCAAGTGTTCCCAAGAGAAATAACAGAATGCAAAAAAAAAATCTTTTCTGTCATCAAAAATAATTAGAGTATTAGAGTCAATTGTAATTAGTAATCACCAATTATCCATTAGTAATTTTATGCATTTTTTTGTCAGATAAGCGCCGACTAATAGAAGAAATTGCCCTCACAGGAATATCTGCAAATTGACCTACAATCAAATTCCAAAGATAGCCATATTGAGGATTATTTTTCAGTAATAAAAGTTCGGCAAATACATAAAATCTTTTCGTTCTTCTATATTCAGGAGGATTATCCTCAATCCTAATTTGTTCTGGCTTAGGAAATTTATGACCGATGATTTTTCCTTGCTGATAATACTTTGCTTGAATAGAAAGTCCTAATAACCTATCCAGACACCAAAAAGGAAAATATTTGAACGGTCCAGACAAAATCATAGCATCTCTAATATCTGCCAAAGTTGCTTGTACCATTTCATTTTTCCATACCTTTTTATCAAAATTTTCTGTATGCCATCCTTCATGATCTTTTCTTCCCCTCAACATACATAATGGATCGAATTTATTATGCAAAGGAGCTATCGGTATTTCCACCATATAATTTGGCTGATTTTGTAAGTTTTGGTCGCCCGTCCTTACACCACAAGTTTTCATCTCATCAATATTAAATATTGATTCCCAAGGAGATTTTAAACTAGCCTCATCACCGTATTTGACATCCTTTCTGTTAAGCCTTAAAACCCAACTATCAGGAAACTTTGTAAAATATTGTCGAGTTATTTCGACAATATCTGGATGCAGAAGTTCATCACAATTTACTGTTAAAATATATTTTCCCGAAGCATTCATCAGCCCCGTCATTCTTTGAATAATTTCCCCCCGAAAAGAACTATTTATTTGTTGCATTCGAGGGTCGCTAACTGGGATTTTTTTCATTCCTGGGGGATGGGCTAAAATTAACTCCACATCTCCGTTAATTTTTAAAATACTTTCGATCCAATATTCAGGAAGTCCTTCCCTTGTGGGCACTACAATTGATAATATTGGTTGAATCATGTTAACTATATAACCTAGATATTTAATACTGTATTATATCAAACTTCCAAACCATCAGTCAGAAGTTTTAGGTTTAAAGTTTGAGGTCAGATGTTATATCTCTTATATCAAGTCTAAGTAGGTAGGTACGACAAAACTGATGTATGTTGAGTTTTGTCAAAGTGTGAAACAACATATCAATCTACTTTTTACTGATTTTACATTTTGTTACATAGATTGATTCTTTAACACTCACCTACTTAATTGAATACCCACAAGTAAAGCTTATTATGGAACATAAAACAGAAAAAAAACACTGCATTTAATAAATAAGAGAACCGGTATAAATAAAAAATTAAATTTTTGTGTAGAGTGGCTGAGGCTGGAATAATTTAACTGGTATCTTACCCACTTAAGAAACCGGGTTTATGCTTTGAATACTTGTTCAAAAACCCAGTTTCTAACTGTTTTCAGATTTATTGTATCTGAGTAGGTATTTCTGAATTCTTTTTTCTCCTTAACCTCCGATGCAAAGCCTGGACTGCCGACAAAAGTAACCCAATTACCAAAATTACAACTAAAGCAGCCAATACTGGCACAGATATTGCCAAAATAGACAACACTGTAGAACTAAGTAACTCCATCGTAGAAACCCCAGGATTAGCAAATCCTCCAGTCAGACTTGTCGAAGCTAACCTCGTCACATCTGTCAACCCCTGAACAGTTCCCGCAGCACCCCCGCCCAAAATTACCCCAATAGTCCACTGTAACATTGGACTCAAATCGCTGACAAAAGAACCTGTAATGATACTTCCAGCAATAACTGCTGTGGGTGTGGCAACAATATCTAGTAATTCATCTACCCAAGGAATATAATAAGCAGCAACCTCCAAAAAAGCACCTACCCCAAAAGCCACTGTTGCTCCCGGAGTTCCCATCCAAGTAAAATCCTGTGATAATTCTAAATGTCCCGATTGAGCAGCAATACTCATTACCAGTGGGGGCACAAATATACGAAAGCCACAAGCCGCACTTAAGCCCACACCCAAACAAATACCTAATAGCGTTTCCATATTTTTCTCCTAGTTTCTTACCTATAAAAAACTGTTAATTTTGCGGTCATAATCTTCAGGTTTTCTCGTGGTTATTTAATGATTATTGGTTACTTCAATCTTGTCTCTGCTAATTACAGATGAATAAACATATATTATCAGTATTTTAAGAGAATATTTAGATGTTAATATTATTTTTTTTGTCATTAAAATCAACAATTATTTCGATTTATTAATAAATCAAATCGGGGGAATGGCCAATTAGATTAACTTAATTCTAGTAGTTGGAAAATTATCAATTTTTCAAGGCAAGTTTAAAGGTAAATATTTAAGGTCTAACAATTTTTACCCTATGATCAAATCTGCTCCCGATTTTAATAGCGATGAGATACTGAGGTCATTTCAGTTAACAGTTAACAGTTTGCTCCGCACATATTTGCGCAGCATGACAAACGGAAAAAGCCTCCTGGGTCGTAACTGCGTTAACAGTGACTAAGCTAAAAATCATAAAAAATTGTATATTCCTTGTTGCCTCACAGGAGTGCGCATTCCCTCTCTTGATCAGCATTCCCTCTCTTGGTCGATTGGATATGGCGTTTTGCTAGCGCAAAGCTCCGAAGATCGCCATCCCACCCTACGGTTCGCTTCGCCGGGCGTCCGCTTGCGTCTGTCGCGCCAAGCGGGGTCGCACCGCTGTTGCCTGACGGAGCTGTTGCCTCCCCCAAAAATTGGATATATGGTTTAAATGCGCTGGCAGCTTACCGCCATCTGTCGTTCGCTTTAGCACGGGAATATTTTAATTTTCATCCTCTTGTACGGTAAGAGTCCGTGGCCTAACTAAGGGGAGGCTTGAGACTTTATTTCTTCGGTCAATACTTCCGGTACGCAAACACTCAATTAAAGCTTAATAGCGGTCTTGGTTTTGTTCCCGGAGAAGGCACTCTTGTTTCAGTTGCCTGTTCCCTACTTATATAAGTAAGGTGCGTTGCAACGCACCCTACAGATTTAGTGGCTAGGTAAATTCTAATTATGTTATGAATAAACCAGTTTTCTGAGGTGGAGTTGCCATTGACTACTCAACATAAGGCAACGGATCTACTAACCCCAGCTTTTCAAAAGCAGCCAACCGCAACCGACAAGAATCACATACACCACAAGCTTTTTCACCACCTGCATAACATGACCAAGTTTGTTCCCAAGGTACCCCTAAACTATTCCCCAATTGAATAATTTCAGTTTTTGTCATTTCAATCAGTGGAGAAACAATAGCGATCGCTTCTCCCTCCCTCCCCTGTTTTGTTCCCAGTCGAAATACTTCCTGCATTGCCTGAATATAGTCAGGGCGACAGTCTGGATAACCAGAATAATCTAAAGCATTCACCCCAATATATACTCGACTCGCATCGACAACTTCCGCATAAGCGAGGGCAAAACTGAGAAAAATAGTATTCCGCGCCGGAACATAAGTAATAGGAATATTTTCCGACATTTCTGCTAAAGAGCGATCGCTTGGTAAATCAATTTGACGATCGGTCAAAGCAGACCCCCCCCAAAGTCCAAGATCGAAACTCACTACATGATGCTCCAGCACTCCCCCACTATCGGCAATTTTTTTTGCTGAATCTAACTCTCGACGATGGCGTTGTTGATAGTCAAAAGAAATAGCATAACATTCGCAACCATCAGCCTTTGCTTGGTACAAAACCGTTGAGGAATCTAATCCTCCTGATAATAAAATAACTGCTTTCACTTTCCTATTAATCACTTAATTGTATCTTTTATTAAACCATTGTAGAGACTTTTGATAGAAGGTATAGCGCTACGCGCAAGTCACCAAGTCAGTAGGGATAATTTCGTTCCGAATGCTCCGCAAACATGTTTGCGGAGCATGACCTTTGCGTAGCATGACCTAGCAAAGGAAAGGAAATTACCCGTACAGAAGTCAGAAGTAATCCCTGACTGAGTTTTTCGGTGAGCAAATGCTCCGCAAAGAGCATTTATAAATATCCGCGCCCTATTTACGTAGTGCTATATTATATTTAGTTACCAAATAATTGCTAATAATTATAGCAATTCTTATACTTGTGAGGTACAGTCAATTTACTCTATCTTCCTGATGTAAAATAATATCGAGAGATGAGGTATATTTCATGAGTCCGAGAAACGCTATATTATTGATTAATAATTAATTATTAATTATGAATTATTGAACAGATGTCTATTAATCATAATTATCCGAACCGTCATAAAAATGAAGTCTACCATAGCCGAGAAAATGACCATGAGATTTTTCTCCTGCCGGAAAAGCAGTCACTCCAAATAAATAAATACCACCATATTTAGGAGTCCGCACTGGACGCAAACCGATAGTAACAGTTTTGCCTGGAGGCACTGGGGGGTTGAACGTAACTGACACCGTATTTGTTTCATCAGCGATCGCCACTTTCTCAACCGTCAACTGTTGACCTTGATCCCGATGGGTTCCCTCAAAGGCTATAGTTTTATCGGGGTTGTACCGAATATTGCCCCCTCCCTCAGATTTGGTAATAGTCACCCGTTTTAGTGGAACTCCAGCATCTGGTGATAAACTCAGAGTAAAGTAATATTTCGCGTTCCAGACATAGGTTTCGCTGCGAGTAGTGACTGCTTTAACCAGGCGAGGTGGTTGGGCAAAATAGACTGTGCCATCCCGTAGCTGAATTGCTAAAGTAGGAGTCAGGAACAATGAAGAAAGAATCAGGAAGAAGGAAAAAATTTTCATCTTAGGAAATAAAATATATAGCAATTATAATGACCTGATTCCTAATCAGGGCAAACGTATCTAAATTCTAGAAGTCTGACTCAGAAAAAATTTCAAAATTTATCAGCAAAAAGACTTATCACATGACACTCATACTCCAGTAGGCATTTCAAAATAAGATGCGTTTGTCCTGGATTCCTAATTAATTTATTGATTTTTTCTTCATCTCCAACGTTGGGGTTTTAGATTAAATCTCTCTAGTTTTACCTCAGCGAGCGCCAGGCTAGAAAATTATTGATTTTTTCTTCATCTCCAACGTTGGAGTTTTAGATTAAATCTCTCTAGTTTTACCTCAGCGAGCGCTAGGCTAGAAAATTATTGATTTTTTCTTCATCTCCAACGTTGGGGTTATTATATTTTGGATAAACTAGGCATCTAAATTATTTTGCCTAAATTCTAATTGTACTATGTCCAGTTAAATAGTTAAGTATTTGACCAGACATAATATCATTACCAACTACTAGCCAGATCATGACCAATCAACTGGAAGCCCCACAAAAAGATAGTTCTCAAACAAGAAATCTAGTAGCGATCGCCTTTTTATGTGTGGCCGTACTAGCTTATTCTTCAGGTTCAATCTTTATCCGATTGTGTGAAGAAGAAATCAGCCCCTACGGAACAGTATTTGACCGAGTGGCGTTTGGTACTATTGCCTTTGGGTTTTGGAATGGAATCAATGCCCTGCGTTACCGACTTGCGAATGACAAACCCATACAACAAAAACTAGATATCAGCCGAGATATCTGCTTATTACTAGCAATGGCCACTTTTTATCTTGCTTTCCAAAGTTTGTGGGCTTGGTCTGTTAGTCAAACAGCGATCGCCATCTCTACGGTACTTGGTAGTTTAAAGCCAATATTCACTTGCCTCCTGGCTTGGCTACTCTGGGGTCAGCGCTTTGACAACAAATTCCTAATCGGGATGATAATTGCAATGGTCGGTGCAAGTGCTATTAGACATCTCCGAAAATAGTCAAACACTTACTATAACTATCTTTTGGGGAGCGATCATAAATACTTAAGATAGTTAATTTTTACGGTAAAATCAATATTATAGACACTTACTATTAAAAACTAGCTCAAAAATAGCCATATAAATTCAATAATTGCTAGAGCGAACGAGATTGGTTTAATACTATAAAATAAATGTACCTATTCGTAATCTAACATTTCTGCACAAATAGTCATAATTATTTGCGTATATTTCTCGGAATTTAGCCTAAATCTTTCTTGGGGTACTCGAAATATTTTTAGTAATCTAATTATATGTTCGCTCAATTATTCTTTCACTAGCAAGCCCTTGATTTTGAAACTTTTCTTGACTGCTTAATTCTTGATTTTTTGGCTTTTTCTTAGGTGTTTTTATTGCTGGTTCTCCAACGTAAGCTTTATCACCAGTAAATTTTTGTTTTGGAGAGAATTTTTGTTGTGTTTCACGAAAAAAATTTATGTCACTCTTTTTTCCTGGTTTTCCAACTTCTACATCAGCAATATCTTTACCATTAGGTAACACAATTACTTGACTTTTTCTTGTATGGCTTTTTTTCTTACCCGAGTAATATTTCTTTTGTTTTTCATATTCTACTGGCCTTTCTATGGGTTGTTCATAGCTATCTACAATTAATTCAAATTCTGTCAATATTTCTTTGATCATTTCATAGTCGCTTTGTTTTTTTTTACTTCTTCTAATAGACTTGCTGGTAATAAATCACCGATAATTGGACACCAATAATTAAAGGTATCGTAATTCTGTTGTTTCGCTCACTCCAAATTGAATTCCTAGTAACTGAAATGTTGTCAAATGTCTTAAATATGTTAAGGTTAAAATGATTTGTTCTGAGATAGATAATAATGGCGGTCTACCACCACCAGAAGCAATTATTCTAACTTTTTTAGTTGTGGCTATTTCTCGCTTGTTATTGTGGATTTTTTCAGCTTGTTTTAATAACTTTTCTAACTGTTCGTATTTGATACCTAATAAACGCTCTGTTTCTTGTGGACGATTGCGAATGTGTTCGAGTATACTGGTCATAATTGGCTGTTAAAATTACATTTTTTATTATTATCTCACAACTTATTTGTTTTTCGGAGAGGTCTATTGGAATCGACGATTTACAAATTGGTATTAACAAAGTTCAAGGTGACATGGCAGCTTTTCTGGCGGCAATTTTGGAAGCTACGTATCTGCTAACTATAGAAAAATTGAGAACTAAGATTAATTCAACAACTATAATGCTATGGTGTTGTGGATTAGGAACTCTGTTAAGCTTGCCTATATTTCTGTTCACCGAAGATAGACTTTTTCCCTATTCAGTGAATGGGTGGGTGTTTGTAATTTCTCTGACTATAGTTGACCAAGTATTGGGGCAGGGGCTTCTTGCCTATAGTCTCAAAAAGTTTTCGTCAGGAGTTGTAGCTCTAGCTCTTTTACTAGAGCCTGTTTTGGTTGCTATAGCAGCCTGGGGAATATTTGGTGAAAGGTTGAGCTTATTTGACTGGGCAGCTTTGTTTGTGATTTTGCTTGGTCTGTATCTAGCCATATCCAGCCAGCCGACTCAAATTAATACAGACCAAAAAAACTCTACATTAAGCCTTGGTGGCACAAGCCAAAAACCAAAGCAAGCTCTCTGATTACAGCACTTTCGAGGATGGTGAGGTACAGTAACAGTAATGAGTGAATCAATAAAATAATGTGTCATAGGCGATACTGCTGACACAACGCTCCGCGATCGCTAAAGCCAGAGTAAAAACTTAGCAATTTGGCCCACATCAAATTGTTATTAATTATTAAAAATTGAATTTCTTAACTAATATGAAAGCTTATTCTCTCGATCTGAGAAAAAAAATTATTGAAACTTATTTGAATCAAGAAAGCTCAATTCGTCAACTGGCTGTTCGCTTTCAAGTGGCGGGCGAAGAGTTTTGTGCAAAAACTAATCAAGATATCTACTAAATCAGGTCATATAGAAGCAAAATCTTATCGTTTTGGTTCGGCTCATAAATTAAAAGGTTTTGAAGAATTAATCAGAAAATTGGTTTGAGAAAAACCAGATGTTACTTTGAAAGAGTTATGTTCTAAAATCGAAGCTAAAACAGGAATAACTGTAAGTAGCTCTACTCTACTCTGTGTGTTGAACTTCAAAAATTAAACTTGACGCAAAAAAAAGCGAGTGCTAATTGGCGGGGTTTCCTCGAAATAAGGACGCACTCAAGAAAAACTTTTCGCACAGATCAAGCAGGAGTCACAAAAAATCTGGAAAAAAGACTTGATTATTGGGAAAAGATTCGAGATATCCAGCCAGAAAACCTAGTATTTTTAGATGAAACTGGCATAAATTTAGCCATGACTAGAACCTATGGCCGTTCGGTCAAAGGAAATAGAGTTTATGATACTCGTCCCTATGAAAGGGGAACAAACTTAACATTAATTGGTGCAATTTCTTTGTCGGGTTTTTCCGGGATTATGACCATTAATAGTGGTACAAGTAAAAATGTTTTTCAAGTTTTTATTAAACAAGTTTTATAGCACTACGTTTATTGGGCGCGGACATTACTAAATCCTAAAACTTAGTCAGAGATTACTTCTGACTCACAGGAGTGCGCATTCCCTCACAGGAGTGCGCGTTCCCTAGCGCCGTAAGACGACGCGGGGTCGCACCGCTCTCTTGGTCGGCGTTCCCTCACAGGAGTCAGCTACCAGGTGCGTCTGTCGCGCCCCGCGGGTTCTGACCGCTTCTGACTTTTGACTTCTGACTTGCGCGTAGCGCTATATTACCGCGCCTTATGGCCTGGTGCGTGTTTAGTGATGGACAATTTACCAGCTCATAAAGTTCAATAAATTAGAAATATGATTGAAGAAGCACCGAATAAAAGTAGTCTATCTTTCTACCTATTCTGCTGAGTTTAACCCGATTGAAAATTGTTGGTCAAAAATTAAAGAATATTTGCGAGGAGTAGCGACTCGTATTAGAGATGATTTAGAAATAGCATTAATGGAAGCCATTGAGCAAGTGACTCTAACTCATATCATAAATTGGTTTACTGATTGCTGTTACTGTACCTCATCATCCTCAAAAGTGCTGTAAATCTCCATCCAATTGAACTTCTGCCTTCTGCCTCTTGCCTTTTTTAACTGTGATGTCTGTAATCTAAATTTCTACTTGACACCATTTTCTGTACAGACACCATTCAGAGGTTTATCCCAGGAATCTATAGGTAAATTTTGTAAATAAGCGAATTCAAACACAATGCCAATAGTAGGTTTTAATCCCCATTCTGTAGCACTTAACATCCGGTCATAAAAGCCACCACCATAACCCAAACGATAACCATTTACATCACAAGCCACAGCCGGAACTAAGATTAAGTCTACTTCTGATGGCTCTAATAATGGTGCATTTAATTCTGGTTCTAAAATACCATAAGCTCCTTTTTGTAAAGATTTTCCTGGTTGCCAAATATGCCAAGATAGAGATTTTTTAACACATCGAGGAAATCCCCAAGTTTTATTAGAAAATATTGGTTTTTCTCCAGTATTTGTAAATAATAAACCGAGGTCAGGCTCTCGACGAAAACTAAAGTAAGCTAAGACAGTTTTAGCTGTTTGAAAGAGGGAGAAATTTTGGATGTGGCGACAAAGGCGGTCGCTTTTTTCTCTCCATTCTGCCTCAGACATAGATTGACGTTTTTGCAAAAGTGAGCGTCTTAATTCTTTTTTATTCATAGCATGATATTGATGAAGTATAAAAGCCAGAGTAAAGTAGGGTGCGTTGCAACGCACCTAATATAGAGATATAGAGTAATACCAATTTCAAAAAAGAAGGTTACAAATAATTTGAGTAATTTCTAGACTTCACATTGTCTCCAAACTTTCCTCTTCTGTAGCCACCAAATTTTCCTCTTCTGCAGCCAAATTATGAAAATCAAGTGATAATTGCTGGGGCAATTGATCGAGTTGGAAATATTGATGAAATTTATCTGTAACTTGCAGCCAATAAGAACGAGCTTCCTTTTGACGACGTTTACGAACAAACCCCATATCTACAAGCTCATGAACGTGCTGATAAGCCCCTGAGCCACGAATATCTATTAATTCTGGTTGGGCAATACCTCCCTTGAGAGCGATCGCTGCTAAAGTCCTCAAAGCCCCAACTCCTAACTCTGGTTGAATTAAGCTTTCGGTTAATTCAGCAAAAGTTTCTTTGAGTTGCAGGTTGTAGCCTTTTTCTGTTTCTACAACTTCTAAAGCCGTTTGTCGATGAGCATACTCAGACATTAATTCGATTAAGGCATCTTTGACTTCAGCGCGATCGCATTTGGCAATCTCAGCAATCTCAGAAATGGAGAGGGGTTGACCCTTGAGGTATAAAATCGCCTCAATTTTGCTAGGAAGACTAAACATTTAGTACCATTGGTGATTGTGATTTCGAGAACTTCGCCCTTGAATAAAGCACGAAGCAATCTAGCCCGATTTTTTATCACAAGGTTACTGTTAAGTCAAAACTAAGAGTTCCAGGCCAGGATAATTTTAACTATATTTTTACTTTTAACTAGCATGACATAAACTCTAAGTTTTGATTTTAGCAATAATTGTGGTATTATAAAAGCTTGTGTAAAATTAGTGGAAGTCCATGCCAAAACTGAAAACTCGTAAATCAGCAGCTAGGCGCTTTAAAGCCACAGGTAGTGGTAAAATTCAACGTCGCAAAGCGTTTAAAAGTCATCTGTTGCAGCACAAAGGCTCAGATCGCAAAAGTCGTCTCTCTAAAATGGCTCTTGTCCATGAGACTAATGAAGAAAATGTACGTCTAATGCTGCCATATTTGTAAATAAAATCTTAGAGGAAAAATTATGAGAGTCAAAAGAGGTAATGTAGCCCGTAAGCGCCGTAAAAAAATTCTCAAACTAGCAAAGGGGATGAGAGGTGGGCAGTCTAAACTGTTTAGAGTAGCTAACCAACGAGTCATGCAGGCTTTACGTAATGCTTATGTCGATCGCCGTAAACGGAAACGTGACTTTCGTCGTTTGTGGATTACTCGGATTAATGCTGCATCTCGTCAACAAGGCATGAGCTATAGTCAATTAATTGGCAATATGAAAAAGGCCAATATTATAATTAACCGTAAAATGTTGGCACAGTTAGCAGTTTTAGAGCCTGAAACTTTTGCAAAAGTTGTGGAATTGGCAGCTCAAGCCAAAGGATGATTTAAAGTTAGAAGGATATGGGGAATAATAAGTTCTTTGAGATTTAACGTCATAAATGGATAGCAATACCCCGACTGTGTTTATCATTTTGTGAAGCTCCGCCAGATATTTAGGTGCGCCGCGTTAATCTCAGAACACTTGTGGTGAAGTGGAGTATGGATAATTAATAAATTATCCATACTTCTGGTTAGGCTGGTATCACGATGGTGATTAAGTTATAATTTCTAGTGCAGGATGGCAGAAATAACTAACCAGTTAAAAAAGGTTTAAAAGCTGATTGTACAAGTTTTGTTCCCTCCTGCTCCCGCTGCCTTCTTACACTAGCTAACTCCTGTTGACTAGATTGCTTTCCTCCCTATTGAATCTCCGCAAACATGGCTTTTCAACTATTAATAATTAACTATTACTTTTCCTGAAAAAGAAGAAGATTGACTAAAAGAAAAATTTTTTCTCCTTGAAAAGGGAAGCTTTAAATCTTAATTAATAATTTGGTAAGGAATTAGGGGATTCAAAGCAGTTTCATTAAAGGCTGTTTGTAAACAAAAGATTAAGTAGGGTGTGCTGTCACACACTTACCATTTCTAGAATAATGGTCGGTTTTACTGTCACGCACCTTTGCTGTGGGATGGTGCGTTAGTGTTACGTAACGCACCCTACTGGACTACTGGACTGTTTCAGCTAAAATAGTTCATTATTGTAGGGTGCGCCATTACGGCAAAAATATAAGCTGTTAAAGCTATTTAACCATCCGTGGCAGGGCACCATTGAATATGTGTCGGTCCACTACGTGGTTTAATATTTATTTGACAAACACTCTCTTATATATCAATAATGCAGAAAATTCCCCTAATATCAAATCCGGTTGATTAGTGATTATTTGGTCTATGACCCACAGCACTCGCTCAAAGCTTTATTTATTCTTGCTCCCCTATTCTCTAAATAATAAGTGTATAGCACTACGCAAATAGGGCGCGGAAATTTATAAATGCTCTTTGCGGAGGATTTGCGCACCGAAAAACTCAGTCAGGGATTACTTCAGTAGAGGTAATTCTTCAGTCGGGGTAATTCTTCAGTAGAGGTAATTCTTCAGTCGGGGTAATTCTTCAGTCGGGGTAATTCTTCAGTCGGGGTAATTCATGAATTACCCCGACTGAATTGCGCGTAGCGCTATATAACCGGACATGATATAAAAGAGAGAGGTTTTAGACCGATAATTTTTGATAAAATTTGAACTAACTCTTGCAAAAACTATGAATGACACTCTACCACTTGTTTACTTATTAATCTTGCTAGTTTTATTGTTTGGAACAGCTATATTTGTTATCCTCCAAATTACTAAAACCAGGAAAACAGAAAGTAAACTTTCGAGCTTAAAAAATAAGTTGACCAAAGATAAGGGAACAATAGCTGAATATTATGAACTTGGTAGTATTTATTTAGAAAAAAAATTATATGTTCAAGCAGTTGAACTGTTACAAAAAGGTCTCAAAATAAAAGACTCAGAGAATAATCAGGAATATATTGCCAAAATTTATAATGGTCTTGGTTTTGCTTACTTTGCTCAAGAGCAATACGATATTGCTATTAGACAATACAAAGAAGCGGTGAAAACAGACCCAAATTATATAACTGCTTACAATAATTTAGGTCATGCTTATGAACGGAAAAAATTAACTGCTCAAGCTTTAGAAATCTACGAATCAGCTCTAAAATATGACCCCGAAAATGACACTGCCAAAAGACGTGCAGAATCCATGAGGAAGCGATTAACAACTTCTTCATAAAGTTATATCATGTTCCGGATAAGAGCGTGATGAAAAAAACTTCTTCCTTCTTCTTTCTTCCCTCCTGACTTCTGTACATCGCCAATCCGACGGCTCCCCTACCTGATGAGGTGACTCCTCCCCCGTTTATTTATAAGTAGGGTTTGCTAATTAAATAGAAAAGTATTGAAAAATCAAGGCTTTAGCCGTTTGAGAGGGAAAAAAAGTGCAACGCCTTTGCTGCTTGAGAGACCAAAAAGTGAGGATAAAAGGCAAACTATGGCAGAAAAATCAAGGGATAATTTTTCCGAGTCCCTGCTCTAAATTTCCCGTTCCTCCTGTAGGGGTAATTTCTGATAGAATGCTCCGCTTTCCATGTTTGCGTAGCATTCGGTTTGCGCAGCATTCCGT
>JBARXI010000583.1:0-26096 GCA_049647275.1 Microcoleaceae cyanobacterium
TGCTGGCGCACAACTGCGCTCTTCGCGGAGCGACATGTAAAGCGGAGCGGCTCTGCACTCTTCGGGTCTCCTCGCCATCCCTCGATCGCTTTCTCTCCTTTAAGGGAGATGCTTTAAACCTTAATTATTCAGTAAAGTCAATTGCTCCGCGCCGCTCGAACAAGTTAACCTCCAGAAGTTTATTAACCTGAGAATTATAAATTTATTGTTATAGCATTTATCGATCGGGGTGAGGTACAAAGTTTTTGAGTTTTAAGCAACAGCTCTCTTATGGCAATAGGCAACAGGAAATAAATCAGGTTTTACCCAGGCGTGCCTGAGAAATGGTATACCAGTAAAAAGTCATTACACAGAATAATTTATCAATTAAAAATACTTTTTAGTCAAATTGCTTTCACAGGAGATAGGGAGATTGGTTAATTAAAAAAAGTTGTAATTTGAAATAGGTTAGCGCCTAAACATCATCCCCACACTTAGTAGCTAGAGAAAATATCTAACACCAATTGCATAAAATATTCCTACAGTCACGGCACAGGTAACAAGAAACTTTTAACAGGGAAGATGGAAAGATAAGTGTGTAAAAAGATGGAAAAAAAAAGCTTTAATATTTACAATATCTGCGACAGATAAATTTTTCTACTACTACTATAGGTAGAAAACACAGATTAAGATGTAACTACCTTGGCGTAAATTTGGTATGGCGGTTCTCATATTATTATATTAATAGACATAGGCGTGAAAAAGAATGTAGAAACTTGAGTAGGGAGCAGCAAGCAGCAAGCAGCAAGCATAGGAAAACTTGCTCTGGGTCAATAGCAGAGGTTATTTGAACGCTAATTAAACCGACTGTATATAACCTCAAGGCAAGGGTTGCTCAAATAGGAATATTTAATTTCTACCAGATGTCTAATGAAGTACAGTATTTTTTCTATTCCTTATTCCCTATTCCCTTCCGGAGCTGTTGCCTTCCGGAGCAGATGAGCTGTTGCCAAAAATCTAAAACTTGTGTATCTCACCAAGAGCGAGAAATGCTATATAACACCCACTATTCTTAATGTCTACCCTAGAGTTAGTCTCTACCGGGAAATGAATGGATCGAGCGGAGATGTTGAATAATATCTTGAGTAGAAAATATAATTATTTTTTGTGTTTCCTATAAATAAACTTGATAGGTACTAACATCCCTATTTACATTTTGTCACTTTAGAGCTAGTAAAATTCACAAAAGCTTCAGAAATAGAAATCCACATCTGCCCATAAATATGATTTGGAATATTTATATTAGCAACAATTATCATATTGTTTCGTCATTTTGATAGTCACAATAAAAATATGATGAATATATAATCTTAAGAAATGTTAAAATAGTCATCATCAGACCAAAAATACTAACTGAGGAATATATTATGTTATCTCAACCTACTTTCGGCGATCATTCTCTGAGTCAATCTTTCTATCAAGCACTGATTAATAGGTTCCATGACTCTTTAAGTCTTTCCACTCAGGTATTATTAGGTGAATGTAGTTTTGGCTTTGCGCCAAACTCACTAGGAGTCAAAACTTTTTTTATTATTGCTCCTTCTATCTCAGTTGCAGAGCAACTATTTCAAGATATTGACAGCCTGAAAAATCGAGTAACTTCACTAATGGCAGGAGTAGGGCAACTTGGTATTTGTATGAATCCACCGACAGAGCAAGTAGAAACAAATATTGATAATAATAGGGAACTAGAAAAATCTAGAAATTGTTATTCTGAACCAAATAAATTTATGTCACAGTATATGATGTGTAAAATTTTTCCTATTGATTTTTCAAATAAAAATCTAGATTAATTTTCCCCCTTTAACTTTAATTGAAATTATTGCTGAAGCAAACTATAGCAGTGGATGGGCAAATATTATCAAATATTATATTCAAGGTATTGACTACTCCTCAAACTAAAGTCACAGGGAAACACCACTGCTCTTAACTTTCCTTTCCGGTAAAATTTCCTTTGGCTTACCCTGCTTGGCGATATAGATACCCAATATAACTAAGGCAAATGCCACATAATTCCATAAACTCAAAACCTCTGAAAACAAAACCCAAGCTAAGAAGGCATTAATTATTGGGATTAATAATTTACCCACAGCAAGTAACCCTGAAGATAAACTCTTGAGGCAATAAGTCACAAGCCCTACACCTAAAAGTTGGCAAATCAAACCCAACAAAATAACAAAAACCCATCCTGACCAAGAATGGGGGAATAACTGAGTTTCTGTCGTTAAAGCAATAGGTAATATAAATAGAGTCGATATTTTACAAATCCAGGAAAGAATCGTAGTAGAGCTCAATTGGGGGCGTAGATATTCTATTGGCAGCAAGTATGTACTATTGAAAAATGAGGCCATTATAGCAACTCCATCTGCTTTTAAACTTCCTGTGGCAACTTGCCAGTCTTGTATTCCAATAGCAGAAGCTCCTACAATAGCAACCCCCATCCCGATTAAAAAGATGTTATCAAATTTCTGTTTCCAGATTAGCCAACCTAAAATAACAGTCCATATTGGAGTCATATTTGTCAATACAGAGGTATTGGCAACGCTGTTTTGACTCAGAGACCAAGCCAGCAAGAGTTGATTGCCAGCAAAACTAATTCCCGCTACTAATAATTGGAGCACAACTAAACGAGTATAGGGATGTTGTTTTACTGATTTATCTGGGGAAAATTGATGCCTTACATACTTTATTCCATTCCACAGACCTAAGAGTATCGTGGCAAGCCAAACACGATGAAATGCAGTAGCAAAGGGGCCAATTTATCCTTCAAGCAATCGGTAAAAGATTACTATCCAAGATAGAGCTAGTATGGCAATAACTAATGATACGGTCGTTCTTAAATTGCTTGTTTGAGAAACCTGTTCTTGTACAACTTTCAAGCTCTACTCCTTCTAACTAATTAATGTATAACTTGAATGTTCAGCCATTAGGTATCCAATTCTAGAAACATGGCAAATCTAACATTCTCCTCAAAAAGCTTAATTAAATTTTGATTCAACTACAACGTCTGAGTTATTAGATTCCACAAACATGGCAAATCTAGCATTCTCCCCAAAAAGCTTAATTAAATTTTGATTCAACTACAACGTCTGAGTTATCAGATTCCACAAACATGGCAAATCTAACATTCTCCCCAAAAAGTTTAATTAAATTTTGATTCAACTACAACGTCTGAGTTATTAGATTTGAATATAGATAGAAATCTCAGATTCCGGCCCTAGATTTTGATTAAATTTTGATTCAACTACAACGTCTGAGTTATCAGATTCCACAAACATGGCAAATCTAGCATTCTCCCCAAAAAGTTTAATTGAATTTTGATTCAACTACAACGTCTTAGTTATTAGATTTGAATATAGATAGAAATCTCAGATTCCGGCCCTAGATTTTGATTGAATTTTGATTCAACTGCAACGTCTTAGTTATTTGATTTGAATATAGATAGAAATCTAGTGCTCAGTCCCAACATATAACTTCTGAACTTTGCTAGAGTTGGCTATTCAACCATTGAGTATCCAATTCGAGAAACTGAGCATTCCACCGGAAAGGTTCATCAATAAACTTGTTGCCTAGAGTAAGACAACTATCTAAAAATGGAGTGTCAACTCCTAGTAAGCCGGCTAGAACTTTTCCATTAAAAGTTCCAAAAGGTAATTCTTCTGAAAGATAGCGATGATGGAGATTTTTTATAGTAGCATTATCCAAGGCTTTTATCTGGTGAATATGTTCGTAAAAAGACGGTCCGACAGTTCCATAAGAAGTTTTAAAATAGTCGTACATATCACTTAATTCTGGAAATCCTAGTGCCTTGGCTATGGCTCGGCGATCGCGATCGTACTCGCCAATCAAATTAGCAGTACGATGACCAATACCTCGGTAAATATTATAACTTTCTCCTAATTCCCACTTTGTTAAAGAACCCATAATTAAAGGAACGTGAAAAACATCATTAGTTTTATCTAAATTAACTTCTAAACTGGAAGAAGCAGTCCGCAAACTCCCGAACAAACTTTGATAATTTGCAACAATACGTTCTGTCATTTCTGAGTTTTGAGCAGCTACCTTAAATTGTTTTTTAAACCTTTTAATCACAACTTGGTCATCAGCATTGCCTCGACAAGCAAAAGGGCTATTATTTACATCTGCCATTGCAGGTAATTGTGTTTCAATTATGCCAAATTCTCTGCACAAAACTTTGCCAAAAACTCGACCTGAAAAACGGCTAGCACAAATTATCAGAATGTTCATTTGAGAGTTAATATATTCACCTAAAATCCTGGCATAAGATTCAATATCCTGACCCCGACAGCAAATAATAATATTCCTGGGCAATTTTCCATCATTGGCAGCTGCAATTTCCTGAATATCATTAAAACAACCTGCAATTGAATAATTACCAGGTAAAAATGCACCAGTTGAACGAACAATTTTAGTTTTATTTATTACAGAATAACGACGAGAAAATAAATAAACCAGACACCCTTGAGAACTAAGGTGAACCGCGGTAGCTAAACCTACATCTCCCCCACCTACAATTAGCTAACTATCTTCTTGTGACATGAAAAAAATTATTTAAAGTTTCAAAGTTATTTATTATAAAATATCATCAACATTATGATTAATTATTCACTGCCAAAAATATCATTGCCTATCTTATGCTAATACCAGAAAAAATTGAACCAAATTCTCAAGCACACCTCAAATGTGCCGTGTGTGGAGAGAAATATCCCTTAGAACTACGTTATCGTTGCCAGGCTTGTGATGCAGGTGTCTTAAATGTTCTCTAAAGCGGCACTCAAACGATAAAATCCGGATCGGGACTCCAGCGCTTTGAAGATTTTGTCCCAATTAAAATTTGAGAGTCTCTACGCCACCATACATCAGACGGATGTAGATTTCGTGGAAACTGGCAAGTTAGCCAAAGAATATGCTCAAGAGAATAATCTTTTTTGGGAAGGAGGCTTTTTCAACTTCTTTCGTCGCGAAGGTCTTAAAACTGGCTATATAGAAGGAGCAAGCCAACTAGATTTCCAAGTCGATGTGGTCTTTCAACCTATCAGTAGTGGGATGGGTTTTTATGGGGGATATTTTGGCTTTAAGCAGCTTTTGGCCAATGGGTATATCAAGAAAATGCCTCGTTTTGTGGCAGTGCAGCAAGATACTTGCCCTCCCGTTTATACTGCATTTCATGGTGATCGCGAACAAATCGCGGATCAAGATATAGTCCGCAACCCTACAGGGAAGGCTGAGGCAATTCTTAGGGGAAATCCTACTGCGAGTTACCCTTACCTGGGGGATTTAATTCTCGAAACTCAAGGAACAGTTGTTGCTCCAACCCAAGCAGAAATTATGGAAAGCTACAAAGTTTTAGAGGAGGCAGGAATTTCTGTTTGTCATACGGGTTCATTATCTTTAGCTGCGTGTAAAAAAATGATTGTTGATGGGTGGATTTCTGCAGAAGAAAAATGCTTGCTGATGTTAACTGGAGGACGCAGTTAGTAGTCAGCTAATCTTAGGCTGGTTTTAGTTTCATTTTTGAGATGTAGATAGACTATTTGAAAATATTGACCGCAGAAATAAGGTCTCAAGCCTCCCCTTTCTAAGGGGATAAAAAGCGGTCGAAGGATGGCGAGGAAACCTGCGCCATATCCAATCGACCAAGAGAAAAGAAAATTCCCCATTTTATTGCCTCCATATTGCGGGAGGTACTGATAACTTATAAGTAAGATTATCATCCAGTTCAATATTTGTGATATCTAAATATTTTTATTCTTCAAATAATTTTTCTAGTTCGACTTCAGAAATAACTTCACCAGAGGTAGTTTTTATTTCAGCATAGTCGGAATAGTTGGTAACTAAAGCTTGATTTGGAGTCAAAATATATCTTCCCTGATGGAAAGTTTTATCGGAGGTAATCTTAAATTCTAAATCCTGGTTATAAGTATCTTTTGTATATTGTAAATGTAACCTAGTGATGAACGCTTGTTGGCGATTCATACCCAACTCATTCAACTCTTGAGAATTTAACGGTGTGGTACTACAAGGGTCACAAAAACCTGTATCCCAAGCATATTCTATAACTACTGTTTCTTTGTTTGTCGCCTGAATCGTTGAAGTGAGCAATTCTCGATAAAATTTGCCAAATCTTGACTCTATTTCTTCTGGTACATTAAAGTTACTAGGAATCATCACATTTTGATAATTACTAACTTCAGCACGACCAGTTTCACTCAAAAAGTAAACAATGATATTCTGAGTGCCCTCCGAATTAATTTTCCCCAGTTGAAAAGGCAACATAATCTGAGGATAATCTTTCACAGTAAACTGTAGCGGTCTTAAATTTTTAAAACCCAGTTTATCCTGTGCTTCTAAATTTACTTTAACTACAAAAAAGAAGAGTCTTTTATCAATATAGGGTTGAAGATATTTAGCAGCACCTCCGGGAATTTTATACTGATTTTCCCTCAACCAACTTTCCAAAGAATTAGACTCTGTTGCACTTAAAATAACAATATCATATTCTCCCACTGTGAAGCGTTCTAGAACTGTCACATCTCCGCGATTTCTCACTACATTTGGAGCACCATCACTTTCTAAAATTGTATCACTATATCTAACTAACCTAGGAGCAGTAAAATCATCTAAGCGTTGAAAAATTTCTGCTGGAATTACTCGTACATCTTGCTTTTTTAGTACAACTGGTACTGGTAAAATTAGCGCAAATTCTTCAGGTTTGCCCTTATAATCAAAAGCCAGACTGTAAGTTGTTCGATTATCTTGATGAGCGATCGCCACTTCCGAACGATTATTAAACATCTCAGCATCAACTTTTGCCACAAAGAAACCACAAAACCCTCTAACTTTTTTGACATCTACAGATATAGAAGCCAATATTAAGCTCCCAACTATAGATAATTTGATAATTTTTTTCAGACTTGATTTAAAAAACATATCAAAAAGCAAGTTTTTACTAGGTGAATTTTTCTGAAATAAGCTGTTATCCTTTTAAATTATTTATTAAAACTAAGTAACAGGTAACAGCTAATAGGAAACGGATTAGGAGAGATTTAGCTGATTTGAGAAAACCCAGTTAAAATACCTCTTAGCTTACCAACATAAAATATGAAATCATACCCACAAAACTTTTTGAATAGGAGCATGAACTTCAATTTCTGTATAAAGACTTGGCATAATGCCAGATACTATATTTTTGATGAAGTTTACCGAATAATTAAAGTTTAAAGCCTCTATTTTAAAGAAAAAAAAGACAACTTTTTCCTTTTAGTCAATCCTCTCCTTGAACAAAAATAGGTAATTAATAATTATTAATTGTTGAAAAATTGCCACAACCTTAATTCTAGAAAATACCTGTAAAATCAATCTAAAAATATTATTAAATATAGCAGTACGGTCTTTGGTTAAGACAATAAATTTGAGTGGAAAGGGAGTAGGGAGTACGGAGTAGGGAATAGAAGAATGTCCGCGCCCTATTTGCGTAGTGCGATACCTAATATTCCCTCGGTTGCGGTGGCCTAGAAAATATTGGATGATTTTGTGGAATTATTCCCGCCTTTTTCCTAAGTCATGCTTTTTCCTTACCGAATGCTCCGCAAACATGTCACATAGCTTTGCCCTAGCAAAAACCCACTCAATCACATTAGCTTAATTTTTTATTTATAGATTCCCTCTGGATTTTAGATATAAAAAACCTCTAGATGAAGAAATTCCTTTCTAAACCCAAAAAATGCTCGCCGACAACTTACGATTAACCACGATGAGACTAAAATTTAGAACTTAAAATCTCAAACAATTCTCCTATGGTAGAACTAACACCCAATCCTTCATTTAGTTTGACTATTCGCCTCGAAACTCCCAACCGAGCCGGGATGTTGGCCAGTGTAACCCAAGCGATCGCATTAGTTGGAGGCAATATTGGCCACATTGACCTCCAAGAACAAAGTCGTAAAATTACAGTTCGGGAAATCACAGTTGATGCCTACAGCACCGAACACGCTGAGAAAATTGTCCAAGCTGTTAAAGCACTACCAGAAATCAGAGTAGTTGATGTCTATGACCGCACCTTCAATTTACATCGTGGCGGTAAAATCACAATAGAGGGGAAAATACCCCTCAAATCCCAAGCCCACTTATCAATGGCCTATACTCCCGGAGTAGGTCGGGTCTGCAAAGCAATAGCAGAAGACCCCGAACAAATTTACAATCTTACCATCAAACAAAATACAGTTGCCATTGTCACAGATGGTAGCGCAGTTTTAGGACTAGGCAACCTTGGGCCTGGAGGTGCTCTACCTGTAATGGAAGGTAAGGCTATGCTATTTAAAGAATTTGCTGGAGTAGATGCTTTTCCCATCTGTCTCGCCACTCAAGATACTGATGCCATTATCGAAACAGTTAAAAATATTGCACCTGTGTTTGGTGGGATAAACCTAGAAGATATAGCTGCCCCTCGTTGTTTTGAAATAGAAGCCAAACTACGACAGATATTAGACATTCCAGTATTTCATGATGACCAGCATGGCACAGCTATTGTCAGTCTGGCAGCATTGATCAACGCTTTAAAACTGGTCAAAAAATCCATAGAAGATATTCGGATCGTGATTAATGGAGCTGGTGCTGCCGGAATAGCGATCGCTCGTCTATTGCGTAAAGCAGGGGCTAAGAGTATCTGTCTGTGCGACTCAAAAGGCATAGTTTCTAAAAGCCGGACTGACCTAAACCCAGAAAAACAAGAATTTGCCGTTGAGACTTCAGGCTTACTAGCAGATGCTTTAGTAGGTGCTGATGTTTTCTTAGGTGTGAGCGTACCCGGAGTTGTGACTCCCGAAATGGTCCGTTCCATGGCTAAAGACCCCATAGTATTTGCTATGGCTAACCCTATACCTGAAATACAGCCAGAGTTAATTACAGGAGATGTGGCCGTAATGGCTACAGGTCGGAGCGATTATCCGAATCAAATTAATAACGTTTTAGCATTTCCAGGTATATTTAGAGGAGCTTTAGACTGTCGGGCTACGACCCTCACATCCACAATGTATCTAGAAGCTGCCAGAGCGATCGCCTCATTAGTGAAAGCTTCAGACCTTGACAAAGAGCATATTATTCCCTCCGTATTTGATACTAGGGTAGCTACTGCCGTTGCTGGTGCAGTGGCCCATGCTGCCCGTCAAGAAGGTGTAACAATTTAACTATCGGACTTAGGCATCGAACTCTACTGTAGGGTGCGTTGCAACGCACCTTACACCACATTTATTTACCGAAAAATTGTGGTTTAAAGCCTCTAATCAGCAAGGAGAAACAAGGAAAAATTTTCATGATTATTCAATCTTCTTCCTTTTAGCAAGAGGTAATTATCAATTATCCATTATTTACCTACTCCCTACTCCTTGCTCTCAAGAAGATGTAGTAAAAATGCGTGAGATTTGGTATAAGACACCAGAAATACTTTTCCCACTCGTTGAGAAGTTAAGAAATCAAGAAGTTCCCTGCTATAACGCCCGAATTTTGCGTAAATTCTGAATTAGTTTGACATAAAGTATTTTTTATGGTATGGCAAAGCTTTTGCAATAAAAAGTGAGACCCCGGGGTCTCATTTTTTATGACAATTATTTTTTTACCATAATCCTTCAGAAAGTTACCAAACAAGTATTACAGAGCGAATATTAAAGTTATAAAATTCGTCATTATCTGAAAAAATATAGAATATATAAAAACCAGCAAATTATCAATGACAACTACAAAATCTATCCGTAGGAAATCTCGTAAAGTACCAATATTTGAAAGAGTCATGGCATTTTTAGCCCTAGTAAATTTTATCCTAGTGCTATTTAATATCAGCTATATTAGCTTTCGAGATTTTTATTTTCAGCATGTTCCGATAATCACAAAAATATATGACCCTATAAAAGGAATTGAACCTAATCGAGACACAGAAAAATATCTAGATGTCTTTGCACAAATTAACATACAATTATCTCCAACTGCCGACTCTTCATCAGTAGAAGAAACCTTAGAAGAGTTAAGAAAACTGAGTCTAGAAATGATTAATCAAAATCCTTTCGCAGTCGCCAATAAAAGTGGTTCTTTAGAAAAAATAAAAAATCGTATTAGAGATCGAATTCCTAATCCAGAAGACTCGGCAAAAGAATCATTTACAACCTTCTGGAGTGAAGAATATTTAACAAGAGAAGGATGGATTGAAGAAATTAAATGGTTTGAGGCAGAAATCAAACCATTAATTGCCAAAAATTATTATCGAAGTATCGGCGAAAGTGGAGGAATGGCTGACTATTTTGGCATAATTGACCTGCCATTCATCATTATATTTGGGTTAGAATTTTTAGGTAGAACCTACTTAATTAGTCGCCGTCATCAAAGTGTAAACTGGCTAGAAGCAATGCTATGGCGTTGGTACGATATTTTTCTACTAATACCATTTATGCAGTTTTTGCGGATAATTCCAGTGGCAATTCGCCTCAGTCATGCTCAAATTATCGACCTCGAACCAATTAGAGCACAAGCCAGCCGAGGTTTCCTAGCTTCTGTTGCTCAAGAATTAACAGAAGTAGTAGTCATGCAAGTAATTAACCAAGTACAAAAAGAAGTAAAAACTGGTGAATTAGCCAAGCGAATATTTTCATCTCAAGAGCGAACTTATATAGACCTAAATGACATAAATGAAATTGAAGCGATCGCTACCCGCTTACTACAAGTAACTGTCACTAAAGTCATACCCGAACTTCAACCAGATATAGAAGCTTTAATCCGTTACAACATCGAAAAAATATTTGAAGAATCTCCCGCTTTTCAGAGATTTCAGCAAGTACCAGGTTTAGGGAATTTAGCAAATAAATTATCAGAAACATTAGTCAAAGAATTATCAAATCTTGCTACTGAAGGACCTCAAAATGCCTACGAAACAGTTAAAACTGCAATGGCAGATCCAGTCGGAACAAAATTATCTAACCAGCTAGTTCAACACTTTGGAAAAGCCTTAGGTACAGAATTACAACAAGAACATACCTTAGAAGAACTTCAATCTCTAGTATCAGCTTTTCTCGAAGAAGTAAAAGTTAACTATGTAATGCGAATGAGTGACGAAGATGTCGAGAAAATCTTAGAACAAACTAGACAATTACAACTTAAAGCCCAGAAATCTCAAGATGGTAAATCCTGACTGACAAACCAGCATTCTCGGCTGTGTTTGCCACTATCGATGGGACAATCTCTGGGACAAAAGTATGGTTGCCGATGAACAAAAACAGTGATATTATGGATATTCTATCGCCTAGTATAGCAAATCATAAGGCCAAAGTATCCATATCCTCTTAACAAATTTTGTTTTATATAGAGGATAAATTTAACTTTACGCCACAAGAAGTCCCACGGCATCAAGAATGTTTTGCTGAGGCAAAGCTGACCCTAAAGGCAGTCGCCGACATGAAAGGCTTCGGGATAATTTTCTAGTTGTGGTTACGTTAAATATATCCCTTTAAACCTGAGAACTTATGATTGCCCTGAGTTAGGTTTATCTCTAGACCGAGACTGGAATGCAAGTATAAGAGTGAGAGATGCGGTCGGCTTGACCGTGGATGCCTGTGGACGGAGTGCTGCCGACAGTTCCGGTTGTTTGCGTAGCATTCCGTAGGAAAGCAGGAAGTAAACATCATATTGTCACTTTATGTGACGTATTGTATCAGTTTTATAGAGCAGAAGATGTCAACGTTAACAATTGTCAAGCGGGAGTGGGTAAAGCCCACTTTTTTTGTTGCATTTGTCCCATGAATCATCCATTAATACCAGAAATCATCAACTTTACAAATCCTATTGCTCAATCTTTAGGATTGGAATTAGTGGGGGCAGTATTTCACACTAACCAGCATCCACCAGTTCTGCGCTTGGACATTCGGAACCCTACTCAAGACACAGGTTTAGATGACTGTGAACGGATGAGCCATGCCATCGAAGAAAAACTAGATGCAGCAGAAATCATTACTGAACCCTATGTACTAGAAATATCTAGTCCAGGTATTTCTAAGTTTATAAATAATGACCGAGATTTTATTGCTTTTAAAGGGTTTAGTGTAAATGTTAGTACATCTGAACCCTATAAAGGTAAAAATCAGTGGACTGGACAATTAGTTGGTCGCTACCAAACTGCTGTTTGTATAAATCAAAAGGGGCGACAAGTTAGCATCCCTCGCTCTATTGTTAGCACAGTTGAACTACAAGAGGAAAAGTAGTTATTAACAGAGACTAACAAATACAAGGAGACATATATATGAAGTAAAAAGTTAATAAATTTGATAACTTGAGAAAAGTATCACACTTCATATATCTCCCTTTTACTTATTTTCTGAACCTACTGTGTTTAACATCTCAAAAAAACCAAAAATACTTAATTTACTTAAATTTAAGTATTCCAATTATTAATACTTAAATCTCAGAAGAATTTAAGCAAATTTGTGTCACTAACTAGAAATTAAAAATATTTAGAGGATAAAGAATTATGTCAAAAGTTAATTTGCCTGGACTTCAGGACATGATCGAAAATATTAGTCAAGAGCGCAACTTACCCAGACAAGCAGTAGAAGCTGCTTTACGAGAAGCTTTATTAAAAGGATACGAACGTTATAGACGAACTCAACGTATAGAGAATGTACATTTTACAGACGATTACTTTGAAAACTTTGAAGTAGAGTTGGATGTCGAAGAAGAAGGATTTCGGATTTTGGCCACTAAAACCATCGTTGAAGAAGTAACCAACCCAGATCATCAGATAGCACTGGTAGAAGTTAGGGAAGTAGCTCCAGAAGCTCAGGTAAACGACACAGTATTTTTGGATGTGACACCGGATCAAAATGAATTTGGTCGCATGGCTGCCATACAAACTAAACAAGTATTGGCTCAAAAACTTCGGGATCAGCAGCGCAAGATGATTCAAGAAGAATTCCAAGATTTGGAAGGAGAAGTGCTCCAAGCTAGAGTGCTGAGATTTGAAAGGCAATCAGTTATCTTAGCCGTAAATAGCGGTTTTGGTAGACCAGAAGTAGAAGCCGAACTACCAAAACGGGAACAATTACCCAACGACAACTATCGAGCTAATGCTACTTTTAAAGTTTATCTCAAGCGAGTATGTGAAGGTTCAACTCGTGGACCTCAATTACTGGTTTCTAGAGCCGATGCAGGTTTAGTCGTTTATTTATTTGAAAATGAAGTTCCTGAAATTGAAGACGAAATAGTGAGAATTGTAGCTGTGGCCAGGGAAGCTAATCCACCATCTCGTCACGTTGGCCCTCGCACTAAAATTGCAGTTGATACTATCGAAAGAGATGTAGACCCTGTAGGAGCTTGTATTGGAGCTAGGGGCTCGAGAATTCAAGTAGTTGTGAATGAACTGAGGGGTGAAAAAATAGATGTAATTCGTTGGTCTCCAGATCCTGCTACCTATATTTCTAACTCTCTGAGTCCAGCTAGAGTAGATGAAGTACGTTTGATCGATCCAGAGGAAAGGAGGTCTCATATTTTGGTTTCTGAGGATCAACTTAGTTTGGCTATAGGTAAGGAAGGACAGAATGTGCGTCTGGCAGCTCGTCTTACTGGTTGGAAAATTGATATTAAGGACACTGCTAAATACGATCGTGAGGCAGAAGACAGTAAAATGGTTGCTGAAGCATCTCGTCGCCAAGCATTAGTTGAAGAAGAAGAAAATGAGTTGGAGCAACTACAGGAGGTAGATACTGAACATCATGATTTCGATCGGCCGGATGATTCTGATGATTCTTTTGAGGTGGATGAAACTGAATATCCTGTGGAGTTAAATGAGGTATAATTATAAGTTTAACCAGATAACCGATCTACTAACCTTCTTTGAACAGCTAGGCTAGGCTGGCATAAACTGAGATAAACCTTCAAAACAGCTAAAGATTCCAGAAAACTTTGCTTCGATCCCTTGATACTTAGTAGATGTATTAGTATTTGAAAGCCGAACCCCAAGCCATAACCGAGTATTGCTGGCCTTGAGTGCCTGACTCAACTATCATTTCCTACGGAATGCTAACGCAAACGGAAACTGGGGTCAAAAACCCAAATACTACGGCAGAGTCCAAACTCTGTTTTGTTTGGCGATCGCTATATTACCAGTCTGAGCCGTCTTATTGAAGGTAGAATCAAAACTTCCGCTCGTCCTTCGGTATAATTTAGGATGTACCGAGGGAGTCTGTTAAAAAGTAATAATACCTTCTGTGAGTATTAATATAAAATCAGGTTATACAGTAATCGCAAAATTACTTCCTCTTAATACAGATGTTCTATTGAATACGAATCATATAATTCAATAGTTCAAATCCTTTCTTTCTTCTTACTTCTTTCTTCTAACTCCTGTACGTCGCCCTACCGACGGCTCCCCTACCTGAATCCTGACTCCGAGCGCGATACGATAACTAATTACCCGGATTCTATATAATTATTTTTGTTTCTTAATTCTGGTCAAATGTATATACATCAATCGAAACTTTCAAAAAATTTTTTCTCATATTAACTAAATATTGAACTCCTGTCGATCTAAAATTATGCTAAATCAACTCAAATTTTAAAATCATCTAAATTATCTAAATCATCTAACAATAATTGATTATTTGATTTGAATAATATAATACTTATTAACCAACAAATTAAGTGAAAATAAAAAAAAATTATCGTCGATGTGTTAGTTGTAAAAAACTCGCGCTTAAAGAAGATTTATGGCGAGTTGTGAGGCTAAGTAAATCTTCTACCGTGAAACTAGATGAGGGAGAAGGTCGTTCGGCTTACATTTGTCCAGAAAGTGATTGCCTGAAAGTAGCTCAAAAAAAAAATAAGTTGGGTCGCTCACTGAAAGCATATGTAACTGCTGAAATATACCAAGTACTATTGGAACGTTTAGAAAAAAAACCCTGTGTATCTGCATCTTTTATGAAAACTCAAGAGACTCATACTTCAGATTCTTAAGCTCAATAAGAAAGCTCAAAATAGGGGTTTCCCCCCTAGCATAAATAAAGTAAAATTAGTTTGTATTCTCTCTAGCAGTTAGATGTTTCAAATATAATATAGTTTTATTAGGTAATTAGGAGAGGGTTAGCATCGGCAATAAATTATAAATATTGCTAATATAATATATAAATAATAATTTTTTGTATAAAATGGCTGTGGAAAATAAATCTTGGCCTAAATTACTGAAAAAAAGAAAGTTTGGAATAACAATCTATAAGAATCAAAGAAGGTGATTATAAGAGCCAGGCAGTTTTACTCCTGGAGCAAAAATGACCCGCTTAAAGATGGAGGTAGGGAGGAAAAAATTATATCTTAATCCAAGGAATTACTCCTATTTGCCAAAGATTAAAATACGGAGCGGAGATTTGAAGATTTGTCAGGTATCAGGCAAACTTTAGAACAACCTAATGAAAGTAAATCTGACTCATCCAAGATATAGTTACTATTTTGCTTTTTACTTATAAATGTTTACTAGATATAAAGCAATCAAAGCAGCTGTTCTGCTGGAATCATTGACCAGCAGCAATACAGATGAGTAAGTCTGACTGGGGATAATGGATTAATAGAAAAACGAGTCAAACATACCTTGAATTTTAAGATAATAGATGAAGTTAAAAATCCCTATAACCGATATGTATGGGACTAAATATTAAAATTATCATAAATTTACAGTGTTAGACATAAATCAACTAGATAAAATCTATAATATATTCAAGATCGCCAATATTCCCAATTAAGGCCGTGATTTATGTAATACGGATAATTATGGGTATAAAAATCTACAATTATGGGATAAAATACCAGAAACTGGATCTAAACTCCAGATTTTGTTCCATATTCACCAAAATCAAGAAATATTTGAAATTAGCGACAAATCCTAAAGCAAACTTATAGAGTAATCATCTTCAAAAATAATCACTTCTGAAATTGTAGGTTTTGAATGTAATAATTATTAAGATGGAAATCTAATCAAATAGTAGCTAAACAGTTCCTAAAAGTGAGTAAAAAAAACTTACTCATCAAAAACTGAAAGGAAAGCTAGAATGATAGTTGTAGTTTAGTCGTTAAATCAATATTATGGCAATGTAAAAACAGATTGGTAAAGAGAGGGTAGAGTGGATGAACAACGGAAAAGTAAGAATTTACGAATTATCAAAGGAATTGAATTTGGATAACAAAGATATATTGACAGTTTGTGAAAAGCTCAACATATCTGTGAAAAGTCACAGTAGCACTATTACAGAATCAGAAGCAGAAAGAATTCGCGAAATGGCGGAAAACTTACCCCACTCTCCCAGTAAGCCTACTGTTCAAGAGAAAGGTAACTCTCAAAATCAAGAGTCAATCTCTAATCAGAATGAACGTAAGAAACAGCAGATACTAGAAATACGAAAACCTAAACCTCCAGAAGAAAAATCCAAACAAAAACATCAAGGCCAAACCAACAATAACGCTCAATTAGTGGCAACTCCTCCAAAACCTCCAGGATCTGATAACCAAGCTCAGTCTATGGTTAAACCCAGAATCAATCAACCTCTTAAATTAGAGGTAGAGGACCATAAAAATCAGTCAGAACCAGAAGAAACTAATAACTCTGTAGAACTGCCTCAAAATAGGCCGTTGAACAATGATGATACTGCTGAAAAAGTAGATACCCAGGAAGATTTAGCACCAGAAGTGCCTAAATTGGTAGGTCCACCTGCAAGACCTGCAACTCCTGCCTCAAATCGCAGCCAAAGTATCATTACCAAGCCTACTCCGAAAACTAAAAAGAATAAGCTGGAAGGAAAAAGAAGAAAAGAGAAGGAAGATGAAGAGGGAAAACCTTCTGTTTCAAACAACAAAAAAGAAAATAAAGATACCTTAGACAAAGAAGCTGTAAAACCAACTATTTCACCAACTTCTGAAACTTCTCCTCAGTCAAAGCAAAAGCACCGTGATAAGCCAACGGTTAAACTAAAGCAACAACTAGATGTAAATAGACCTCAACTTGCACCTAAGCCGAAAATAGCAAAATCTGTAGAAGAATCCATAGAAGAAGATTCTCCAGATACAAACAAAGATGTAGAGGAAAATGTACCAGATACTCTAGATTATGAAGTAGAGAAACCAAGACGAAAAGCAGTATTAGCAAACAAGCCGATTCCACTTAAAGCCGCCAAGCGGACTCAAAAGTGGGAAGAGGATGATGAGGATGTAAGTGAAATTGCTGAAAAAAATGCTAAAGCTGCGGCCAAAGCCAAACGTCTTCGTCCGAAACCAGTATTAGAAGAAGATGATGAAGAAGAGTTAGCAGAAGTTTTGAATGGGCCAGCAACAGCGACAATGAGTTTGTCTTTAGCCAGGCCACCAAAACCGAAAGGTTCCTCTCCCAAAAATAAACCAAACTCAGGCAATAAAGCTCCTGATAGAAGTAAGAAATTTGCTCAATCTCGCGATCGTAAAAAAGAAACCGCTGGGCAAAGTAAGCAACCAGAGCCACAATCTCCAGAGACGCTGACGATCGGTTCATCAATGACAGTTCAAGAATTGGCACAAGCTCTGGTAGTTCCTGAAACAGAAATTATTAGGAGACTGTTTATGAAGGCCATAGCAGTCAACATAACTGAAAGTTTGGATATAGCCACAATTAAAATGGTGGCAGAAGAGCAAGGAGTTTCAGTAGAAGTCTCAGAAGTTGAATCAGCAGCTAAGAAAACTACTGAAATGCTCGAAGAGACCGATCTGGAAAATCTTCAACTTCGTCCACCAGTTGTGACAATCATGGGCCACGTTGACCATGGTAAAACCAGTTTATTGGATTCAATCCGAGCAACTAAAGTAGCAGCCGGAGAAGCAGGTGGTATTACTCAACACATCGGAGCCTACCATGTAGATGTTGAACATGAAGGCAAAATGCAACAAGTGGTATTTTTGGATACTCCTGGCCACGAAGCTTTTACAGCGATGAGAGCCAGAGGAGCAAGAGTCACAGATGTTGCCATACTTGTAGTGGCAGCAGATGATGGAGTACAACCACAAACTATAGAGGCTATTAGCCATGCTAAAGCGGCTGAAGTTCCACTGATTATTGCAATTAACAAAATTGATAAGGAAGAAGCTAACCCAGACCGTGTGAAGCAAGAACTAATGGAGTATGGCTTAGTTCCTGAAGAATGGGGCGGTGATACAATTATGGTTCCAGTTAGTGCAATCAAGAAACAAAACCTAGATACCTTGCTGGAGATGATTATTCTGGTTTCAGAGGTAGAAGACTTACAGGCTAATCCTAACCGCTTTGCTAAAGGAACAGTAATTGAAGCTAATTTGGATAAGGCAAGAGGACCAGTGGCTACTCTGTTAGTGCAAAATGGTACTCTGAGAGTGGGAGATATAGTAGTTGCAGGTTCGGCATACGGAAAAGTCCGAGCAATGATTGATGATAGAGGCCATCGGGTCGAAGCCGCAACCCCATCTTTTGCAGTAGAGGTTTTGGGTCTCAGAGATGTGCCTCAAGCAGGTGATGAGTTTGATGTGTTTGAAAATGAAAAAGACGCATCAGCGATCGCTACACAAAGGTCTGAAGCTCAAAGAGAATCACGCATAATGCGTCGAACTAGCCTCGGTACTGTATCAGCTCGCGCCCAAGAAGGAGAACTCAAAGAACTAAACTTGATATTAAAAGGAGATGTTCAAGGTTCTGTCGAGGCAATAGTTGCAGCTCTACGACAACTACCTCAAAAAGAAGTCCAACTCAGGTTATTACTATCTGCTCCAGGGGAAGTTACAGAAACAGATATTGACCTGGCAGCAGCAAGTGAAGCTGTAATCATTGCCTTCAATACAACTTTGGCTTCTGGAGCGCGTCAAGCAGCAGATGCAGCAGGTGTAGATGTGCGGGAATACAATGTTATCTATAAACTCTTGGACGATATCCAAGGGGCAATGGAAGGTTTGTTGGACCCCGAACTAGTGGAAGAACCACTAGGTGAAGTAGAAGTCCGTACTGTGTTTGCCATCAGCCGTGGTGCTATTGCAGGTTGCTATGTTCTCTCTGGTAAAGTTGTGCGTAACTGCAAGGTGAGAGTACGTCGCAAAGGAGAAGTTGTCCACCAAGGTATCTTAGACTCTCTCAGACGTATGAAGGATGATGTCAAGGAAGTTAATGCTGGTTATGAATGTGGTATTAGCTTAGATAACTTTAATAGTTGGAATGAAAGTGACATTATTGAAGCTTATCAAATGGTAACTAAGCGTCGTAAACTGTCTACCTAAATTGATATAATCCCCCGTTAAATCAGTGATTTAACGGGGGATTATTCAGAAAATATGATTCGATATTTCTGGTAAAAATCATTATTTATATTGACTTTTTCAAGTAAATATGGGAGGCAAAAGTCAAGATTTGATGACATATATAATGTGACACTAATGTCTGGTTCATAATTAGTGAGCTATCTTAAAAGAAGAAGAAGCTGTAAAGTCTCAGCCAACTTTAGCACGATCGCAAGATTGTGTTCCCGTAGTTAATTAGGTAAATGTTATGAGTAATTTGAATGCTACCTTTTGGCAAAATCATCTAAGCAAGGTAACTCAAAAATTTGAAACAGAACCTCAAATTTGGGATAGTTTGAAACAAGCAATAGCAGTAACTTCTGGGTTTGAAAGATGGCAACTGGAACGGAGTAGGAATAACGATCTACAGCAAAATATACCATTAGACCAACAAGTAAGTTTATATTTGCGCGAAACTCTAGAAACACTAGCTTACTAAAAAATAACCAAGTTTGAAATTTGCTTGCATCGTTTCGTTTTTCATTCTTTGTGTCTCCCTATGGCCTTTTTTCTATCTTTCAGCCATAGGGGATTGTAATAATTAAGCTATAGATAATCACAATATCAAAACACCAATTTTCATTTATCGGAAATCTGGTGCTTTGTTTTGAAAACTGCTTTTTATTTTTAGTAGGAGGAGCGATTATCCTCTACATTTCTATCGCGTTTTCCTACAGAATGCTTCCTGTTTGAGAGGAGCTACCTCTTTTCCTTTCCTTTCCTACCGAAAAGCGGAAGCTCTGCGCCTTTGCGCAGCATGACATTAGCGTAGCTCCTCCGGAGGAGGCACAGAAGCAAAAACGTAAATATGTCGCTTCACGATCGACTGGCCCTTTCCTCTAAACGAAATAACCAGATCATAAGAGCTACAACTCCAATTTGTAAAGCAAAATTGGGAATAGCAGAATTCATATCTTGGCCACTAATAATTTTCACAAAAAAAATCAAAGTTCCAATCAAGCCAGAAGCTCCAAAAGCTACATAGATAAATTGTCGTAAGCCTCGGTAGGGAGCATCAAGTTCAGCTTTGAGCCTGGCATATTTTTCTGGATCGAGTTTACTGTGAGGAGCACGATTATTTGATTTTTGAGTTGACATAGTTTTAAGTTATTTATACGACTGAAAAGTGAGGTTGAAAGTTCTGTTCATATATTTCTATAAAGGTAAAAATAAACTATTTATAAGGCAATATAAACTAAAATTATTGGGCAAACTAATGGTAACATTAAATCTGGTAGTTTAGGTATAAAAAAAGCAGAGAAACGGGGCTTATATGAAATACCCTACTATATTAATATCTGTCTCTCATAAACCTGGTTTCTTATAACACTTCGAAGCCAGGGGATTTGATATAACTTAATTAATATTTGAATATTGGATTAACAAATGTATTTATAAAAATCTAAAATCGCCTCAAGAAATAATCATTTGATAATTTTTTTTTAGTTAATTAGGTAATATTTTTATTTGAATGATTCAGAATATAGCAATTCCCAAATGAGATGTGAACTCATTAGTAGTAATTCGCCAATTCCCAGGCTTCAGGCATCTCAAATCCAGAATCATTTGTCACTGTGCAACACCTATTTGTTAGCTTACATTTTTAAGTTTACTGTTTAGAGCGATCGCACTGCTTCTAACTATATTCACTGATAATATTCTTATTCATTTTATTAAGCTTCTAGGCAGAGCCAATCACTTATTTCAAATATACACTAAAATGAGCTTCCGAACAATAATCCTGTATTTGTTATATATCAATACTTATAGCTTTTATAAACTGGTAGGCAATAGAGAAGTGATCGCTAGATTTTTACCCCAAAATTAGCCCCTTTATAGCCAATTTAAACTTTTTTTGGAAAATTAAGTTTAAATTACAAATAAATAATTTAATAATTTATAAGTTTAATTAATATAACGATTTCACTGCCAGTGATTAAAGTCTAAGAACCTTACAGGTAATAGTTTTTAGTCAAGATAAGAACTGATGGCCGAGTGGTAAGAGTGATAAAGTAGTGATAAATCTGGCGTTTAATCTAAAATATAAATAAAAATTATGTTATTAGTAAGGTGTGCTGCAGAACAATTTTAATTAGTCTAGTTTTGGTAAAAAATTTATAAAGACTTTCCTTCTAATCCCTCAAAGGACTTTTAGTCCTGGATAATTTTGGAGCTTTATCTTAATAGCAGACTTGAACTCAGATCTGGTGAAAGTTGCAATCGAAACCCTCGGCAGGTATGGCCACTCACCCCATCAAAAGCCAGCTTGAGCGTAATCAAAGAGTAATCAAACTACGAAAGAAGTGGAAATTTAACCTGTATTTACCCCCGATCGTCCGCCAGCAGACTTCAATATGAAAACCAGTATATTTTCGACTTTTAGGGAACAGTAAAATTCTCACATTTGATTTTTGATTGCTTATTTGTTTAGCTTACTTTTGTACCAGTAGTAAAACTGTCTGAAACAAACCAACAATAACGCCTAAAACACCACCTAAATTAACAATTGCTTGCAGCTCATTTTTAACAATTACATTAACAGCAACTTCTAATTCCTCAGCAGAAGTACCTTTAATACGATCGACAATTACTTGATCGATATTTAAAATTGGAATTGCCTGTGCCACAATATTTTCTAGATCGCGTTCCAAATAACGTTCTAATATTAATGCCAACTCTTGACTAACCAACTCCAGAGAACTATTCATTATAGATGAAGCTTGCAGGCGATCGATAATTAGATCGGCAATGTGTTCCCAGTCTATAGACAAACTTAACCCTTGAATCAGATCGGCACCACGTTCTTGAAGATAAAGACGTACACTATCACCCATAGTCTTTCTTAACTGGCGTACTGTAGAAACAGGTAAATTCTGCATAGAAAGATTCTGTAACCATTCCTGAATTCGAGAACGAATCCCCAATGCAGTAATTAATTCCGTCAGACGTTGGTTAGTTAACTCTCTCTCATCCAAGCAAAACGTTCTTAATCTAATTAAAGTATTACGCAAACCAAACAAGTTAGCCACTACCCAATAAGTACCACTTGCTTTTTCGCGAAAACCTTCATCAATAATTGAAATATTGTGATCTGTAAGAAAATCAATTAAAGTCTGTCTCAATACATCCGGTGGCAGTACAACTTTAAGCAACCAATCTGATAGTTGAGTTGCCTGCATTTCAGTAAGTTGAAACTCTAGCAAAACTTTATCAAAAATTTGGTTTAGTTGAGCTTCTAAAAAATTCTCTCTCCGAGTCCAAACTTTAAGAAGTCGTGGCAAAGACTGCCCTAATAAATCTCGCAGAATATTTGCTAAAATTTTAGCAGTTCTCTTATTTGTATCGAGCTTAACTTGTTCTAAAGACATCTGAAGCAACCACAGAATTGCTGCTTCCATCCGTTCAGTTTTTAACAAACGCCGTGCCAAGTTTTGCAACTCTGATGGAGTTAGCAAAGATCCCATAATAGTATCAGCTACTCGTTTTGCTAAACGCTCTTGATTAGCAGGAATTAAACCAGGAGTGAAGGGTAACTTTCGTCCAAAAATATAATAGGATCGATAAGGGCGAAATAGCATTTTAATGGCTATATCATTAGTGAAATAACCAATAATTCCACCTGCTATTGGAGGTACAAAATAAAGCCAGGTAATAGACAACTTTACTACTTAGAAATACTTTCTATTTTTGACAAAACTAAGAACTCAACTAATAATTATTTTATAATCACTAATATACCCATCATACCCCCAGCAATGGGATAATGTGTTGCTTTGACAAATCCTACTTGATGTGATATTTTAATCTGTTCTAATCCTGTAGGAAACTTTGCCAGACTGGGACTAATGTAAGCATATTCTTGAGTTAAACCCAAATTACGGGCCATAGGAACCACAACTGTATCCAGATACCACTGCTGAAATCCTCGGGCCTGAGAACTACTTGGACGGTGCATATCCAGAATTGCAGCTCTAGCACCAGGCTTCAGAACCCGATATAACTCTTGCAGACAACCAGGAATATCTGGGACATTACGGAGGCCATATCCCATAGTAGCACAATCAAAATAGCCATCGGCAAAGGGCAGGTTCAAAGCATCTGCCTCAACCCAACTGATAGGGCTAACTTCAGCCAGTAAAGGCGGTTTTCGGTTACTAGCGATCGCCAACTGCTGCACAGAAAAATCTACCCCAAACACCTGGCCCGTACTTCCGACCGACTTAGCCAGCATCCAAGCCAAATCGCCACTGCCACAACATAAATCCAGACAGGTACAGCCATAACTAGGCTGAGACCACTTTACAGCCATTTGCTTCCAAATTTTATGTAGTCCCAAACTTAACGAATCATTAAGCTGGTCATAAACTGGGGCAATTCTATCAAAAATAGCTTGAACTTCTGTGCGGTTATCATTCATGGAATTAAATCAACATTCAATTTTTGAAGCCATTCAAAGCTAATGCCAGTAGTTGAGCTGATATATTAATCGTCGTCAGTTCTTCTGGGCTGAGTTTACTAGGTTGTTGCCATTGTAAGGACATCAAAGCCATCAGTTTTTGACGGTAGACAATGGGGATGACAATATGAGCTTCTATTTTTGAAGTTTGATAATGTGCCACATCAGAAAGCCTAGTATCTCCCGACACATTCATCACACTTTCTACAGTTTTAGAAGCGATCGCTTCTTTTGCCAAGGGATCGTTGGCCAACCAATTATCAACGACACTAACTGTACTGCTAACTCCTTGAATCGAAGTTAAACTATTATCCGAAATCAATTGCAGAATACACACATCTGTCGAAAAGGTCTCACTATAGGCAGAGGCTATTTCCTCAAGAGCTTTTTCTGTACTTTCAGACTCCTGAGAAATATTAACAACAGTGTTCAATAATTCGATTTTAGTTTGAGCCAGCTCCAACTGTTCAGTACGTTGCTTGAGAAGTTCATAAGTCTCTGCGGCCTTTTGGACAACTCCCTTTAATTCACTAGGGTCCCAAGGCTTAGTAATATATTTATATACCTGTCCAGAATTAATCGCCTCTACCAAATCCTCAATATCAGTAAATCCTGTGAGAATTATTCTTACAGTATTGGGAAACTGGGGCAAAGTTTTACTTAAAAACTCTGTGCCTTTCATTTCTGGCATCCGTTGATCCGAGATAATGACAGCCACCTCTCCCTCAGAGGCCAAAAGTTCCAAAGCCTGAATCCCACTTTCTGCTTTGAGAACACTAAAATCTCGTCGGAAGGTACGGTACAGTAAGTCCAGATTATCTGGCTCATCATCTACCACCAGCATTTTCGGCTTTTGTCTTCTACTTAGGCTCATCAGTTGGCTTTTAATGCGATCTAGCTGTTGAGGAATTGCTTCCATTAAAACAAACCTCTGAAAATTGTATCCCCAAATTGACACTCCACGGGTTAAAACCGCGTGGATTCTGACGGTCGTAAAAACAGGGGATAAATCCACCTGTTTTTACTTCTCATCAGTTGAGGGACTGTCATTGACCCCTACCTTTAAATCAACCATATCCATTACAGATACAGCTTCCTGAAGATTCAAAGGACATGATTTACCAAACCACTGACCAATGTTTTGAGAGGCATTCCAATCAGCATTGCAAGTGTAACCATCATACCCTGTGAAAGTATGTTTAACTCTCTTACCTATTACACCATTACGATGGTCTGACTTGCTAGTATATGGTGCTGGTACAGACTCTACTGGTACACCTGCTTTAATAGCTTTGTACCTAGTAAATAACTCTAACTGATAAAATGCCCAATGGTCTCGGTTTTTGCTAGAATCTGACTTGGTTTTTCTACGTTGAAGTGACGATTGCCTAATGCCTGACAAATCCTCAAACCGCAAACCCATATTATAGTCTTTGGCAAATTGTACTAATTGCTTGGAAATGACATGATTGATTTGAGTCATAATTCTATGCTCATGTCTTTCTATTTCTTTGACTTTCCTGAGCTTTTTCGACTCTTGAAGTTCTGTGCGTAATAATTGAAATTTACGTCTTAAGCTTTTTACTTGTTTACCGCTCCAAAACTTGCCAAAACTATTAGGTAATGCTGCTACTGCAAGATTATTTTGCCCTCTATCAACTCCAATCCAACCATTAACTAATTCCGGTTCCGGAACATCCATAGATACCGATATTAGTGCATACCAAATACCTTTTCTAGATTTGGAGATTTTGAGAGAGCCACTGGCTGCATCTCCATTAATCATTTTTTCTAAAGTTTCTTGGTGTGAAGCTGAATGAACCAGAAGAGGTATTCGTTTTTTCTTACCTCTATATAGACAATAAGAAACTGTAAATAAATCACCTTGACGACTAACGCTATACCCTTGGTTATTTACTTCTATTGGTAAACGTTTAAACTTTTTCACCTTGGTTTGAGCACAAGTATTCCTAATAGTTTGATTAATCCACATTGAACCTATTTCAATATGATGAAAATCCTTGCTTGTATACTTGCGACGCTCTGATTTATCGACTTTTAGCAATGTATTAGCTACTTCAGTATTGAGCAAAGTTAGGCGCTCAAATTCGTCAGCTTTACAGGCGTTGAGCCGATAAAAAGGTAATTTTAGTGTCAAAGTTAATTTACTCATAGTAGGACGATCGTAACACAACCCTACACACTTGTGTAGGGTACTACGGGATCGATCCCGTGGCTC
>JBARXI010000584.1:0-4730 GCA_049647275.1 Microcoleaceae cyanobacterium
TATTAGACATCTCCGATAATAAAAAATAAAATCAATTATCGCACAGAAATTATCAATTCTTTCCCCCTACTCCTGTACGGGTGGTTTCCTCCGGAATGCTGTCGCAAACGCGAACCACCCCTACTCCCTCTTTTGGTGGAGATGTCTATTAGGTGCAAGTAGTATTTAGACAAAATTAATTGTATTAGGACTTACGCATGAGGAAGAAAAACTAGGATTTGAGATTGCTATCCGTTCCGGACTGCTCCGCAAACCCTGTCGGTCGCAATGACGGAAATACTTTGTACTGCGTGAGTCCTGTGTCTATTTGTCTGCAGCGAGTGGAGTGTAGCGTAACGTGGCATAAGTTGTATCAACCAAGCTCTGCGAAGGCAAAGCTTTGAGATTGCTTCGGGGGTTTCAATGTTCGCTCCCTAGAGTTTAACTATTAAGCATCCACCTCGCTTCGGACAACTATTCAACAGAAGTTGACATTAAGTCAGCCCTAGGGCAAGCTTTCCCTAAAGCTAGCAATCTTGCAGCTTGATGATTGGGCAAAAGATTGCCACAGGGGGGTAAAGGATTTAGCAAACCAAAATAATTGCTTTCTATACCCCCTTCGCAATGACAGTAATTAGGTGACCGAAATAGTTTAATATTCACGAATCAAAATGTTATTAGAAACAGAGTTTTTGAGACAAAAGAGGGTGTCTCAAACAACTACTACTGTTCTGAAGACTCCAGATATTTATAAGCCTTTTGAGACACCTTGCGAATCAAGTCTACAGCAGCCTCATCATCATCAGGACGCTTAACTATAGCTGCCAACAGATAACGTTTGCCATTCTGCAAATCAATCATACCCACATCCGCCAATACAGACTTAAGATTACCAGTTTTATGAGCAATAACTGCACCCCTACCAATACCCCTAGGCAACAAAGAATCATTCTGAGTTCTCTCCATAATCCGAAAGAGGCGATCGCGAGATTTCAGAGAAACCAAGCCACCCTGATTTACTTGTGAAATCAAATTAATCAAATCCTTGGGAGTTGTAGTATTCGTTCCCGTTAAGTCTGGCAAAGGATTATTAATTACAGTATTTTTCAAACCCCAACTCTGGAATAACTGATTCAAAACTTCAGATCCCCCTAGTCGTTCAATTAAGATATTCGTTGCTGTGTTGTCACTAATCACAATCATCTTAGTGACTGTTTGCAAAGCGGTGTATTTGCTGCCAGGTCGGCGAAACTGCATATCACCAGAACCTTCGGCGACATGAGTTTGTTCCATAGTTAACATTTCATCCAATTTGATTCTGCCTTGATCTACCGCTTGGAAGAAAGCCACTAATATTGGTAACTTAATCGTACTCGCAGCAGCAACACTAGTACCCCCATTAATATCTACATAAGCACCAGTATCAGTATCAATCAAAAATATTTCTGGTGTTAGCTGAGGAGACTCTGCCATCAACGTCTCCAATTCTGTTTTTAACTCTGTAATTTGCCTAGTTTGTTGCACAGCCAGAGGTACAATAGAAGGAGATTTCCATTCCTGAGTTTGTTCAACTTCAGCATCTGCTCCTGTAGACAAAACATTACTTGAACTCCTGCCAGGCTTCAATATTGATAACACCGTTCCACCAATAACAGCTATTCCTACACCCAAAATTAACATCCGAGCTGCGTACAACAGCAGAGATGGGGAGCGAGTTTGCTGACGGCTGACTGATGATTTTTTTGACGTTAATGGTTGAGAAATAAAAGAATTGGCTTTCTCTGGCCTTTTTCTGGGCCGACGAGACGGTTTAGGTTGTTGTTCTGCGATCGCTCTTAATCGATCCAGTTCATCCCGTCGGCGACGTTTAGTCTTATGGGGTTCAAATTTGGGAAGTTGCTTTTTTTGAACCTTGGGTGCAACAACACTCTTTTTTAGTGGAGGTACTGGTCTTAGATAATTTTCCTCAGAAGTGGGCAGAGGAAACTTGGCTATATTTGTCTTTTTTTTGAGAGGTAGCTGCGGTTGCAAACGATGGGTTTGCTGACTATTATGAGACTGCTGAGACTGAGACTTGGACTTAGTAGCAGAAGATACTACTGAAAAAATTGATGGACTAGGAAACCTCTGAGCCACTCCAAACACCTATATATAATATTTTTACTTTAAGAATTATCAATGCTGACTTCTGTGCTCTGGTTGCTAGAAAACTAGCTTTGAGCAGACGATTTTTACCGAAAAGTTGGGTCTCAAGCTTCCCTAAAAAGGGGAGGCTTTGTATGATAATGGAATTGGTTTGAAGCCTCTGAGTATTGCATTAAAGTTGAAATAGAACTGAGGCTGAAACTCCAAAATATGACATAAGGATACAACATAATATTGGTTTTCGTAAACCAATAAAAATATAGCGAGCCTAATAAAATAAGTCGCACCACCAGAAAAGTTCAGATTTTTTAACACATTATCGTAATCAGATCGTAGGGTGCACCAGAACCCTAGGTTTATCCAAGGAAGCCTCGGTCGATATAGCCCTTTGGGCTTAACTAAGTTAGGCTTATTCATTTGTTTTGTTGAATGGTGAAACAGTTTAAACATTGCTTGTATAGAGATAGTTAATTTTAAAGTTTGTCGGAGCAGGAAGAAACTTTACTTTGAAAGTGATTTTAAGAATCTCCTGTTTTGTTGAATGGTGAAACAGTTTAAACATTGCTTGTATAGAGATAGTTAATTTTAAAGTTTGTCGGATCAGGAGGAAACTTTGAAAGTGATTTTAAGAATCTCCGTGCTAAGAGGCCGGAGAGAACGTCAACCTACTAACCTCATTAGGTATATTACTCGGTTATTAACTTAACGCCAGTCATGCCAATTTTTTTTATATAGTCAAAATCAAATGACCACTCCCTATCCTCAAAGTCAAAATTTCCATTGGTAACTTTGACCTACCCCTTGTCTATTTCACCGGAAAATTTGGTCTGAAGCCTCGCCCTTGTAGGGCGACTTTTTATTTGCTTTTGGTTAATAAATATCCTATAGTATTTTTAGTTGCCGGGGGGCACCCGGAAACTCTAAACGGACGCGGAGGAAAGCGTAAGACTAACATATTAGTTAGCAGCATCCGATGTTAGCGGAGCTTTGCGCCAGCAAAACGTCAACCCACCGAACAGCTAAGGCTTGGTAGGAATCTCCGTGCCTTTAGGCCGGAGAGGATGTCAAAAAGAGCCAAGAGAAATATTCTCAAGCACTCAAGACTAATTAATCCAGGGATAAATCAGGAAAATTCTACCAAGCACCACTGAAAATATGCCCTCAACAATACAATATTAGAATACCCGAACAGCAGGATTAACTATCATCCAAATGATGCTGAGACAATGCCCAATTCATCTGTCTAATTATTCCCCGTAACATACCCACTTCTTGGGTAGAAGGATAGGCACGGTTAAATAGACGACGAAATTTTTCCATTCTGCTTGATGCCGTATGAGGGAAAAGATATCCTATCTCTAGTAAGAGGGCTTCTAGCTGTTGATAATATGCCTCTAAATCATCTAGTGGGGCTTCTGAGTCAGGCGTGGGTAAACTTTCTTGACCTTTTTTTTCACTAAATTCCATAGATTGCATCTGATATAGTTCATAACAACAGACAGCTACCGCTTGAGCTAGATTTAGGGAGGCATAAGCATCATCCGAAGGAATACGGACAAATCGTTGAGCATAGTTTAATTCTACATTAGTTAAACCTCGGTCTTCTCTACCAAATATTAAGGCTGCTTGGTATCCCAGGAGCCACGGTAGGGAATGTCTGGGGTTTTCTAAGTGGGTGGGCAATGAGCGGTCTAGGGATGTAGTAGCGATCGCCCTTTTACATCCTTTTAGAGCTTCAGGTAATGTTTGGACTATGGTGGCCGTTTCTAAAATATCAGCCGCATGGACTGCCATTTTTCGGGCTTCTTCTCCCAATGGATCGCATTGAGGATTGACTAAGACCAGATGAGTGAGGCCCATATTTTTCATGATCCGGGCTACAGAGCCAACATTCAGTGGCCCAGCAGGTTCTACTAATACTATTCTAATTTGGCTTAATTTGTTTTTTGACATAATTAATATTAAATTAGACTTTGTGGGTAAGTTGGGAACAGGCAACAGGAAAAAGAATTCAGAAAAAAATATTTAATTTATACTTTTATCCAAGGATTATTTTGTTTTAAATATTCTGGTTTTAAGTGGTAATAAAACTCCTGGGTTTGATATTATCAAATATAACGGTTATCTAATAAATTAAAATTATTATAAACTTGTGAAATTTCTGGAAAAATGTAGTCAGAGTCTTTTTATTCTATCAGGTCAAGAGTAACTTTTTTTCTCAACTTGCCGTAATTACTCTAATATTTGGGGCCCTTGCCAAATCAGTTGAGTCGGATAATTGGCGATCGCTAAATAAAACTTCGGCTCAACCATGAGAATTATTGGTTGAATTTACACTATTGATACTACTTTTTCTAGTCAAGAATTATAGTTATAAGTAGGTACACAAAATTAATTACACATTTATTTGCCAAAATTGAAACCTTTTTACTGCAAGGGTTACATAAAATTAGAGTAGGTAATCAATTCTGTGTTGGTGCTTATATAGCAATCCTATTTCAGTTATAAATTTTTGGTGGTGGTAGGTGGTAGGTGTTAGGTATTAGGTGGTAGGTAGAAGACAAAATAAATACATCTAAATTTTTCACAAATCATTTAGGATTGCT
>JBARXI010000585.1:0-6795 GCA_049647275.1 Microcoleaceae cyanobacterium
GGTTCTTCAACACTGCCAATAAAAACGGTAATTCCAGCTTTGCCACAGTCTTGTGCTAATCGTTCCATCATCTCCCAAGACATCAGTTTTTTCCCTTGAAAAAAGTCTGTGGTATGAGTTGGTTTTAAAAGAGAACTGTGATAGGGACACATGACACATTTAAGGTTACAGGTATTACCGACAATTACTCTGACATAGGAGGGATTAATTGCTTTTCCATAATGGTTAGTAAAGTAATGTAGTTGTTCATCAATATCAATTTCAGATATTAAGGTTAAAGGAATGCGAGCGACAATTTTACCTGTTAAGAAATCTTCAATTTGTGGCTGTAATTTATGCCAGATGTTACTGAATTGTTGGGGATATAAGTAGGCTAATATTGGATAAGTGGGTAAACCTAATTCTGAGAGGATAGGTAAAGTTGGTTGAAAGACAATTATGGAGTTATTTTCTTTAGCTGTAAGTAACAGTTTTTCTAGGCTTTTTGGATGTAAAGGAATACCATGAGGGGGAATTTCTAGTACTCTATTTGGGATTTTCCAGTTATCATTGATTGGGATGGTTAATAGATTTTGAGGGTCGTTGATAATCATTATTTTGGTTACTTGATTAAGATATATTTATAGAGCCTGTTAGTTTTTTTGGGGAAATTTTTAGTTAGAGAATAACACTTTACAGCAATTTGCATTCCTTTTTCCCAAATTTTTAAATCTTTAAAGTCTTTTATTTCAGACATTATATTATTTATTCCTATATGAAAATTCCTTATTCCCTGTTGCCTGTTGCCTGTTGCCTCTTTATGAAACTTGCACATTTAACCTCAAATTTTATAGAAACATTTAGGATTATCCCAAACAATTTTGTTCACTATCTCCTGAGATAACTTTCCCTCAAGTTCTACAATATTCTTAACAATATCTGGCTGATGATCCATGTGTGGATAATCTGAACCAAATATTAAATTGTCAGAGCCGATAAATTCAATAATTTGAGAAACATAAGGTTCAGATGGGTCAACGGCAATATAACATTGACGGCGAAAATACTCTGACGGCAGCAATTTCACCATATCTTTGACTTCCCAATCTAAATTTCTATACTCTTCGTCCAACCGCCATAACCAATAGGGCAACCAACCACAACCAGATTCTAAAAATCCTACCCGCAGTTTCGGATGACGCTCTAATACTCCTCCTTCTATTAAGGCCAATAATGCCATCATCTGTTCCATGGGGTGAGAGCAAGCATGGAGGGCAAAACGACTATTAAATCTATCTGCTCCTGTGGTGGGTAAGCGGCCGTGGGTTGCTTCGTGAATGCCTACAGCTATGTCTAATTCTTCGCAAGCGCTCCAAAAGGGTTCGTATTCTAAATCGCTCAAAATTCTGCCTTTGACTGGGTTAGGGCGTAAAAAAACTGCTTTCCAGCCAAAATCTGCAATCCGATTTAGCTCTTTGACCATCTCCTGGGGGTCATGGAGATTCATGGCACCGACTCCTTTTAACCGACTGGGGTCATAGCTACAAAATTCTTCATGGAGCCAAGTATTATAGGCACGGGTAAAAGCGCCGATGACTTCTGGGGGCAAAGTATCGATCGCAAATAACCACAGTCCGGAAGTGGGGTAAATAAAAGCAATATCTATCCCCATCAATACCATTGTTTGGACGTGAGATTCCACATCGTAGTGGTTTAAATAAGCATGGGGGTGAGCTTCCATCATCTGTTTATTCCCTTCTTTTTCTACTTCCTGGGAGATTTTTTCGGTGATGGGTTGTCCTTTGATTTTCATGTCTGGGGAAGGGGCAAAGTCTTTGAATTTAGGTTCGAGGTATTTTGCCCACATCTGGGGAGGTTCGATAACGTGGGAGTCTGCGTCTATAATTTTGTATCCGTTGAGCATAGATAATATTGAGAGTTAATCTAAAAATCTAGGTTGAGTTAAACGACAATGTTAGGGCAGCTTATCCGTAGGATAAACCCAACAAAGTAATATTGGGCGATGTTGGGTTTACCCTGTGGGTAAGCTGCGCTAACGCTGCCTCAACCCAACCTACAAGATTTTAAATTTTTATGGGAGCGATCGCCTCAAGATGTCAAAATATAATTTTAAAGATAAATTCAAAAGTCTTTCTTAATATGATTCCTTCATCCAATCAACAGAATGAGATTGTTCTCACAGAAAGAGGATTAACAATTGCAGGAACTCGCATAACAATATACGACATCATGGATTATTTGGTAGCCCAATATCCGCCTCACTTCATCAGCAGTATGCTATGTCTGAGCGACGAGCAACTTCAGGCAGCTTTATCTTACATTGAAGCTCATCGTCCGGAGGTTGAGGCAGAATATCAAACAGTACTAGCTGAAGCAGAAACCCTCCAACAATATTGGGAGGCAAAAAATAGACCGCTATTGGCCCGCCTCTCTACCATATCCCCAAAACCAGGAACAGAAGCTATCCGCGCTAAACTCCAGGCGGCTAAAGCTCAACTGGAATCAAAAGCATGAACTTTTTAATTGATTACAATCTTAATGGGCCAGCTATGATTCTACTGGGCAGTCTCACAGCTAGTGGGTGGCTAGATTTGATTGCCATACGTTTTGTCAGTTTTTCCGAAGTGGGGTTGCCTATGAATAGTAGCGATCGCCAAGTTTGGCGGTTTGCACAAGCTAATCAAATGATTTTGCTAACTGCTAACCGAAGCATGAAAGGCAAAGATTCTTTAGAGCAAGTAATTCGTGAAGAAAATACCCCTACTTCCTTTCCTGTATTAACTGTTGCTAATGTTGAACGACTATTAGCTGACCCAAATTATCGAGAGCGTTGCCTCAACCGCTTAGTAGAAATTGCGATAGATATTGAATACTACCAAGGGACAATGCGAATTTTTATCCCTTAACTGGATTTCAGTATGTCAGCTTACCGTATTATATTTGGTAATCAATAGTAGAAAATTATGCGGAATTTTAAGAAGAAAATAGTTACTGATGAAACTATGCGTCCTGTGGCAGTTTTAATTGACTATCAAGACTGGCAAGAAATAGAAAAGTTGTTGGCAGTTTTTCAGCCATCAGAAGCAGAAGAAAATGTAGATTTGGTTAAGTATGCGGGGACGATAAAACTTGGCATTGACCCTTTGAAATATCAACAACAAATTAGGGATGAATGGCAGTGACACAACGTTTAATTGTACTAGATACAAATGTGGCTTTATATTATTGGTAGTTCTGCATAGTAATGGTGAGGATATACATTTTTTAATTTCTCCCCTACTCCCACACTCCCGGTGCTTCTTTATCTTCCCCTTATAGAATAAAATTATTTTGGCAAGAAAATTTGATAAATATGCTCAATCTACCTGATTTTAATCCCGCTTACTTAGTTGAAACTCTTGAACCAGATACGGTATTTTTTATATCTGAAAGAGAATCTGTCTGTTTACAAGACTCTCTTTATTATCGTTTAGTTCGGTTAATTGATGGTCAGCGAAATGTTGATGAAATTATTGATATTCTGCAATTAGAAATTCTACAAGACCAAGAATTAACGCAAGAGAATCCTAATTTTTTCCAAGAGATTCTTAATTTTAGTATTAAAATTCAACAAGCTCTGTTTCAATTACACAAACAAGGGTATCTATTAGAAAAAAATGAATTATTACCATCTAATTTAGCTATTCTTTGTCATCATCTTCAGATTTCTCAGTCTCAAGTTAGCCATCAATTACAATCGACTAAAGTTACTGTCAAAACGTTAGGTTCGGTAACGGATGAATATTTTATTTCGCTGTTAAAGTCTTTTCAGATTCAAGTGGCTGAATCAGGAGATTTAACGATTGTTTTAACTGACGATTATCTCAACCCTAATTTAGAGGAATTTAACAAACAAGCCTTAGCTTCTCAAACTCCTTGGATGTTAATCAAACCATTAGGAACTATTGCTTGGATTGGACCTTTATTTCAACCTAATCAAACAGGATGTTGGGATTGTTTTGCCCAACGTTGGCGAGATAATCGACCAATTGAAGAGTTTATTAATAGAAAGAAAGAGTCAGCAAAACTTTTAACTTCTCCCCTTGGTTTTTCTCAGGCAACAATTCAAACAACTTTAAATATAGCTGCAACGGAAATTTTTAAATGGATTATCCAAAAAGGCAATCCTAGATTAGTAGGAAATCTGATTACTTATGACCATCTAACTCTACAAACTCAAAACCACACTTTAGTTAAACTTCCTCAATGTCATAGCTGCGGAAATATCTTTAATAAACAACCTTTACCTGTAGTTTTAGGACATAGAAAAAAAGGCTTCACTGCCGATGGCGGACATCGTTTTTGTTCTCCCGAAGAAACTTTGAGAAAATATCAACATCATATTAGTCCAATTACTGGTGTTGTGCGAGAATTAGCGAAGATTCCCAGCCAAGGATTAGTTCATACTTATGTTGCTAGACATCATTTTCGTAGTGTTTTTGATAATTTAGATAGTTTACGTCAAAATATGGGTGGCAGAAGTGCGGGGAAAGGGAGAACCGATAGTCAAGCAAGAGCTAGTGGTTTTTGTGAGGCGATCGAACGTTATTCTGGGGTGTTTCAAGGAGATGAAATTAGGGAGCAAGGGAGTTATGAAAAGTTGGTAGAAAAAGCTATTCATCCGAATCAGTGCATGATTTTTAGCAAGGAACAATACCAAAATCGAAAAGAGTGGAATGTTGAGTGTAAAGGGTGGTTTCAAAAAGTACCAGAACCTTTTGATGAGACGAGGGTAATTGATTGGACTCCGGTATGGTCTTTGACTGCTCAAGAGTTTAAATATTTACCCACTTCTTACTGTTACTATGGTTATCCTGAATCTGATTATTCTGATTTATTAGATTGTTGGGCTGATTCTAATGGTTGTGCGGCGGGAAATACGATAGAGGAAGCAATTTTACAAGGTTTTATGGAGTTAGTAGAAAGAGATTGTGTTGCTTTGTGGTGGTATAATCGTTTATCAAAACCTCAAGTGGATTTAGGCAGTTTTGAACAGCCTTATTTTCAACATTTAAAACAATATTATCAAAGTCTGAATCGGGATTTATGGGTGTTAGATATTACGAGTGATTTGAATATTCCTTGTTTTGCTGCTATTAGTTCGAGAAAGGATAGAGAGGTAGAGGATATTGTATTAGGATATGGGGCGCATTTTGACCCAGAAATAGCTATTAGTCGGGCGTTAACTGAGGCGAATCAAATATTGCCTAATGTACTATATTTTCAAGAGGATGGAACAACGATCTATCCTCCTTCTGCGGATACATTAGCTCTTAAATGGTGGCAAACTGCAACTTTAATTAATCAACCTTATTTGGTTGCTAATAATGAAGTTATTGCTAAAAAAAGTAGTGATTATTTTCCATTAGCTAGTGACGACCTATTAGAAGATGTTAAATTGTGTCAGGAAATTGTTGAGAAAAATGAGATGGAATTATTAGTATTAGACCAGACTCGTAGTGATGTTGGGTTGAGGGTAGCTAAGGTAATTGTTCCAGGAATGCGTCATATGTGGAAGCGATTAGGGTTAGGAAGATTGTATGATATTCCGGTTAAAATGGGATATTTAAAAGAGGCTTTAACGGAAGAGCAATTAAATCCTTTTCCCATGTGGATGTAAGCTTTTAGTCAGACTTAAACACAGAGGAAAATCCTATTATATTCCCATGTAAGTAAAGCTGGCTGAATAAAGATAAAAGCCAGCCCAAAATAATGTCTTAAAGGTTTTATATGCAGCACTTGTGCAAGGAAAAAGCGTTGAGGTAGCTCAAAAGTGCAAATATTTTGAGGAAAATTTGTAGGCATTACTATAGATAATCAGGTTTAGAACTGTTCCCTGTTCTCTCCTCTTATAACAATTGGAAAAAAGTTGGCTACAAATTACTAGGAGTCAGTCCTTATGAGTCAAAATTTAGAATATTTTTCCTCATGTCATTTATATTTGTTGAAATTTTTTATTATCTGTTTTTTGTTTATTTTCAGCTATTTTAGTTTCAATATTACAAAGGTTAATCTTAGTTTTTAGTTCAAAAAATCTCAACAGTGAAGTCTAGAAATTACTCCTATTATTTGTAACATTGTTGAATTAAATTGGTATTGCCAGAGACTTTTTCAGCAAATCCTAAGTATTCCTATTAACTCCAAACTTTCTCCTCAAAAAAAGCAAAAATCAAAGCTGAAGACACAGTGTTTTATAGTTAGCGATAAGTAAGTGCACAAAATTAAATCTAAAACCCTTATCTGGCAATAACCCAGTATGTAAATATTTCTTTTCAGTTACTTATCATAGATTTCTTGTTAAAGAGTACAGTATATAAAATCCTCCAAAAAATATTACAGGAACCGCTATCATCACAAGTATTAAACCTAAAGGCACTCCAAAAGATATTACATAGACTAATATTGCTGTATAAGGAACTAATAAACCTATTCCAGCAATAGTTAATTTTTTGGGAGTCCATTTAATATCTCTTTTTAGAGTCTTTTCGAGCATTTTTGCATCTTTTCCTTTTAAAAGCTTTCTTGCCATAAACTACTCCTTTCACTAAAAATCACAAGATTGTTTAATTTGACCTACTGTTATTGTAACTTTTCTGCAAAACTGAAGCAAATCAAGTATTATTCCCAGTCAAATTTCATTCCTAAATATTCCTCTAGTCTTTGATTATGAGGCTGAAAATATTCACTCAACTTCTGGCGCATCTCATCACTTATTGGTGAATAATACCCAGAGTTTAACTTTCTATATTCAGAAAG
>JBARXI010000586.1:0-1539 GCA_049647275.1 Microcoleaceae cyanobacterium
TATTTTTCTGTTCGTAACCGTGGGGAGTGAATAAAATTTTATCGAGATTTTCTGGATATTGAGCGCCTAAAAAATTAAACAATAGTTGGAAATTATTTGACTGACAAACTACATCCTCGTAGGAAATCAGAAAAGTATTATCTGGGTGGGTTTCCCGATAAGTATGAAAAGCCGTTTCAAGTTCCATTAGCTCGGCTCTTGATTCGGCTTTATTCATATTTACCCACCAACCACTTTTTAAAACATCATCTAAATTTCTGACATTGAAGATAAAGGCAGGTTTGGGGAAAATTTTAGCCAGAAAGTTTAAGTAATCAGCAATATCTTTCTGCTGTTGAGAGATTTCCAAATATCTAATTTCTTTAAAACCATAACAGACAAAATGTTTCTCATACTTTTTGTCAGCTAACAAAACATTCCTAACCATTTGCCGACAATCATCTAAAAATAATTCTTGGTCAATTTCTCCAGCTCCATACCAAGAATTATTTGGCTGAGAAATATCTTCGTGAGTACGAGTATCTAGCAGTCTGTTATAAGCTTCATATAATCCATAGATAAAATTATTATTTTCACCTCTGACCAAAACTCCATCAATATCATTCAAAATACCTTGGAGTAAAGTAGAGCCACTTCTGCCATAGGTAATAATTAAAATAGATTCAAAATTTAAAGACATATTTTTTATTAAGTCAAAAGTAATATCAATTTGAAAAATTTTTGCTAGGTTTAAATAATTTATGAAAGAGTCATTATACCATTTGGATAAATATTTGCTATAAATCCTTATTCCCTGTTACTTGTTTCTTGTTTTCTGTTTCCTATAACTACAGCGCGCGTAACATTCTTTTATCCTTTGACCAAATTGGAATTAGCACAACCGCCAGCATATTTATAGCAGTAAATTTTTTAGTTAGGACAATAAGTATAGGTTCAAATGTAACAGCTCCGTCAGGCAACAGAGGAATCTCCGCGCCCTTAATGCGTAGTGCTATACCGTCAAAAATAAATTTCTTCTCAGTTATTTCTACAAAGCTGATTAAAAATTATGATTTTGGTAATCTAAATAATACCAATTTGACCGATGTTTGCTACAAATAGTTAGAAGTCAGGTAGGGAAGCCGTCGGATTGGCGACGTACAGGAATTAGAATTGCTGAAGTCAGAATTTAGGAATCAGGAGGCACGGTTTCTAGCCATTTATTTTTGATTTTTCTGGAAGTTTTTTGTCTATCTACAGCTATTTTAGTGTCGTTGTTATCAACCTGAAGCTTGATTTAGGCTGGGCATCTTGCCCCCCGCTCTGACATACATTAAAATCAAGTAATAGAAATCACTCTATTTATTTGTAAGATTCTTTTTTCACACTTAGTATAAGTAGGGATAATTCATATTTGCGGAGCATTCCTTCATAAATTGCCCCTACAGGGTTTTTGCTCCTACTTTTTATACTCTTGCCAAATAGCATCAACAGAATAAAATTCTTGTAAAAGTTGATAATCTTCTGAATAAAATTCTATCAGTTTTGTCAAAGACTTTT
>JBARXI010000587.1:0-27537 GCA_049647275.1 Microcoleaceae cyanobacterium
GGGGTAATTCATGTTTGCGCAGCAGTAGGGGTAATTCATGAATTACCCCTACTGGAGGGAAGGAAGAAGGAAGTTTTTTATCGCCCTATTAACCGGACATGATCTCTAACCAAATTAGCTAAAAAAAGATACCCAATGCTAAAAAAATGCAACCCACTTCCCCACTCCCCATTCAGACAAAAGAGTATTAAAACCCTGGAGAAGCTGCCAAAATATCTACTAATTCTGGAATTTCTGTAATTGATTTTATTGCCGTATCTGCCACAAAAATATGGGCATTAGTAGTGGGATGTACACCATCAAAAAATAGAAAATCATCTGGATTACTTGACCCAGAAGCCAAGAAATTATCCGTGACATTAGTAAAGCCAAAATCAGCAGGATTAGCAATAATATTATCAACCAAACTCCTAACATCAACATTAATAATATTGATATTCGACTCTTGTTCTAATATTTCTGAAGCTGCTGCTAAAGCACTATTATGACCTTCTCTCAATAAACTCAATCCCTGTTGTTGTTCGGGAGGCAAACTTTGGGCAAATGGAGTCAATCCCAAATCTGGTATGTTCGGCAACATAAAATTTCTTGCCCCAATGGCTGCAAGTTTATTCACCCCCACCAACAAATTACCCACACTTGACTGCACATCTTGAGTATTACCGCCCAAATAATCGTTTGCACCAGCCCAAATTACATACATAGCATCAGAGTCAGTTGCACCAGTATCAGCAATAAATTCATCAATTTGTGTTTGCAAACCGATTAAAAGTGGTGGCGCACCTTCTGGCAAGAAAGAATTACTATTATTCACAAATCCGGTGGTTGCCCCATTGACAGCAAAGTTGAGGTCGAAGTCAGATGTTAATTCCAACTGAGGGGCAAGAGTTTCTACCCATAGAGGGCCGTTGCTGATGCGCCCCTCAAAATAGGGTGGAGTTGGTGGGATGAGACCGCCTGTGGCTGCAAAAGCATTGCCTGTATCGGATAAACTATCGCCGAACACATAAATATCGCTGAATAACGGACGTGGCAACAGACCTTCAAATTGACCAGAATTGAGAAAATGTTCTGTTGTTGTGAGTGGGGTAGTTTCTATTATTTCTGCTAAGTCTTGGTAGCGGTCTAGATAAAAACTGGTGTTTAGTAAAGCACTGGGGTCGCGTTGTTCAAACTGACCAAAGTTGATAAAGTGTTCTGTAGGTGTGAGAATATTTTGTTCGACCGCAGCAGCAATTCCTGGGTAGGTGTCAAGATAGAAGTTGGTATTGAAAATGGCGTTGGGGTCGCGACCTTCAAATTGACCGAATCTAATAAAGTGGAAAAAACCATCGCTGATTGTGTTATTGGCAACTGCTGCTCCTACTCCGGGGTAGGTGTCAAGATAGAATTGTGGGTCGAAAATTTCGTTTACTGTTAATGCCATATTTTTTTAAGGTGTTAGGTGTTAGGTGTTAGGTGGTAGGTGGTGGGGGGTTAGGTGAATAGCGTCATTTTTTGAATTTGGTATTAAAATGTAGAAGCAGCTTCATTTAATCTCACCATTGAACCTGTTCCGTCAGTGTGATAGACAAATACCTGCTCTCCATTTTGAATTGTCACTTCCCAGCCTCTTAAAAATAAATCGTCGCAACCTTCCCCAGGTTCGGGGGGTAATCCCAGACAACTATTCCATCCTCGCTGTTGAGCTGAAGCAATAGTTAAATTTTCCTCCTCTAAACCGAAACTATTAATGAGATTTCCGATCGCTGCCTCGGAGACAGATGGAGGCAAAGTAGCTTCTGGATCTAATCTGACTACAGAGCCAAATTCATCAGTACGATAAACAAACACCTGCTCTCCACTTTGTACTCTCACCTCCCACCCAGGTACGATCGCTTGAGTACAAAACTCTCCTGCTTCGGCTAATCCCAGACAACCATCAGGCCAGTCTTGCTGTTGGGCTGCAGTAATAGTTAAATTCTCCACTGGCACGCCGAAATCATTAATAACATTTTCGATAACTGCTCCAGCAACAGCAGGAGGTAAACCAGGAGCAGTCTCAACATCATCAACGGGATTAACTACAAATTCATTAACTACAAATGGAACTTGATTAGCGACTACACCTGGATTTGCTTCAATTTCCTCCTGAGTATAGGGTTCGACTCCATAAGTTTTCACCAATAACTGTTGTGTCGTCGGCTCAATTTCAAATTCTGTCCAACCGTAAGTATGAGCTGCCACATAAGACCCCTGCAACACCTGAGCATCAATTGCTGAATCTTCTAAACCAATGGGGTTATATCCTAGCGGAGTAATTCGGTTATCTACCACCTGGCGAACGAAAGCATCTTTTGTATTTATATCTGTCAGAGAGTTATAAAATTCTTTATCCTCCGGTGACAACAACTCATCCGGTGTAAATGCCACCGTTGCTTCACCAAAAGGCGCTGCAAACGGCCCCTGCCCAATATTTAATTGAATTGCCACCGGGCCGACCATCACATCAATTGCACCTGTAGGAATTTGTGGTTGTCCAACACCTTCTTGATAAGTGACATCATTAACAACATGACCGTGAAAATCTCCGGTGACAAATACCACATTATCAATATTATTATTATCAATAAATCGTAATAAATCTGTACGTTCTGCTGCGAAACCTTCCCACCTTTCTCCTGCTACTGGAACGCCGAAATATTGCATTGGTACAGTAGACATAATAAACTTCCAAGTAATGTCAGAATTTTCTGCAGCTAAGAGGTCATTTTTTAACTGTTGAAGTTGGGCATTTCCTAACATTGTTCTACCAGGTTCAAAGGCATCATTTAAGTATCGATTTATTTCTTCTTGACTGGCAGTTTCTGGTAAAAAGGATAAAGGTGAATCTCGGAAAGAACGCACATCTAACATATAGGTTGCTGCATCATTGCCATGAATATTGAATCGATAAAGTTCTCGTTCAAAAGTTGTGCGTGGGTCGCCGGTTTCTCCATAAAATTCTTCTCGCAAAGGTGCATATTCTGCAAAGGCTAATATTCCTTGTTCAAATACTGGAGTATCGTTGACAAAACCTATTTCAGATTCACCAAATATTCCTTGTTTTTGAGGTGAGTCTGCTGGAGTTGCTCCTCCGGCAAAATCATTGGTAATATTATGGTCATCCCAGGTTGTATAAACAGTGGTTGATTCTCGTAATTCTTGCCAAGGATTTAAACCGAAACGTTCGGAGTAAATTTCGTTATATTTGGTGCGGAATTCTTGAAGATTACTAGCTTGATTTATATCTGGTAAATCGGGAGATTCACTATCAGTTTCTAGAGTGTCTCCTAACTGTACAAAAAAGTCGAGTTTTCGTTCAGGAACATTAGAAATTGAAGGATAGGGAGTTAGTTCTCCTTGCCAGTCACCGGAGACCCCAAACCTCAAGCCCTGAAAGCTTCCTAGTGGTGCAGAAGTTCGTAAATTCCCCACTACTGAAGTGCCTGTTGCGTCTGTAGCTCGATAGAAATATTGAGTATTGGGAATTAAGTTTTCTACTTCTACTTGTACGGGAACAGATGGATTTGTGGCTAAAGTTTGAATAGTATTAAAAGTGGAGAAATTTGGGTCGCTTGAATAGTCAAAGGAAACTACTCCAGGTACAGTTGTACGAGTCCATAAAATTGTGGAGGTTTGAGTTGTATCGCCAGAGGCTACTCCATTGGGTAAAGTTGAATTTCCTGGTTCGATAAATGGGGTAAATTCTAAGTTTTGAACTGCACCTATTTCTAAATAATGTTGAATCGCAGTTGTAAGATTTTGTTCGACTACTTCGGCTACGGTTGGATTCTGTTCTAAATAATAGTTTTCATCAAAAAATGCACTGGCTCGCCGACCTTCAAATTGCCCAAATTTGAGGAAGTGTTCGATGCCTGTAAGTGGGTCTTGTTGTACGGCAACTGCTATATCTGGATTGGCAGATAAGTAATAGGAATTTTCGTATAAGACGCTTGGGTTTAATCCTTCTATTTGACCGAAGTCTATATAATGTTGGAAGGGAGATAGATTAGCAATTTCTAGGAAGGGTGCAACGGTAGGATTGTTAAATAAATAATAGTCTGTATCAAATAGTGGGCTTGGGTCTAATCCTTGAAATTGACCGATTTGATTAAAATGGTTAATTGCTGTGGTTAAACCTGCATTAACATCGGCAGCAACATTGGGATTTTGAGCCAGATAAAAGTCGGAGTCAAATAGTTCGTTGAATGTTAACATTTTGTAAATTTTTGGTGCTTAATTAAGAAAATGAAACTATACTATAGCACTACCGAATGATTCATCATAGAGAACTATATATCGATAGTTTGGGGAATCAGAAGATATCTTGATAGATTGTCCAGTTAGCTTCTCACATCTGATTCCTGATTGCTATATAGAAGCCATTTGGTATCTCGATATCTAATCATAAGCCTTACAGCTTATTGCTTTGAGCACTCCGGGGAATCAATTGTTCTCAAACACCTATTTGGGCGTTAAATTGCTTTTTATACTAACTCCCGAAAAGGCTATTTTTTCAAAAAAAATATCTCAAATGAGTTCTATATACTTCCACAAATACAAATTTTATTAAATAAAGTTTAAAATTTGGTGGCATTCGTATTCTTCTGACTTTCCCGATCTTAATATGTGCTACTCTACAGCCAGATAAATACTTTTAAAACTTAACACTGTAAATTATAGAGGTAACTTCTGTTATGAATATGGAAAAATATGTAAAATGTAATCTCTGTGGTAGTGATAACTATACTACTTTGTATAAATCTGGTGAAGCTCAAATTAACCAAATTGTTAAGTGCAATTGCTGTGGCTTAATGTATTCTAATCCTCGTCAGCAACTAGAAGATTGTGAAAGTATTGAAAACTACGATCCTGAATGGATTCTTAATCATCTGCACTTGCCCGATCTACAGCAAAGAATAGAAAAAGAACGACTTCAAGTCAAAGATTATGAAAATACTAAATCAATTTTAAATCAGCTTTATCCAAACCGAGGCCAAGTAATTGAAGTTGGTAGCGGGTTTGGTTATCTATTAAAATTTTTTCAAGAGGATGGGTGGGAAACAATAGGGGTTGAACCTAATGTAGCTTTGTGTCGGTATGCAGAATCAGAGAATCATATTGATACTGTTCCAACAATATTAGAAAAGGCAAATATTAGCAGCTCTTCAGCTAACCTCATTTTGATGATGCACGTTATTGAACACGTCCCAGAACCCTTAGCAACTCTTCAAGAAGTCTATCGTATTTTGAAACCAGGTGGTACATTCGTGCTGGAAACTCCTTGCTATGATACTTTTTTATTTAAATTATTGGGGAAACGTGAACGTAGCTTGAGTTGCGATGGACATATCTATTTTTTTACTACTGAAACATTAACTAAAATGGTTAATCAAGTGGGATTTAATGTGTGGAAATTAGAGCGCGTTGGTCGCACATTAACACTAGAACGATTAATGTATAATATAGGTGTAATTAGTAAAAGCAAAAAAATCTTAGACTTTTTGGTTAACAGCTCTCGTAAATTACGCCTAAATCAAGTTAGTTTTTCTTTAAATTTTGGCGATATGCAGCGGCTTTACTTACAAAAGGCAGTTGTTGACTCTAAGGTATGATTTTTCGTATAAGAAACTATAAAAAGCCCTATATTCACATAAAGACAGCTTGTTTTTCGTAATCATATTTCCTATTCCCCGGAGCAGTATTTCCTAAATGCTCAAACCTTGCCAGAGGAAGAATTACACGAAAAAAGCTAATGCACTATTTTAGCTGTGTCATCTCAAATCCGGTAGTATCGGTATAAATAGAGAAACCGGGTTTGTGTAGGTAAATGTCCGTTTTCTGGGATATCTAATACTTTACCCGGTTTCTTATCGTCTCCAAAGCTAACGGATTCGATATTAGTCCACTACAAGGGTGAGAGGGATGGCGCAACCCTAGCCAACTAATTAATATCATGTCCGGTTGAATACTTATAATGTTTCGGGAAGGAAGGTAGCTATGCTGCTATGCTGAGACCAGAAGGAAAAGAGTAAGTTAGGAAGGCAGAAGGTTTTTTATCACTAATTATCCGGACATGGTATAACTTACCAGAAATTGAAATTAAGAACGAACTATAAAATCACTTTCAGTTAGTGCCACCCCACCTTCAAGAATAGCAAATTGACTGCCACTACCAAAGCCACTGTCGCTACCATTAGCGTTATAGAATAATCCACCATTGCTAGAATTATAAACAATAAACCCATCGCTGGTTAATTACCAAAAAAAAACATAATTGAAAGCCCTATATTCACATAAAGAGAGCTTGTTTTTCGTAATCATATTTCCTATTCCCTGGAGCAGTATTTCCTATCTGCATTAGTATTTTTTAAGTAAAGACAAAACAATTTCTGCCAACTTTTGCGCCGCCCCTGGTTGACCCCGAACATTACGAAGCCGCTCGCGCATTTCCTCTAATTTTTCTGGATGACTCAAAAACTCTAACACCAATTCCGCCACAGCTTCCGCTTTCAGTTGACCTACCAACTCCGGCACAATTTCCTGTTTTGCCCAAATATTTGGCCAAGCAAACAGTTGCCCCTTTCGTAATACTAACCAATTAATTCCAGCAGCAAAAGCAGCACCTACCCCAGGCAAATTTGCCAGCAACCCAGGCAAACCATCCCAAGCTCGCATAATATCCATTTGTTGGGTAGGCAATAAAACAATCATCGGTACTCCCAACGACCCCAACTCAGCAGTATTTGCCCCAATAGTAGTCAGACAAAGACAACATTGGGAAAGTACATCATAAGCAGGAGTGCGGGTTATCAACTCTACCTCAACTCCCGCAGGTGTAATCAGTTTGGCATTTTCCATCTTCTCACTTTCCCAGGTAGGGTCGGCATCTATCTCCCCCCTTTTTAGGCGTTGCATATTTGCGGGATGATTTTTAATTTCCAAACCCTCTCCCTGCTCCCTCCTCCCTGCTCCCCTACTTTTTAAGGAAGGGAGCAATAATTTTGCTCCAACACCACCCATTTTCTGAATAGCCGGATTTTTTTCCGGGTCGGCAAAACTTGCCAAAGTCGGCAAGTCAAGAGTCGGAGCAACTGGAATGATAAATCTAGTTTGCGGGCGAATTTTCTGGAGATGTTGAGCGATCGCCAAAGTTAAAGGCACGCCCAAACTTAACTTTGCAGGTTTCGAGCCAGGCAACAACCCAATTAATTCTAAGACTTTCCCCTCTTTTGAAGGAGGGATAAAGGGGGGATTGAAATTGCTCCTCGCCTCCGCTATCAAATCTCCCACGACGGTAAATTTATCAGCATATTTTTTCGGCACCTTAGCAACAACTTCCGGTTTCATCGCCCCAAATTTATCAACAAAGCGCCACCATCTCGCATCCCACTCAGCATAAATAACAGTGCGATAACCCAAACTTTTTCCCACAAAAACAGTAAAAAATTGGTCGCCTCCCAAAAATAAAACTACTCCCTGCGGATGCCAATGCCAATTTTCCGCCGTCTCCCCCCGCAGCAAAAAACGCCAAAAATATTCTGGTGGTTGTACGCGGTCTACTTCTGGATAGGAAATAGCGATCGCTGCTTCTTTTCCAGTAGCATGGGGGCAAGGTGAGAGAATTACAGAAATTCTCATATCAATATTATTATTTGCCTGTTGTCGTAACTGTTGTACAACAGGTCGCACCCAGGTAGCCAATTCTCCGGGGCCGTTTGAGAGGATGACAAGATCATATTTTTTCATAATGTTTGAGTTGGGAGATAGGCAGACAAGATAGACAAGGTACAGTAGTGAGATAACAAAGCAATTCAATTCAAACTTGAAGCAATCAAGTATTTTCTTGATAACCTAAAATCTAGCACCTAATATCTACCACCTAGCACCTTCTTTTCTTCTAATATCAATATTTGCCTGTTGTCGTAACTGTTGTACAACAGGTCGTACCCAGGTAGCCAATTCTCCGGGGCCATTTTAGAGGATGACAAGATCATATTTTTTCATAATGTTTGAATTGGGAGATAGGGAGACAAGATAGAGTAGTGAAATAACAAAGCAACTTAATTCAAACTTGAAGCAATCAAGTATTTTATTGACAGCCTAAAATCTAGCAGCTAACATCTACCACCTTCTTTTCTTCTAATATCAATATTTGCCTGTTGTCGTAACTGTTGTACAACAGGTCGTACCCAGGTAGCCAATTCTCCGGGGCAATTTTAGAGGATGACAAGATCATATTTTTTCATAATGTTTGAATTGGGAGATAGGGAGACAAGATAGACAAGATAGAGTAGTGAGATAACACAGCAACTCAATTCAAACTTGAAGCAATCAAGTATTTTATTGACAGCCTAAAATCTAGCAGCTACTACTTAATATTAAGTAGGTAAACAAAATTATTTGTATATTTACTGCCATTGTTATATTTATTTCCCAGAGATAGTTTAAGCCAATTTATTTTAGTAAAAAATGGAATGGTTATTTTTTGTTGGTACTTAATTGGAAAAAAGTAGGCTACAAATTGCTAGGCTGTTGATAGGAGTAGCGGCAATTTCGGTCCGAATGCGGAGCAAATATGAATTGCCCCTACTCTTATTATTTGAGCGAATTTGTATAACACCTACCATCTACCACCTTCTTTTATACTGATTAAATGAAACAAAATTATAGGAGAAAATGAGATGACAGAATTAATAGATGCTGCCAAAGCTGGAAATGTTTCCCAAGTCGAAACTTTGCTGAGTGGGGGCGCAGATGCTAATGAAAAAGACTCGGAGGCTTTCACTCCTTTAATTGTGGCGGTAGAAGCAGGTCATATAGAGATAGTTAAAAAATTACTGGCTGCTGGTGCAGATATCAACGGCCATGATAACGACGGTTGGATGGCTTTGATGGGTGCTGCTGGCAGTGGCGATCGGGAAATTTTGCAAATTTTGTTGGATGCTGGAGCTGATGTGAATGCTGCAACTAATTTTGGCTTGACTGCTTTGATGACGGCTGCTGGTAGTGGCCATATTACTGCGGTGGAAATTTTACTAGAGCGGGGAGCAGATATTAAGGCCAAAGATCATAATAAATGGACTGCTTTGGTTTGGGCAAATTCAGAAGGTCATAAAGATGTGGTGGAATTGTTGAAGCAGGTGCGCGATCGCGACAATTAGCAGTTAGCTATTAGTCAAGGATAAAAAAAAGAATCTATATAAAGACACAAAGTGCGAATAAATCAAACTTACAATTTGAATTCCCCAAATTTATTGATGGGAGTTTATCTAATTCCAACTTTGGTCTAATTATCTGTATATCTGTGTGAAAAATCCTGGTCGTGCTTTGTTGCTTCAACCAAAAAAAATATCTAGTCTATGCAGCAACCAACCAGGCAACAAATTCCTATTTTATGTGTGATTTTTTTGCCAGTTTTATTCATAGGAATTTGCATTCGGTCTAATCATCTGTATATCCCTAAGGAATATTTAATTTCCGCAGATGTATAATTGAATTCCCCAAATTTATTGATGGGGGTTTATTTAATTCTAACTTTGGTCTAATTATCTGTGTGAAAAATCCTGGTCGTGCTCAGGGTCATTTCATTCTAGATTTTGGCAATGAATTTATTTACTTTCAGGAAACGAAAGATAAAATCCCTAAAGGTTGAAATAACGTAGTTTGGTAAATACAGAAAATGGCACAGTTTAGAATGAAATAGCCCTGGGTCGTGCTTTCTTTCTTCAACAAAAAAAATATCTAGTCTATGCAGCAACCAACCCGCCAACAAATTCCTATTTTATGTGTGATTTTTTTGCCAGTTTTCTTCATGGGAATTTGCATCCTAAAATATAGCGTAAATTTTCCTTTTTCTGACCAATGGCCTTTGGCAGTAATGTTTGAGAAAATCTATGCTGGAAATCTCTCTTTTACTGATTTATTTGCACAATTCCATGAAAGCAGAAAATTTTTCCCTAGACTAATTTTTATCGGTTTAGCTTATTTGACTAATTGGGATGTCAGATATGAAATGTTGGTAATATTTTTGTTGACTTGTATTATTTCTCTGAATATCTATTGGTTAAATAGGTTGACTGTTAGGGCGAGTATTGTTACTCAACTTTTCACCTTGGCAATTTCTAATTTACTAATTTTTTCTCCTGCCCAATATGAAAATTGGCTTTGGGGAATTCAAATTGTGGTTTATATCCCGATTGCTTGTCTGACTGGTTGTTTAATAATTTCCCACACAAAATTGAGTTTAAGAATTAAGTTTGTAATTTGTTTTTGTCTCTGTACGGTTAGTACTTTTTCTTATGCTAATGGAATGTTGAGTTGGATATTAGTTTTTCCAGCATTGGTAATTTTAGCGTCTGGTAAATGGCAGGATATTTTTACTAAAAATATTTGGATAATTATCGGTGGGTTGTTGGGTTTAGTCGCCAATGCAGTGCTGTATTTTTATGATTATCAAAAGCCGGATAAACATCCGAGTTTTTTATCGGCTATAACTCATCCAGTTGATACTGTTCATTATTTTTTTGCTTTTTTCGGCGCTCCTTTGGGATTTGAAAATGTAACTGTGGCGACGATAGTGGGAGGTTTTGTCTTTGGTTTATGGGTATTTCTATCTTGGCAATTTTTCAGGTTAGTTAAAACAGATTTTTTGTTGTTACATCGTTTAATTGGTTGGCTAATTATTGGGATTTATGGAATTATTAGTGGTGCTGTAACTGCTGTAGGTAGAGTTGGTTTTGGTGTCGGTCAATCTTTGGCTCCTAGATATACGGCTTTTTCATTATATTTGATGGTTTCTTTGGTTTATCTGCTTGTTATATTTTGGGAGTTAGCTAGTGATAAATTGCCTCGGAAAAAGTTGATGAAATATAGTTCATACTTTTTGGTTGGCATTTTTATAATCTTGCATATCAATACTACAATTAATGCTGTGAATAGGATGAGCGATCGCCGAGTCATTCTGTTACAGAGTAAGGCTTGTCTGTTAATGATAAATGTTGTTCCTAAAGATGAATGTTTGGTGACTAAAAGAAGTCCTGAAACCCTGAAACAGACTGCTAATATTTTAGATAGATTAGGTTTTTTACAACCTGGTTTAGTCAAGAGTAAGAATATTCAAGATATTGCTGGTGAGACACAGGCAGATTTAGTTTATGGTTATTTTGATACAGTAAATAAAATTGATAATGAGACTTATTTTGCTAATGGTTGGGCAATTTTACCAGAAAGGGGAGAAGTTGCTGATGGTGTGATTTTAACTTATGAAAATGCCGAGGGAGAGGAAACAATATTTAAGTTAATTAATCAGAGGATGCCGAGACCTAGTGTCAGGAAATATTTTGATAATTCAGCTTATTTAGATTCAGGCTGGCAAAAGTCTTTTACTGCTGAAGAAATTCCTCAAGGAAAGATTAAAGTTAACGCTTGGGCGTTTGATACTGAAACTGGCAAAGCTTTTTTATTGAATAAAACTCACATAATTCAGAATAATCATTCTCCTTGAAAAATTATTCAATTCTTAGATACTGTGTAATAAGCAGGTAAACAAAAATAATTACATATTTTCCCAAATTGAAACTATTTTACTGCAAGAGTTACAGAAAATTAGAATAGGTAAAAAATTCTGTCTATATCTTTATCAAATCAGGCGATCGTATCATTTCCGGATAATTAGTGATAAAAAACTTTCTCCTCCTCTTGCTTCTTCCTTCTTGACTCGGAGACTACTCCGTCGTGTCGTTATTTATAACTGTTCAACCGGACATGATATAGCAATTCTCAAATTGCTGAAATACAGAAATTTGGGATTTTAGGCAACAGGCAACAAGGAATAGGGAATAGGGAATAGGGAATAGGGAATAGGGAATAGGGAAAATAAAAAATAGGCGTTGGTGATTTTGGCTATGATTTTTCTTAAAATGGCGATTGCCTAACTCCTAATTTAAAAGCATTTTATATTTTACGCTCTTTAGATTTCATAGCTTGATTCACCAACGCTAAAAAATACTGTACCTCATTAATATGAGAACCCCTATATCACTCATGTACTTTTTCCAATTTTCCTCTAACCCTTCTGCCTTACCTTGATAAGAAAGCTCCCGTATAAACCGGATTTAGTATCAGCATTCAGCTAGAGCGCCGTCAACTTTTAGCTTTTATAGCAACGCAAATAGGGGGCGGACATTTCTCTACTCCCTACTCCCTACTCCTGTACGGGTGGTTTCCTCCGGAATGCTGTCGCAAACGCGAACCACCCCTATTCCCTTACAACCAAAATTTATTGTCAAACGCCAAAAAACGTACTGCTATAAATCAATAATTAATATAGACTACTAAGGTCAAGGTCAGTTCTTTTACCGAATAATTAAGGTAAAAAGCCTCTTATTGGCTGCGCCACAGGCTGTATAAAGAATAAAAAAAAGGGGGAAAATAACACAAATAGCTAGTTTGTAGTTTATAGGATTTTCAATAAATACCAAATATGAAAAACAAAACCAGGATAAATCAACTTCTGGTTGCTAATTGCTATGAAAGCTAATTCTAATATTTAAACACTTAGTAGCTCCTTATTCCTTGATGAGATATCTCCGGAAATTATATAATTATATATGGAGAGAATTTTTCGTCTTTTTTCTCATAAAATTTCTTCCCTGTTGCCTACTTCTGTAAAAAGTCTATTCTTTTTCGTAGATGTCTATTATAACTCACATCTATTTTCTCTGGGTTGACAACTATAAACTAGATATGTATGATTTGGGCGAGGAGTGAGTAAACATTATGCAAAATATAGATTATTCTATAGTTATTCCCATCTTCAACGAAGAAGAAATTATCCCAGAACTCTGGCGACAGTTGTTAGATGTTTTACAACGACTTGATGGTAGTAGTGAAGTTGTTTTTATCAATGATGGAAGTGTAGATTATTCTTTTAAATTGCTAAAAGAAATAAGTGAAAAACACCCGGAAGTAAAAATTATTAGCTTCTCTAGAAATTTCGGTCATCAATCTGCTTTATCAGCAGGAATTGACCATGCTAATGGTAAAGCAGTTATTCTGATGGATGGAGATTTACAAGATTCTCCAGAAGCAATAATAAGTTTTTCCAGATTTTGGCAACAGGGATATGATGTGGTTTATGCCATTAGAAAAAATCGCAAAGAAAAATGGTTCAAGCGGTTAGCATTTAAAAGTTTTTATTACATCCAAAGAAAGTTATCAGGCATTGTAACCCCGATGGATGCAGGTATATTTTCATTAATGGATAGAAAAGTTGTTTTGACTTTACGAAGAATGCCAGAACGGAATAAATATTTAAGTGGGTTAAGGGCTTATGCTGGATTTAAACAAATAGGAGTTTTTGTCGAACGTGGCCCGCGATATCGAGGTGAACCTAAAGTTTCAGTTGCTAAGTTATTTAAACTTGCTTTTGATGGTATATTTTCTTTTTCGACGGTTCCGCTAAAAATGGCAACAATTTTAGGTTTAGTATCTGCCATTGCATCTTTTATTATTGGGTTAATTGGTCTTTACGTTAAATTCGTTTTAGGACGAGAATTTTTATCCTGGGCTTATGGTTTAACTACTACATTTTTTATGGGAGGAGTTCAACTTCTTTCTCTGGGAATTATTGGAGAATATATTGGTCGAATTTATGATGAAGTTCGGCAACGACCTTACTATATTATTAATGAAAAAATAGGCTTTAAAAAATTAAAGTAGTTGGTTCGGAAATCATAAATAAAAAAAATGAAAAGTTAAGTTTAGGGATGGTTTTCTTCAAGGTTGTTTCATTCTCGTGGAACATAAGACCTCTGGTCCTAACCTCTCTCCTAAGTAGGTGGGCATAAATAAACATTAAAACGAAAAATATGAAAATGAAGTCAGAAGCAAGTTTTCAAGCTTGTTTTCACTTATGATGAAACATCTCTGGGTTTTGGTTTTGCTATTCTGCCAGCTATAGCTATAAATTTACTAATTCTTAAACATAGAGTAAATGTTTTTTATAAATTACTAATACTCAGTGGGAGGTTTATTTTGTCAATTATCCGAAGGTACTCTAGGTTTTGATGAGTCAATTCACCAACATAATGAAAGTAGAAAATTTTTCCCCAGACTAATTTTTTAGGTTTGAGGTAGTTAACAGGGTTGAGAAAAACTTATTTATTGTATAGCAGAAGGAATAAGGAATAAGGAATAATCTGGCGTTGTCTGAGTTTTAAGCTTTTGATATGTCAAGAGCAGTAATGGCGACTGCTATACATAATTTACTAAAGCTTACCTGACGAACTATGTAAAAATAATTTGTACAAATTTTATCTAATATCAAATCCGGCAGCATTGGTATTATTCAGCATTTAGTAATAAGAATCAATATTGTGGGGGCTTTCCGGCCGGAAAACTTTTACTGACGATAAAAATGATATTACTCCGAAAGCTTGCGGATTTGATATAGCATTTCTTAAATTGGTGAGATACACAAGTTTTAGATTTTTGGCAACCGGGAATAGGCAACCGGGAATCAGAAATTAAGGAATAGAAAAAATAGGCGTTGGTGAATCAAGCTATGAAATCTAAATTTGTCAAATATAAAATGCTTTGAAATTAAGAGTTAGGCAATCGCTTTTCAATAAAAATCATAGCCAAAATCACCAACGCCGAATAGAAAAAATACTGTACTTCATAAAGGATAAGAACCGATATATGAAGTGGATTTTTAATCTAGCTTTCATACAAAAACTGTAATGGTTATTTTTAGACAAATGCTTAATACTAGAGTCTGGTAATTTGATATAAGTCCTGCTAAAGTTTTATCACTAAAAAGTCTTTATGTAATTCATATCAAGTCTGGTTAAATGCTGAGAATAACAAATTAGAGGTTGCACATTATAGAATGATACTGCCAAAAACCGCTCTGGACTTTTGATGAAAAAAAACAAGTTGATTAATCATTCTGGCAATTCCCCAATTCCTTAATCTAAAATCATTCGTAATTATGCAACGCCAAAAATTGAATTGTGTAGGCTTGGTTGCATAAAGTAACAAGATATCCCAGGGTAACGAAACATCAGTAAGCTTTTATTGGATTTTGCTGACCCTTAACCCAATAAAGCAGTATTATAACTAATTATCAGAATATGATATAACAACTTCAGTCAAACTACAGTAGTTAGTTTACTGTAATACTAATTTTATGTGATACTGCACAGAATTATGAAATTTATTAATTTCTATGTTTTTCTCTGCGTCGATCTGCGGTAAATTCTGCTTGATATATGCAGCTCAATTTTAATTTTATGTAAAGAGACTAAAATATGATTATTTCGCCAAAAGAGATGCAATTAACTAACAAGAGTCCGCTAAATATTAATTCAAAATTTATCCTGTGGATGACTCTGATTTTAGCAATAATTCCAGCTATTGTTTTGGGTTTACTCATTTTTAAATATAGTGTGAATGTACCAATTACTGACCAATGGCAAATAGCTGCCATATTTAAAAAAATTAATGAGGGTACTGTTAATTTTAGCGATTTAATCGCACAGCATAATGAAAGTAGAAAATTTTTCCCTAGACTCATTTTTATAGGACTAGCATACTTAACAAATTGGAATGTTAAGTATGAAATGTTAGTAATATTTTTACTTAGTTGTGTCGTTTCTGTAAATATTTACCGCTTGAACAAATTAACAGTAGATACTTCCACAGTTAAAGTATTATTCATAACTTTCATATCCAATATTTTGATATTTTCTCCGATTCAATATGAAAACTGGTTATGGGGTATTCAAATAGTTGTATTTATTCCTATCGTTTGTATTACTACCTCTATATTAATCGCCTACTCTCGACTCCATCCTACCGCTAAATTTTTAATTTGCATGCTCTTAGCAACCATTAGCAGTTTTTCCTATGCTAATGGTTTATTATGTTGGGTTATTGTTTTACCTGTGTTAGCTTTAGCAAAATTAAAAACTTGGTCAGAATTATTAAAAAACAAATGGTTATATTTGCTCTGGATATTTGGTTTTCTTACTAATATTAGCCTTTACTTCTACAACTATCATCAACCAATTTCTAACCCCGGTCTTGCTGAAGTATTAAATTATCCCTATCAAACTTTACAATACTTTTTTGCATTTCTGGGCGCACCTCTAGGTCTGGGTATATCAACAGAACCTCTAAATAGTTCAGTACAAGCTGTAAATAATTCCATTATTTTAGGAATAGTCATATTTACTATATTTACTTGCTTATTTGTTTACTTACTCAGACACATTAGAGAGACTTACCTAATGAATCGAACAATTGGCTGGTTGATGATTGGTTTCTATGGAATTATTAGTGCTGCAGTGACATCTGGTGGTAGAGTTACTTTTGGCTTAGATACCGCTCTTTCTTCCAGGTATACCACCTTTTCTACATATTTAATTGTGGCAATAATTGGTTTGATTTCAATAGTTGGAGCAGACTGGAAAAATAAGGGGTATAGCTTTAATAAAAATATTTTTAATCAAGTTACTTGTTGGTTACTGGGTGTAGTTACTGTTTTACAAATTCAAACATTTACTTATAGCTTTGAGCAAATGCGTGACTGGCATTATAGTATTTTAAAATATAAAAGCTGTTTATTATTAATCGACTCCATGCAAGATAATTGTAAAAATGTTTTGAGGCCTTACTACTATGATGTTTGGAAACAACGCGCTCATTACTTAACAGAAATAGGTTTCTTAAATCCGGGATTAATTAAGACTAATAAAATTAAAGACTTGGTAAATATTCATCCTAACTCAAAAAATGAAATTACAGGTGTTTTTGAAAAGGTAGACAAAATTGGCGATCGCATTTATCTAGCTAGTGGATGGGCAGCACTTACCCTGAAGAGAAAATCGGTTGATTCTGTCATACTTACTTATGATAATTCTGCAGGTGAAGCAATTATTTTTGCGGTTGTAGATGGCACAATTTCGAGACCAGATATAGTGGCAAGTCATCATCAAGCAGGATATATAAAGTCGGGATGGCAAAAAATATTTACTAGCGCCGAATTTCTAGGAACTGATGTTAATATAAGAGCCTGGGCTTTTGATACAAATACAACTTATGCCTATCCACTTTCTGGCGTTCATATTATTAAAGAAAGAAGTAGGGGCAAGTAATAAATTTCGCCTACTGTAACAATTAGGAGTAAGAACAGAATTTTAAATGTTAACACTTTACTTTTATCCAGACTTCAACTTCAGTCTTCCAACTTCGGTCGAGTCAAGTAAGTCAAAAATTAAATTCATTATAACTTGATGGTATTCTAGATTAAGATTATAGTCGTTTCAGTTTAGACCCAGATGAGTATTTCTTGGCTTGAAAGGGTTTCAGCAAAAAAAGTGTTTCATTCTTATTTGAAATGAGTATAACTATTTTTCATTTGTTTTAAATTTATACAGCGCTTTTCCAGTTGATGAGGTACAGCATTTGGAGACAACAGGGAATAGGCAGTTAGGGAATTAGGAAGTTAGGGAATTAGGGAATTAGGGAATTAGGGAATTAGGGAATTAGGAAATTAGGGATTAAACTGTACCTCAAACTTCTTAAAAAGTGCTTTCAGCAATTAATAATTAATAATTCCCCCTTCTTTTAAGAAGGGGATTGACAGTTAAGGGAAATTTTTTGATTTTATCCCCTTAAAAGGGGAGGCTTTAAACCTGAATTGTTTAATTATTAATTATTAATTATTAACTATTAATTATTCATTATTTGGTAAGATGCTACCTTGGCTTAACCGTAATTATACGAATTTGTCAAAGTAATGCTATACTTGTTGGCTACTTCAATGATTAAATAATTATCATAAATTATTAGTGCTTAAAATCTCAAAAGTAAGTTATGGATTATTTATTGCTATTTTTTCCTCACACCCTACAAAAACAAACCGGTGGTGATAGTAATGGTACAAGAAGCAGAGGAGTGTGGGAGGTGTGGGGAGTGTGGGAGTAGGGGAGAAATTAAAAAATATATAAGTGCTTAGGCAAAATTAATTACACAGTTCTCAATGTAAGAAGAAATCGCTGTATTCTTTTATTCTAAGCTATTAGAGCGTTTGTTGTTTTCTCTGTTGACAAGGTTACTAATTTTGCATGACTACTTATCCTCACCATTACGGCTGCAGGACGACCAAAAAACCATACCCTTTCTCTTTAATATAAGTAGCCAAATTTTTAATACTTGGTATGATTTAACAGGATTTCATCTTAATCTTATGAGATATTTCAGATTTGGGAATAGTTACAAATATAGTTTACCTACTACCTGATACTAATTTGAGACAATAATGTTACAAATAATCGGATGAGTGGCAATTTCGCTCCAAATGCGGAGCAAACATCGAAAGCCGAGTATGACTTTTGCGGAGCATGGGCGAGGATGGGAAATTTCCCCTACTCTTACCCACAGCCTAACAATTTTGTAGCCAACTTTTTTCAGGCTTGATATAACACCTAAAACTAAAAAATTTATTCCTGTTAAAACAAACATATTTAATGTATATGACTAAAACAAAAAATATTCACTTGCTCAAAAAAACAATACTAAACTTTGACTTCAGGTTGGCACATTTAATAGCCATAGCTATAACAATACTTCCAGCAGTCGTCATGGGAATATTAATCCTTAACTATAGTGTTAACCTTCCTTTTTGGGATCAATGGAATCTCATGCCTCAGTTATTTATCAAAATCTCAGAAAATTCTTTGTCTTGGCAAGACTTAATTTCCCAACATAATGAAAGTAGAAAATTATTCCCACGTCTAATTTTTCTTGGGCTAGCATATCTCACAAACTGGGATGTGAGATATGAAATGCTCGGAACATTTTTGTTAGCTTGTCTAGTTTCTGTGAATATTTATCGCCTCAATAGATTAACAGTAAATACCAAGACAACCCCTGGTTTACTAATCGCTTTTTTAGCAAACTTACTAATTTTTTCTGCCATTCAATATGACAACTGGTTTTGGGGCATCCAACTGGTTGTATTCATGCCGATCGCTTGTATTACTACTGCCATTTTAGTTGCCTATTCTCGCTTTAGTATAACCATGAAATTTTTAATTTCTCTGGTACTTTGTATCATTAGTACCTTCTCCTATTCTAATGGAATGCTCGCTTGGATAATAGTTTTACCAGTGCTAGTATTAGCTCCATTAAAATCATGTTCAGACTTATTTAAACAAAAATGGTTATGTTTTGGTTGGGTAACAGCTTTTATTGCCAGTATAACTATATATTTTTATGATTATTCTCAACCAGCACAGAGCCCTGGTATAACTCCAGCTTTTCTTAATCCTGCTCAAACTCTGCAATTTTTTCTAGCTTTTTTAGGTTCTCCTTTAGGTTCCGGCAATCAAATATTTCCCCTAACTCATTCAATATTTATTGGTGGAGTAGAAATAGCTATATTTTTCTGTTTATGTCTTTACCTATTGAGACATATTCAAGACTACGCTCTGTTAAATCGAATTATTGGATGGGTAATGATTGGAATTTACTCAATTATCAGTGCTTTAATAACTTCTGTTGGTAGAGTTGGTTTGGGATTAGAAACTTCTTTACATTCCAAATATACAACATTTTCCCTATACTTAATAGTTGCTATTATTCACCTATTACCAATTGTATTTAGCTATGCCCGGAGTCAAGGCTATTTGACTAAACCAAAAATATTACTACATAAAATTACTGTTTGTGTAGCAATAATAGGATTAGTGATTTGGCAATTCCAATCATTTACTCACAGCCTCAAGGAAATCCAGACTTGGCATAAATGGCGATTAGAAGGTAAAACTTGCTTATCTTTTATCAATATTATCGAAAATCAGTCTTGCATTACAGCCAATATTTTGAAAAATTATGATTACGTTAAAAATAATGCTAATAAAATTAATAATCTCGGAATGTTCAAACCAGGTTTAGTTGTCAGCAATAATATCGAAGCGATCGCTGCCAAAAAATCGCCAGATAAAACTTATGGTGCATTAGATGGAATTATTCCTTTTGGTAGTTGGTATTTTGTCAATGGTTGGGCATTTTTACCAGACCGTAACCACCCTGCGGATGCCATTATTTTAACTTATAAAAACAAAGCAGATAACTGGATTATTTTTGATATTTTAATGTCTGCTCAAACTCAAAGAGAAAGTTTAGTTCAACTATTTAATAATCCGGCTTATATTGATGCAGGTTGGGAACAAACAATTTCTGGAAAGTTGCTCCCAGAAGGTAGATCGAAAATTGCAGCTTGGGCTTTTGATGTCAAAACAGGTAAGGCCTATAAATTAGATACAAATCATCGGATTACAAAAAATTAAAATAGAAAATGTTGTGAAACGGAAAAAAATCAGATAAATATTACAAAAAATAAAAGTTTACTAAAGAGGCAAAACGATCGCAAATTCAGTGTCTTCTCCTAATTCTGAAGTCAAAGTAATTTTACCTTCATGTTTTTCTTCTACTATTTGACGGGAAATTGACAATCCTAATCCAGTTCCTTTTCCTACTTCTTTTGTCGTAAATAAATGGTCAAAAACTTTTTCTTTGACTTCCTCGCTCATGCCCATGCCATTATCTCTAATTCGGATAATTGCCTGCTGTTTATCTTTGTTAATTTCTGTAGTAAGAATAATCTGATTTTGTGCAGTTTTAATCTCTTCAAAAGTCTTACCTTGATGACTTTCATCTAAAGCATCAATAGCATTAGCAATTAGATTCATAAATACCTGATTTAACTGTCCAGGATAGCAGTTAATGTCTGGCAAATCTCCATAGTTTTTTACTACTTCTATTTCTGGGCGTTTTTCATTAGCTTTGAGTCGATGTTGGAGAATTAATAAAGTGCTATCTATTCCATCATGGAGATTAAAAGGAACTTTCGCTACAGTATCAGCACGAGAAAAAGTTCTCATTGATTTACTAATCTCAGCAATACGTTGTGTTCCTTCTTTCATCGACTCAATTAGTTTTGGTAAATCTGTTAATAAATAATCTAATTCTATCTCCTCAATTTTATTTTGAGTTATCTGGCTATTCCAATCAAAGCCTTGTTGATAAAGCTGCAACAAATCAATGAAATTTTGAATATATTCAGAAGCATAATCTAAGTTGCCAGAAATAAAGCCCACAGGATTATTAATTTCGTGAGCGACACCAGAAACCAACTGACCAATAGAAGCCATTTTTTCGCTTTGAACAAGTTGTAGTTGTGTTTGCTCCAATTGTTGGGAATAATTCTGAGATTTTTGATAGAGTCTGGCGTTTTCTAAGGAGATAGCAGCTTGGGAGCAAAGTAAATTGAGAATTTCCACCCGCTCGCTGGTAAACGCTCCTGTCACTTGATTGTTTTCTAGATAGAGAATACCAATCATTTGACCGCGGTCTAATAACGGTAGGCATAAAACAGATTGAGGTTGGTGCTTTTGGATATAAGCATCTCCAGCATAAGCATTGTTGTTACTAGCGTTATCAAGAACTAAAGGCTTTTTACTGCGCTTGACTTGGTTGATAATGCTCAGAGGTAAGCTCTCAATGACTTCTACAGGAATGGGGTGAATTTGAGAAAGACCCTCGCTAGTGACAAAAGCTGTAAGCATTAAGACTTGCTGTTGAAATAGCATTAAAGCTACAGTTTCAGCTCCAGCATTTTCCATAACTACTTGCATGAGATTGGCGATCGCTCCTTCTAAAGATATGTCCTGTGAAAGGGTGCGCGAGGCTTTCATTAGGGTGGCTAAATCTAAGATATCTCCACTTCCTGTGGTAGTGTGGGAAATCGTCCCTGTTGTCAGATTGGCGAGGGTGGCGCTGGGAGTTAAAGAGAGTTTTTGCCGTTGTAGAATGGGTGTTAGGAGGTTAGGATAGCGTTTTTCTAGGTCGTCGGTTTTGGCTTTCGCGCCCCAACGAGCGTAGCAGTAGTAAGCTTCCTGCATATAAACGCTCGCCACTTTTTCTTTGCCCCATTGTAGATATAATTTTGCAGCGAGTTCGTTGGCGAGAGCTTCTTCTTGGATATATTCGTTGGCTTTGGCTCCGGCTATGGCGCGATCGTATAGTTCTATTACTTCTAATTTTTCCCCTAAAACACGATGATACTCGGCTTGAACAAGATCGTATTTATGCTGATAGGTAAACGGTGCATCATTCATCCAACACCCCAGTTGTTTTTGATTGCAATTGACGAGGTCGAACAAGCGCTGTCGTTTTTCGGAGGTAGATCGCGATTCACAAGCTAATAATGCTAAAGAAAAGTAAAATAAATAAGCTGGATAATAGATAAAACCATTAGAACCAGCTTGAACTTTTTCGGCACTGATAGCATTGTCAACCGCCAGTTCATAACAGCCAAATAAATAGTTAAGATAGGTTTTAATAAATAGAAGGGGAAAAAGTGAAATATGATCGTTTGTTTCCTGCAAAACAGGTATTTTCAATGTCTCGTCAAAGAAATTGCCGATGAGAGAACATCTATCTACAGATTGGCTTAATAAATTCGAGACAAGCTGAACCCAAGGACTTGCAAAATTTAAGGAAAATTCTTGTTGATTGTAACGAATTAATCCTAAATACTTTTTCTGTTCTTGTAGGGATAAATCTAACTCTTGACCAAGAAAAAACTGTAAAATACAATAGTCTTGTGCTGCATAACAAGCATACTCTATATCACCTACTTCAATGCCACTTTGAACAGCTTCAACTAATTCTTTCATATTCTTGAGAGGTTCTTTTCGGTGACGAACAAATACATTGAATTGCTGATAAACTTTACATTTAATCTCTTTGGCATTAAACTTTTCCAATAAGTGAATTGCCAATTTCCCAAAGCGATATCCAGTTTCAATTTCTCCTAGAGAACTGCACAGCATCCAAGCGTGAAAGCCATAAGCATAGGCCGCTAGTTTAGAATTACCGAAGCGAATACAAATATTGACCATTTTAAAAGCAATCGGAACTAACAAATCTGGAGATACAATAACAGCTGCAGAAACGGTTGCAATCAGAATCCGCAAGGCCGCAAGTTGATTTGGTTCTGTCATCTCTGGTAAATCTGCCAAGGCTTCAATATTAGCAACCTCTGGAGAAATGCCGTCGAGTTCTATATTGAGGAGCTTTAACGCATAAATTCCTAGTTCTACAGCTTGCTTTCTTTCGTTTTTAGCGATATAATATTGAATTTGCAATTCGTGAATTCTTAATCTATCTAAAAGAGAATTTGCTTGTTTTAATGCTAGATCGGCTAAGTCTTTAGAATTCTCAAAGTGTGTACTTATATATTCCGATTCAATAACCTCCAGATATAGAGATAGCATCAGATCGTACTTTCGTTCCCAGCTATCTTCTAGAAGTTTTATTCCTAAGTTCAAATAATCAATTGCAGCCAAATATGCCGTTGCAGATTTTGCTTTGCGACCAGCCATGAGATTCAAGCGAGCTAATTCATCTTTTTCCAGGCGATCGCCGATTAAAGAATGCCCCATATTTAATTGATTTGTCAAATCAAAAATTCTTTCCTCGATCTCTAATACTGATAGATTGCTTAATAGCAGGCGACCTATTTTGAGGTGTGTTTCTGGTTTTAGCTTCCCATCAATCAGAGAATAAGCCGCCTGTTGAACGCGGTCATGTAAAAACTTGTAGCTGACCCATACATTCTCAGACTGCTCTTGCTCCTGGTAGTTAATCTCTTGGAAAAACTTATAACTGTCGCTGACTGGCAACACAAGCCCCTCCTTCAAGGCTCCCCATATTGCTGTAGCCGCTGCCATAGAAGATTGCTCGCATACTATCGCCAACGTTGTCAAATCGAACTGATTACCAATACAAGCTGCTAACTTCAAAATCGACTGAGTTTTTTCTGGCAGTTTGTGCAGCCGACTTGCCATAAACTCCACTACATCATCCGTCAGAGTCAACTCCCGCACTCGCGTCATGTCGCATTGCCAGTAACCCACATCAAAATTAAAACTAATCCACCCATCTTCCTGCAACCCCTTGAGAAACTGGGTAGCAAAAAACGGATTTCCCTTAGTCTTTTCATACACTAATTCAGTTAAAGGTAAAGCAAATTCTCCCTTGCAACTCAGAGTATCTGTCACTAAATAATTTAAGTCGGTTTTGCTTAAAGGAGCCAGAGTTATAGTGTTTAAAGTTGCTCCAGATTTGGCGATTTCATCTAAACTTAACATCAATGGGTGAGCTGGAAACACTTCATTATCCCGATAAGCACCCAACAAGAGTAAATAGCCAGTCTCTCCACCATCCATCAATAATTGCATCAATTTCAGAGATGCCGTATCTGCCCACTGTAAGTCATCAATAAAAATAACTAAAGGGTGACTTTGGAGCGCGAACACCTGAATGAATTTTTGAAACAACAGATTAAAGCGATTTTGGGCTGCACTTCCCGACAATTCAGGAACGCTTGGTTGTTCGCCAATAATCTTTTCTAACTCAGGAATGACTTCGATAATAACTTGCCCATTCTCCCCCACAGCATTAAGGATGTTTGCCTTCCACTCATCAAGCTTTATATCGCTTTCACTCAACAGTTGCCCCATCAACTCTCGGAAAGCTTGCACAAATGCACTAAAAGGAATATTGCGCTGAAACTGGTCAAATTTTCCTTTGATAAAGTACCCGCGCTGCCTGACGATGGGTTTGTGGACTTCATTCACCACTGCTGTTTTTCCAATACCAGAAAATCCTGCCACTAGCATCATTTCTGTTCCACCGTCGGCGACACGCTCGAAAGTATCAAGTAAAGCTTGAACTTCTTTTTCCCTTCCATACAGTTTTTCCGGAATGAGGAAGCGATCGCTCACATCCCGCTCTCCCAACTCAAAAGTCTCAATTTTCCCCACCTTTTCCCATTGAGCCAGACATTTTTCTAGGTCGTATTTTAAACCCAAAGCATTCTGATAGCGGTCTTCGGCATTTTTCGCCATCAATTTGTGAATCATATTAACTACGGGAGTCGGGATTTGGGAATCAATCATTTGAGGTTTTTTCACCAAATGACAATGTATTAATTCCATTGGGTCAGTGGCATCAAATGGTAATTTTCCGTTGAGCATCTCAAAAAACATGACACCCAGAGAATAGAAGTCGCTGCGATAGTCTATTCCTCTATTCATCCGTCCTGTTTGTTCTGGGGAAATATAGGCTAGGGTTCCTTCTAAGAGGTTAGGGTTTTGAATTTCAGTAGTTTCAAAGGGTAGCACAGAAGCAATGCTAAAATCTATTAATTTTACTTGTTGAGTCTGGGGATGAATCAGTAGATTTGCTGGTTTAATATCTTTATGAATAATTCGATTTTGATATAGTTTGTGTAGAATATCTGCTATTTGAATGGCTATTTTTAAACAAGTTGTTAAGTCTAATGAGTCATATTTGTCCAGAGATATTGCCCCAGTGTCTTCCATCACTAAAGCATAACCATTACCATAGGTTTCTAAACTTAAGGATTTGACAACTCCGGGTAAATTGAGGTTTTTGGTGATGGTATATTGGTTGCGGAAGTGTAACAGTTCGTTAAAAGTGGGATATTCGTTACGCAGAAATTTGAGTACGACTGTTTGTGAGTCAGAATCTCTAATGCCTCGATAAACTAGGGTACGAGTTCCTTCGTATAGCTTTTGTGTGATTTGATATCCCGGTAGTTTGATGGTCATTGGTCTTTAGTTAGTAATTATGGTAATTATATAAATATAATAGCTTTAAATGACCCTGAGCTTGTCCGAACGCTCGCCACTGTGCTGAGTCGTCATTAATTTTATCATTTCCCTTACGGGTTTAATACCCCACCGTCTACACGGTGCTCAAAATTGTTTGGGGTTAGAATCCCCATGCAATTTTCCCTTCTGCCTTCTGCCTTCTGCCTTCTGCCTTCTTCAATACCTGGGTAAAGCAATTACAAACTCTGTACCTTTCTCTAGTGCTGAATTACAAGTAAGTGTTCCTCCGTGTTTTTCTTCAACAATTTGCCGGGAAATTGATAAACCTAAACCCGTGCCTTTACCTACTCCTTTTGTCGTAAATAAATGTTCAAAAACTTTTTCTTTGACTGACTTACTCATTCCCATACCATTATCTCTAATGCGGATGATTATCTGTTGGTTTTCATTGTCAATTTCTGTAGTAATAGTAATCCGAGTTTGTACTGCCTTAATCTCCTCAAAACTCTTACCTAGATTACTTTCTTCTAAAGCATCAATGGCATTAGCAATTAGATTCATAAATACTTGATTTAATTGTCCTGGATAGCAATTAACTTCTGGTAAATTACCATAGTTCTTTACCACTTCTATTTCCGGACGTTGTTCATTAGCTTTAAGTCGATGTTTGAGAATTAATAAGGTGCTATCTATTCCTTCATGGAGATTAAAAGGAACCTTAGCTACAGTATCGGCACGAGAAAAGGTTCTCATTGATGTGCTAATTTCTGTGATCCGCTTCATACCTTGTTTCATTGAATTAATACTTTTTGGTAAGTCTTCTATGAGATAATCTAATTCAATATCTTCAACTTTATTGAGGATTTTTTCACTAGGAGAAAGCCATTCTGTTTGATAGAGTTCCAACAATTCAATTAGGTCTTGAATATAATCATCAGTAAAAGTTAGGTTGCCCGAAATAAAACCTAATGGGTTGTTGATTTCGTGAGCAATTCCGGCAGTTAACTGACCAATACTTGCCATTTTTTCACTTTTAATCAGTTGCAGTTGAGAGTGTTTGAGCTCGGTTAGCACTTTTTCAAGCTTCATATTTGTGTTTTGAAGTGCTTGGGTGCGCTCTGCAATCTTCTCTTCTAAAATTTGCTGCTCTTGTTGTAATAATTGCTCTCGTCGATTGGCACTTTCAGCAATAATACGTTGAACTTTTTGATTGGCCTTGCGGTATTGCCAAAAGAATATACCAATAATAATTATTAAAAATAAACCTATTCCTTGAGTACCAAAAAATGCCCAACGTTTAAAATTTAACGCCCTATTTGCAACCAATAAACTTTGAGCCAGGAGAATATCATGCAATTTTTCAAAACTCGGATCGACCTCATTCTCATCAACTTCCAAGGCTTCTTGAAAACGCTCTGCCTTGAGCAATTCCAAAAGTTTATCCACTGCGATTACATAAGTTTGATAAGCAGATTCAATTTTTTGTAAACGCTTAGGCTTGGATAACAGTTTATTGGTTTGCAAGCGAGCGAAAACAATATCTGCTTGCTCCCGATTTTTAGCGATCGCTTCTGACAATAATCAAGTCTTTTAAGGATCGATTTTGAGGAAAAATCTGCTCTGTTTCTTGCATTTTTCTGTATTGCCTATCCCCATATCTTCCCTCTTACCTCTTGCATCTTACCGAATAATTAAGGTAAAAAGCCTCTCCTTTAAAGGAGAAAAAAGCGGTCGATCTTCGGAGCTTCCCGTAGGGTGGGATGGCGTTCGCGAAGCGTCCCGGAGGGAACGGTATCCTCGC